>CAYYYI010000106.1:0-4927 GCA_964475735.1 uncultured Anaerolineaceae bacterium
GCCATTCTTCGCAGCCAGGGGCGTTGCCCATGCGCGTAGGGCAGGGCGAGGACATTCACCGCGTAGACGACAGCCGCACGCTTGTGCTCGGCGGTGTCCTCATCGAGGAGGGGCCGGGGTTGGCCGGGCACAGCGACGCGGACGTGCTCATGCACGCCATCACTGACGCGGTCCTGGGGGCGGCCGCGCTGGGGGACATCGGCCAGCACTTCCCGCCGTCCGATCCGCGCAATGAAGGCGCCGACAGTGCGGACTTCCTGCGGGCGGCCTTGCGAATGGCGCGGGACGCCGGCTGGGAGCTTGTGAACGTCGACGCCACCGTGCGGGCCGAGCGGCCCCGGCTGGCGCCGTACATCCCGCACATCGGGGAGCGGATCGCGGAGGTAGCGGGAGTGGATGCGAGCAGAGTCAGCGTGAAGGCGAAGTCCGGCGAAGGGCTCGACGCGGTGGGGAGGGGCGAGGCAATGGCGGCGACTGCCGTTGTTCTGATGGGCCCCAGGGGATAGCCCGCCGCCTCGTACGAAAGAAGTGGAGGGGCTCCCATGGGGGAAGCCCTCCACGATGACACATGTGCGGTTGGACCGGGAGCTACTCCTCGCCGGCTCCGACCTGGAAGTCTTCGACCTCTTCCTCGTCCTCCTCATCGTCGGCTTCGAGGATGTCTTCTTCTTCATCGCGTTCGAATGTTGCGACGCCGGCACGGCTCCGGCTCCCGCCGGACTCCATTGCGCCGAGCATTCGTTCGAGCTCGGCCTCTTCTTCGAGCAGGAGCGACTCCGGCAGATCCAGTTCGGCGATATGCTCCCGGCGTGCGACCACGATGTCGGCCCTCGCCGGGATGAGCTTGCCGATGATGACGTTTTCCTTGAGCCCGAGCAAGCGGTCGATTTTGCCTTCGATGGAGGCGTTGGTGAGCACGCGGGTGGTCTCCTGGAAGGAGGCAGCCGCAAGCCACGAGTCTGTATTGAGCGAGGCCTTGGTGACGCCCAGGAGCACCGGCTGGCCGGTGGCGGGCTCGCCACCTTCGGCCACAACGCGGTTGTTGATCTCGGTGAATTCGCGGCGGTCGACAAGGTCACCGGGCAGGAGCCCGGTATCGCCGGGGTGGTCAACCTTCACGCGGCGCAGCATCTGGCGAGTGATGACCTCGACGTGCTTGTCGTTGATGTTCACGCCCTGGGACTTGTAGACCTTCTGGACCTCGTCGACCATGTACTTGCGCACGGCCTCGGGCCCCTGGATGGCGAGGATGTGCTGGGGGTTGCGGGCGCCCTCGGTGATCTGGGCGCCGGCGGTGACAGAATCGCCGGTTTCGACGAGCAGACGCGCGGCAGCGGGAATGGGGTACTCGCGCTCCTCGCGCTCTTCGTAGATGACCTGCACCTTGTTCTTGCCCGCAGGCACGCGAGCAATCCCGGAGAGGCGAGAGAGCACCTGTCCGCCGGTGGCGGCAACGTCGGTGGACCCGCGTGCACCGGGGAGCCTCGCGAGCACAGCACCGTCGGAAACGTGTTCTCCGTCCTTACAGAGGATCTCGGCGCCCTTCGGGATGTCGTACTCCTCGACGTGGGAGAACTGGTTGACGATGCGGACCAGGCGCCGATCGTTCTCCTGGGAGACCTCTACGGCGCCGTCGATCTCGCTGATGATCGCCTCGCCCTTGGGGGCCCGGGCTTCGAAGATCTCCTCGACGCGGGGAAGGCCGCTGGTGATGTCGGCGACGCTGGCGACGCCACCCGTATGGAAGGTGCGCATGGTGAGCTGTGTGCCGGGTTCGCCGATGGACTGGGCGGCGATGATGCCAACTGCGGTGCGAAGCTTCGCAAGCTCGCCGCGGCCGAGATCGCGGCCATAGCACAGAGCACAGATGCCTCGCTCGGCTTCGCAGGACATAGGGGTGCGGACGAAGACGCGCATTACGCCGCGATTGTCGATGGCGGCAGCAACGTCCTCGTCGATCTCTTCATCGCGGTCGCACAGGACTTCGCCTGTTTCCTCGTCGGCGATGGGGGCAGCGGCGTAGCGGCCGATGATGCGATCGGACATGGTTTCGAGGACGTCGCTTTTCTCTTCGCGCTCGATCCAGAGGCCGGTTGTTGTGCCGCAGTCCTCCTCAAGGACGATGACGTCCTGGGCGACGTCGATGAGACGGCGCGTGAGGTAGCCTGAGTCGGCGGTCCGGAGGGCGGTGTCGGCGAGGCCCTTGCGGGCGCCGTGGGTGGAGATGAAGTACTCGAGGACGGTGAGCCCTTCGCGGAACGAGCCGCGGATGGGGAGCTCGATGACCTTGCCGTTGGGGTCGGCCATGAGGCCGCGCATGCCCGCCATCTGGCGGATCTGGGTGATGTTGCCCTTTGTCCCCGAGCTGGCCATGTAGTTGAGCGAGCCGTATTCAGGCATGCGATCTTTGATGGCCTTTTCGATCTTCTTGGTCGTCTCGCTCCAGACCTCGACCGTTCCCTGGTAGCGCTCGTCGTCGGTAATGAGGCCCATCTGGTACTGCTCGACCAGGTCGTCGACCTCGCGGTCGGCTTCCAGAAGGAGCTGTTCCTTTTCGCGGGGGACCTGGATTTCGTGGATGGCGATGGTGATGCCCGACCGCGTGGCGTAGTGGAAACCGGTGTTCTTGATGCGATCGACGACTTCGGCGGTGCGTTCGCCGCCGAGCTGGCGGTAGCAGGAGGCCACGACACGCCGCAAGGTGGGGCGGTCCATGGTGTCGTTCTGGAAGGGGATCTCCTCAGGCAGAACCTCGTTGAAGATGATCCGGCCAACGGTGGTCTCCAGGAAATGGGTCCGGGGACGTCCGTCGGGAGCGACTTCCGGCGTGGTGGTGACGCCGCCCGTCATCACGGCGCGCGTCGTGCGGACCTTGATCTTCGCGCGGAGGTCCACTATCCCCAGGTCGAAGGCGAGCTTCGCTTCCTCGAAAGAGCCGTAGATTTCGACACTCGCCTTGCCGTCGCCAGCGCCCTTATGGGAGCCGCGCGCGTTGTCATCGACGTCGGTCATGTAGTAGCAGCCGAGGACCATGTCGAGGGAGGGGGCGACGATCGGCTCGCCGCTGGCAGGAGAGAGCAGGTTGTTGGTGGAGAGAAGAATCTGCTTGGCCTCGGCCACGGCTTCGCGGCTGAGCGGCACATGGACAGCCATCTGGTCGCCATCGAAGTCGGCGTTGAAGGCCGAACAGACGAGCGGGTGGAGCTGAATGGCCGAGCCTTCGATGAGGATCGGCTGGAAGGCCTGGATGCCCAGGCGGTGGAGGGTGGGTGCGCGGTTCAACAGGACCGGGCGGTCGTGGATGACTTCGTCGAGCACGTCCCACACCTCGGGCCGGGCGCGTTCGACGATGCGCTTGGCGCTCTTGATGTTGTGGGCGAGTCCCTTGGCGACAAGCGAGTGCATGACGAAAGGCTTAAACAGCTCGAGCGCCATGCGCTTGGGGAGCCCGCACTGGTTCAACTGCAGCTCGGGACCAACGACGATCACGGAGCGGCCGGAGTAGTCGACGCGCTTGCCCAGCAGGTTGCGGCGGAAGCGGCCCTGCTTGCCCTTCAGCATATCGCTGAGGCTCTTGAGCTTGTGGTTGCCGCTACCGGACACAGCGCGCCCGCGGCGGCCGTTGTCAATGAGGCTATCGACCGCCTCCTGCAGCATGCGCTTCTCGTTGCGGATGATGATCTCCGGGGCGCCAAGATCGAGGAGGCGCTTGAGGCGATTGTTGCGGTTGATGACGCGGCGGTAGAGGTCGTTCAGGTCGCTGGTGGCGAAGCGGCCGCCATCGAGCTGCACCATGGGGCGCAGGTCGGGCGGGAGCACGGGCAGAACCTGAAAGACCATCCAGGTGGGCTTGTTGCCGGATTCGATGAGGTCTTCGACGACGTTCAGGCGCTTGGTGGCCTTCTTGCGGCGCTGGCCGCTGGCGGTGAGGATTTCGTGCTTGAGCTTGTTGCGAAGCACATCCAGGTCGAGCCGCTCAAGCACCTGCAGGACGGCTTCGGCGCCCATGCCAGCCTTGAAGATGTGCCCGAAGAGGTCCGAGAGCTCGCGGTAGCGCGCCTCTGAAAGCAGCGCCACGCGGTCGTCGGCAATCGGGTCGGCGAGGTCTTCGAGGTCGCGCAGGCGCTCCTTGTACTGTTCTTCCACTTCTTCGCGCACCGCGCGCTCGCGCACCTGCAAGGGGTTCAGCTCGTCGTAAAGCGCGGCCTTTGCGTCATCGAGGGCGGAATCAGCGAGGAGGCTTTCGGCAGCCTTCATCTTCTCGGTTTCTTTGTCGAAGGCGATGAGGCGCTTATCGCCTTCCTTCTTGACGCGGGTGACGGAGGCTTTGGTGATCTTCGCACCGGCTTCGAAGATGGAGTCGCCGAGAAGCGTTATGTCAGCTTCAAGGATGCCGCCCTGGGCAGCCTCTGCCTGTTCGACAGAGCGTGCAGCGGCGGCTTCGAGGGCGTCGCGAGAGATCTTGCGCTCGGCTTCGATGCGGAGCTGCTGTTCCTGGACTTTGGCCTGGAGTTTGGCATTCGCTTCTTCCAGCTCGGCTTCGAGTTTCTCCCTGCGCGGTCTGATTTCAGCGACCCGCTCTTCGACGACGTTGGCCATCTGCTCGCGGACGCGGTTCATCTCAATCTGCCGGGCGGCATCATCTACTTCGGTGATCATGTACTGAGCGAAGTAAAGGACGCGCTCGAGGTTGCGGGGCGAGATGTCGAGCAGGAGCCCGAGCTTACTGGGGGTGCCCTTGACGAACCAGATGTGGCTGACGGGGCTTGCCAGCTCGACGTGGCCCATCCGCTCGCGGCGCACCTTGGCGCGGGCAACTTCGACACCGCACTTGTCGCAGATGATGCCCTTGTAGCGGACGCGCTTGTACTTGCCGCAGTAGCACTCGAAGTCCTTGGTGGGGCCGAAGATCTTCTCGCAGAAGAGG
>CAYYYI010000106.1:4937-9825 GCA_964475735.1 uncultured Anaerolineaceae bacterium
CTTCAGGGTGCGGTAGTTGATCGTCTCGGGCTTCTTGACCTCGCCGTAGGACCAGGAGCGGATCTGCTCCGGGCTGGCGAGGGCGATGCGAACCTGGTTGAAGTCATTGACTTCGAGCATTGAAAAGATCCTCCGCTTCGAACCCTGAGAGGTTGATGCCAAGCTCAGGCATGTCGCTTCCGATGTCTTCGAGGAACGTGACGCTGCCTTCGTCGTTGGAGACCTCGACGGAAAGGCCGAGGCTCTGGAGCTCTTTGACGAGCACCTTGAAGGACTCAGGCACGCCCGGCTCGAGCACGTCCTCGCCCTTGACGATGGCCTCGTACGTCTTGACGCGGCCGACGACGTCGTCGGACTTGACGGTGAGGAGCTCCTGGAGGATGTGGGCGGCGCCGTAGGCCTCGAGCGCCCAGACCTCCATCTCGCCGAAGCGCTGGCCGCCGAACTGCGCCTTCCCACCAAGAGGCTGCTGGGTGATGAGCGAGTAGGGGCCGGTGCTGCGGGCGTGGATCTTGTCTTCGACCAGATGAATGAGCTTGAGCATGTAGATGTAGCCCACAGTCACAGGCTGGTCGAAAAGCTCCCCCGTGCGCCCGTCGCGCACGCGCATCTTTCCATAGAGGGGGGGCGGAACGCCGGTTTCGGTGTAGACGGCCTGCGCGAGGGCCTGAAGGTCCTCCAGACTCGACTTGGCGGAGAATGCACGGCCAGCTTCCTTAAGGAAGATTTCGATGCAGGTGCGGCGGGCCGCGCCCGGTACGGGCCGGGTGAAGATTGCGTCGCCGTCGTAACCCCGCTCGCGCAGCCAGGCAATGGCGACATCGGGGTTGAAGCCCCGGTCGCGCGGGTCGATGTAGTAGACGGCGCCGGATTCCTGGGCAATCCAGGCGCGGGCGAGCGAGTCGTCGATGGAGGCATCGTCGGCGCCGTCGAACACGGGGCTGATGGCGCGGAAGCCGAGAGCATTCGCCGCCCAGCCGAGGTGGGTTTCGAGCACCTGGCCGATGTTCATGCGGCTGGGCACACCGATGGGGTTGAGGATGATGTCGATGGGGGTGCCGTCTTCCAGGTAAGGCATGTCCTCGCGCGGGAGGATGCGGCTGATGACGCCCTTGTTGCCATGGCGCCCGGCCATCTTGTCGCCCTCGGAGATCTTGCGCCGCTGGGCGATGCTCACGCGGACAAGCTTGTTAACTCCGGCGGGCAGCGCTTCGTGGTCGTCGCGGCTGAACACGCGAACGTCGATCACCTTGCCCTTTTCGCCGTGGGGGACGCGCAGGCTTGTGTCCTTCACCTCGCGGGCCTTCTCCCCAAAGATGGCGCGCAGGAGCTTCTCCTCGGCGGTGAGCTCGGTTTCGCCCTTGGGCGTGATTTTGCCCACGAGGATATCGCCTTCGCGAACTTCGGCGCCGATGCGGATGATGCCATCCTCGTCGAGGTCCTTCAGGCTCTCCTCGCCGACGTTGGGGATGTCGCGGGTGATCTCTTCGGGGCCGAGCTTGGTGTCGCGAGCTTCGACTTCGTGCTTTTCGATGTGAATCGAGGTGAACTTATCCTCGCGCACCATGTTCCGGCTAATGATGATGGCGTCTTCAAAGTTGTAGCCTTCCCAGCTCATGAATGCGCAGAGCACGTTCTGGCCAAGGGCGAGGTCTCCGCCCTGGGTGCTCGAGCTATCGATGAGGGGCTCACCTTCCTGCACCCTCTGCCCGCGGAGCACCAGGGGGCGCTGGTTGAGGCAGGTGCCCTGGTTTGAGCGGGTGAACTTTGTGAGCGGGTAGATCACCTCGCCGAGGGCGGGGTCATCGTATTTCACGATGATCCGGCTGCCGGTGGCCTCAATGGCTTCGCCCGGGCCGGCGGCGACCACCACGTGGCCGCTATCGACCGCTGTGCGGCGCTCCATGCCAGTGCCGACAAGCGGCACCTCGGGCCGGACGAGGGGGACCGCCTGGCGCTGCATGTTCGAGCCCATGAGAGCCCGGTTTGCATCGTCATGTTCGAGGAAGGGGATGAGCGCCGTGGCGACGGAGACCATCTGCTTGGGCGACACGTCGAGGTAGTCGATTTCCTCGGGCGTGGCGATCTTGAAATCTTCATGGACGCGGACCTCGACGCGGTCTTCGAGGAAGTGCCCACCGCTGTCGAGCAGGGCGTTAGCCTGTCCGACGATGTACTTGTCTTCCTTGTCGGCGGTGAGGTAGACGATCTCCTCGCTGACGAAGGGCCGGATGGGAAGGCGCCGGCCCAGCTTGAGGAGCCGCTGCGCCATCGCACTGTCGACGGTCTCCCCGGCGCGGGCGAGCGCTTCGCCCTTATTGTCGACGATGTCTTCGCGGAGCACCTGGCCGATGGCGCGGGAGTCATCGGCGGGGACTTCGCGGATGACACGGCGGTAGGGTGTTTCGATGAAGCCAAACTCGTTGAGGCGGCCGTAGGTGGCGAGCGATCCGATGAGGCCGATGTTCGGCCCTTCAGGGGTTTCGATGGGGCAAATGCGGCCGTAGTGGCTGTGGTGCACATCGCGCACATCGAAGCCGGCCCTGTCGCGAGAAAGGCCGCCGGGACCGAGGGCGCTCAGGCGCCGCTTGTGGGTGAGTTCGGCGAGCGGGTTGGTCTGGTCCATGAACTGGGAGAGCTGGCTGCCGCCGAAGAACTCCTTCATGGCGGCGACCACGGGCCGGATGTTGATGAGTGCGCTGGGCGTCGCCTCTTCGGGGTCGGTGATGGTCATCCGTTCGCGGACGACGCGTTCCATGCGGAGGAGGCCAACGCGGAACTGCTGCTGGATGAGCTCGCCGACGGCCCGGACGCGACGGTTGCCAAGGTGGTCGATGTCGTCGTCGTGGCCGCGGCCGTTGTTGATGTTGACGAGCTCGCGAATGATGCCGAGGAGGTCGTAAGGACGCAGCCAGCGCTGATCGGTGGTGTCCTCGAGTTCGAGGCGCGAGTTCAGCTTGTGGCGGCCCACCCGCCCGAGGTCATAGCGGCGGGGGTTGAAGAAGAGCTGGTTGATGAGCAGGCGAGCATTTTCGGGGGTTGGCGGATCGCCCGGGCGGATGCGGCGGTAGAACTCGATGAGCGCCTCGTGCTTGTTCTTGCTGGGCTCCTTCGAGATGGTGGTCAGGGTGTACTGGTGGACATCGTGGGTGTCGACATCGGCGAGCATGGCGAGGACGCGCTCGTCGGTGCCGAGCTCGGATTCGAGCTGGCGCAGTTCGGAATCGCGCGCCTTTTCGTCTTCGGGACTCTGCGACGCTTCAAAGCGATCGAGTGCGGCGAAGAACTTCGCGAAGCGGGGGACATCGCGGTCGCCCGGCAGGAGCCCGGGTACGTCGATGGCACGGATCAGGTTTGTGACCGGGATCTTGCGCTTGCGGTCGACCTTGACGGAGACGACGTCGCGGTTGGAGGTTTCGAATTCAAGCCAGGCGCCACGGTTGGGGATGAGCTTCCCATAGCAGAGGCCGCGGCCGCTGGCAGGGTCGGTCTCGATGGTGTAGTAGACGCCGGGAGAGCGGACGAGCTGGCTAACAACGACGCGCTCGGCGCCGTTGATGATGAACGTGCCGCGCTCAGTCATGAGGGGGAAGTCGCCGAAGAAGAGGCGCTGTTCCTTAATCTCGCCGGATTCCTTGATGCGGAGCTCGACGTCCACGAAGAGCGGGGCCGCGAACGTCATGTCTCGTTCGCGGCACTCATCCTGGGAGTGCTTGGGTTCGCGGAACTCGTAGTCTCCGAAGACGAGGTCCATCTTCGAGCCTGTGAAGTCCTGGATGGGCGAGATCTCCGTGAGCAGCTCGCGAAGGCCCTCCCGCTTGAACCAGTCGAAGTTGTCGAGCTGGATCTTTATGAGGCTGGGGATTTCGAGGACGTTGGGGATTCGGCCGTAGGCCTGGATGTCGAGGGGGACAGAAACGCCCCCTCGCACCACGCCGCGTGCAGTGGTCATCCTGCAGCTACTCCTTCAGGATCTATGGTGCGAATGACGCAATGAACTTGTGTAAATGCCGGAAAGGGTTTGGGGAAACGATGGGCATGGCAAGCCGTCTATTAACGTACAGCGGCGAGCCCCGCAGCGTCAACCGGCGAAGCGTTCCTCACGTGGGAGAACGGGGGCTGGCACGGGGCGCTAGGCGACAGGTGCAGGCTCCCTAGCGGTCTGGATCGAGAGACCGCCATCGTCGCCGCTGGCCCGGTCGACAACGACGCGGTCCCCGGCGCCGAATTCGCCAGCGAGCAGCATCTCGCTGAGCTTGTCTTCGATGCTGTCCTGGATTACGCGGCGGAGGGGCCGGGCGCCGAACACCTGGTCGTATCCCTTTTCGCCGAGCCAATCCTTGGCTTCATCGGTCACCTCGAGCAAGACTCCCTTCGAGGAGAGTTGCTTCTCGACCTTCTTCAGTTCGAGATCGACGATGCTGCGGATGTTCTCGCGGGTGAGCGAGTGGAAGACCACGGTGCTATCGATGCGGTTGAGGAACTCGGGCTTGAAGACGTTCTTCAACTCGCCAAGGACTTTGTCCTTCATGCGGCCGTAGCGGTCTTCCTGCGACTTGATCTCCTCCTGCGAGACGGCGAAGCCGAGGTTGCTGTCGCGCTTGATGAGATCGGACCCGACGTTCGAGGTCATGATGATGATGGTGTTGCGGAAGTCGACCTTCCGGCCCTTGGCGTCGGCGAGACGCCCTTCATCGAAGATCTGCAGGAGCAGGTTGAAGACTTCGGGATGGGCCTTCTCGATCTCGTCGAGGAGGATCAGGCAGTACGACTTGCGCCGGACCGTGTCGGTAAGCTGGCCGCCGTCATCGTAGCCGACGTAGCCGGGGGGCGAGCCGACGAGGCGGGAGACGGTGTGCTTTTCGCTGAACTCGCTCATGTCGAGCTT
>CAYYYI010000107.1:0-9640 GCA_964475735.1 uncultured Anaerolineaceae bacterium
AGGGGCGCGACTTTCAGGGTCGCGCCCGCGCTCACTGCGCCGTGTCCGCTCCTAGGCCTTTCCTATCTTGAACATCCTGGTGCCACACGTCGGGCAGGTGCCCTCGGTGGCTGGCTTGCCGTTCTTCATTGTGATCGGCTTCGGGTTTTTCATCTCGCGCTTGGTCCGGCACTTCAGACAGTACGCTTCCATGTTGTCCTCCTGCAGCTGCCGCCCGGCGGGCGGAGACTGGGGGGCCCAAAAGAATTGATCTAGCGTCTACGCAGGTGCGCATACGCCGGGGCCCAAAGGCAGAATACACCCGCTTTGCTGCCTGTCAACCCCCATTTCAAGATTGAAACGCGACATAACAACTGAGAGGTCAGGTTTGGAACATCTTCCTGGGTTGAATCTGGCCGCTTGCTTCCACGCTCGCCACGCCCAGGAACGTCCCGTCGGTGGTGTACGCACGTGCAATTGATGCCGGCCTTGTGGCCGCGACAGCCGGTTCGAGTGAGATACCGTGGCAGAGCCGGCGCCCCCGTTCGACTGTGAGAATCGCGGCCCCGGAATCGGTCATGCCCTCGTCCGGCGGAAGCAGCGACTCGTCCAGCTGTCCGGCGGCGGCCACTTCGGCGAGCCTCCCCAGCGCGATTGCGTCCTCGACGCGGAATGTGCCGCTTGCCGTCCGGCGCAGGGCCGCAAGGTGGGCGCCGCAGCCCAGGGTCTCGCCGATGTCGCGCGCAAGGCTCCGCACGTACGTTCCGGGCCCGCAGTGCACGCGTATCAATAGCTGCCCGGGCGTGGTTTGCTCCAGGACGAGGCTGTGCACGATGACCGGCCGCTCAGCGGGCGCGGGCGACCCCCCTCTCCGCGCCACGGCATAGGCACGCTGACCGCCGACCTTCACCGCACTGTAGGCAGGCGGCCGCTGCATCAGGTTGCCGGTGAAGCGACTCTCAAGTTCCCGGAGCTGTCCTTTGCCCAGGTCAGGCGCCGGGCGGGTCTCAAGCACGTCGCCCTCGGCGTCGTCGGTCGCAGTCCTCGACCCGAGCGCGATGGTCCCCTCGTAGCGCTTGTCGTGGCGCGTCATGTACTCGACGAGCCTCGTGGCCCGGCCCAGACAGAGCACCAGCAGTCCCGTGGCCAACGGGTCGAGCGTGCCGGTGTGTCCGATCTTGCGTTGGCCCGTGAGACGCCTTGCCCTGGCCACCACGTCGTGGCTGGTCCAGCCGGGCTCCTTGTCGATCAGCAGGATGCCGTCGATCTCCAACAGCTATGCCCCGTCGCCGGGACTGGTGACATCGCTGATCAACGATGCCAGCCGCGCCCCGCGCTCGATCGAGGGATCGAACCGGAAGAGAAGCTCGGGCACACTCCGCATCTTCAGACGGCGCATTAGCTCAACGTGGAGGAAGTGTGCCGCGGCGGCGAGCCCGCGCAGGACCTCGTCACGTTCGCCCGGGTCACCGAGGTGGGAAACGTAGACGGTCGCGTGGCGCATATCGGGCGAAACCTGGACCTCGGTGATCGAGACAAGCCCATGCGCCACCCGGGGGTCTTTCACCTCGCGCTGGATAAGCTCGCTCAGCTGCTCGCGCAGGAGATCGTTGACGCGTTGGGTGCGCCGGCTCATTGCGTGCTCCTGCCCCGCAGCGGGCTAGTTCGCCCGTTCTTCGTGGAAGAACTCCAGCACATCGCCCTCGGCGAACTTGTCGAAGCCGCTCACGACGACGCCGCACTCGTAGCCTGTCTGCACTTCACGAACGTCGTCCTGGAACCGCTTCAGGCCCTCGCACCGGCCCTTCGCAAGCTCCTGCCCGTCGCGAAGGATGCGGACGCTCAGGCCACGCCGGATCGTCCCGTCGCTCACGTGACACCCCGCGATGCCGCCGACCCTGCTCGACTTGAAGAGCTGCCGCACCTCGGCATGCCCATCGACAACGACCCTGTAGACGGGCTCGTACATCCCCGCGAGCGCCTTTTCGATGTCCTCAAGCAGCTGATAGATGATGCTGTATGACCGGATATCGACGCCCGTCGCTTCCGAACGCTTCCGCGCCGAAGGATCGACCTTGGTGTTGAACCCCAGGATGATGCCGTTCGAAGCCTCGGCGAGCATCACGTCGGAATCGTTGACCGCGCCCGTCGAGGAGTGGATGACCTTGACCTTCACTTCGCTGGTGCTGAGCTGCTCGAGGGCCGAACGAATCGCTTCGGCGCTGCCGCGCACATCCGCCTTGAGGACGATGATGAGCTCCTTGAGCTTGCCGGCGCTGATCTCGTTGAAGAGAGTGTCGAGATTCACGTGCGCGTGGGCGGTCTGCTCCGAAGCCTCGCGCGCGCGGCGGCGCTCCTCTACGAGCTGCCGCGCCACCTTCTCGTCGGCGACCACCCGCAGGCGTTCGCCGGCCTCGGGGACATCCTCCAGTCCCATGACCACGACCGGGCTCGATGGGCCCGCCTCGCGGATCCGCTGCCCCCGATCGTCGAACATAGCCTTCACGCGTCCGCTTATCTCGCCCGCCACTACGGCGTCGCCCTGGCGTAGAGTGCCGTTCTTCACGAGCAGCGTCGCCAGCGGGCCGCGGCTGGAGTCCATCTCCGCCTCGATGACGACCGCTAACGCTGGCCGGTTGGGGTTGGCCTTGAGCTCGGAAATCTCCGCCACCAGGTTGATAGACTCCAGCAGGTCGTCGATGCCGGTGCCCTTGGTCGCGGAAACGGGAACGGTGACGATATCGCCGCCGAAGTCCTCGACCACGACGCTGTGCTCGGTCAGCTGTTGCTTTATGCGATCGGGGTTTGCGCCGGGCAGGTCCATCTTGTTGATAGCGATGATCATCGGAACGCCGGCAGCCTGGGCGTGGCTGATCGCCTCGATCGTCTGGGGCATCACTCCGTCGTCGGCCGCAACCACGAGAACCGCAATGTCGGTCACCTGTGCGCCCCGCGCTCGCATGGCGGTAAACGCGGCGTGGCCCGGGGTATCGATGAAAGTGATCAGCTTCCCATCACGTTCCACCTGGTAGGCGCCGACGTGCTGCGTGATTCCGCCCGCTTCCCCGGCTGCCACGCGCGTCTTGCGGATGGTGTCGAGGAGGCTGGTCTTGCCGTGGTCCACGTGCCCGAGGATGGTGACTACGGGAGGCCGTTCCTGCAGGCTGGCCGGGTCGTCGGGCTCCTCTTCGAGCTCGGCAACCGATGGCGGCGCCGCTGCCTCCGCGGTCTCTCCTTCCTGCGGGTCATAGCCGAGGTCAACCGCCACCACCGCGGCGGTCTCATAGTCGATGGTCTGGTTCATGGAAGCCATAACCCCATTGGTCATGAGCCTCTTGATGACCTCGACCGGTGTCACGTTCAGCAGGTCGCCGAGTTCTTTCACAGTCAGCGCCGCAGGGATGGCCACCGGGCGTGTCGAAGAGATTTGTGCCGACATCAGGATTCGCTTTCTTCAACCGGCAACGACCTGCCGTAGGCTTGCAGGGCCTCGACGTCTTCTTTCGCCGGAGTGAACTTGAGTGCGTGAGCTATCGTACCGCGTTTGAGCGCTTTCTCCCAGCACGAGCGGCTTGCGTGCAGGTAGGCGCCCCGGCCGTTGGCCTTTCCCGTGGGGTCAACCTGCAGATGTTGCCCCGGCGTGCGCACTATGCGGATGAGAGCGCGCTTGCCCGTTTCTTCCCGGCAGCCGATGCACGTTCGTACGGGTACGTGCCGGGGACGGGGTCCCTTTGCTGCCTTCATCCTTCTCCGTCCTAGTGAATGCGGCCCGAGTAATCCACGTCCTCCATCTCCTCCATCTCCTCTTCCTCTGCCAACCGCGCGGCGGCCCGCTTCGCCTTCTTGGCAGCGGGCTTCTTCGTTTCGGGGGCCTCTTCGATCGTCTTCGGGAGGACGTCTTCGGCGAACCGGATGGTGGTTGGCCGGGCGTCAGGCGCGACCATCGCGGGCACTTCGTACTCCTCTTCCCCTTCCCCTTCCTCGTACTCGTCCCCGTAGTCCTCGGATTCGCGCTCTTCGCCTCGTGGGATGGGCATCCCGGCAAGGGCTTCGGCGAAGGACGTTATATCCTCCGCAGTCTCGGTGGTGGCCACAGCGGGTCCGAGCGGCGCCGCGACCGCAACCAGCTCTTCGGTTACCTCGGCAACGGGCTCTTCGACCTCGGGTATCACGTCGATGTCAGGAGTCTCGCCCGGGAGGAACGGCTCGAACGTTGTAGGTTCACCCTCTTCGCCGCGGGCGCGGGCCTCGGCTGCGGTCTGGCTGAGGATGTCGATTCGCCAGCCCGTCAGCTTCGCGGCCAGGCGGGCGTTTTGCCCCTCCTTGCCGATGGCCAGCGAAAGCATCCGGTCGGGTACGACCAGCGTCGCCCGCCGCTCCTCAGGATCGACGCTCACGTCGACTACCTGCGCCGGGCTGAGCGCGTTTGAAACGAAGTTCGCCGGGTCGGGGTCCCACTTGATGACGTCGATGCGTTCGCCGCCGAGTTCGTTGACGATGTTCTGAATGCGCGAGCCGCGCATGCCCACGCACGCGCCGATTGGGTCAATGCTGGGCACCCGGGAGTGCACGGCCACCTTGCTACGGTAGCCGCCTTCGCGCGCGATGGACTTGATCTCCACCGTCCCGCTCGCGACCTCCGGCACTTCCATCTCGAACAGGCGACGCAGCAGGTTGCGGTGGGTGCGGCTGACGATTACCTGCGGGCCCTTGATGGCCTTCTGAACTTCGAGCAGGAGCACCTTGACGCGCTGGCCCGAGCGGAGATGCTCATTTCGGACTTGCTCGCTGAAGGGGAGCACCGCTTCCGTGCCACGGCCCAACTCCAGGATCATCTGCCGCGGCTCGATCCGCTGCACAGTGCCGATGACCACCTCGTTCTCGCGGCCAGCGTACTCATCGAATACGGCGTCGCGCTCCGCTTCGCGCAGCCGCTGGAGCACGACCTGCTTCGCCGTCTGCGCTGCTATCCGGCCCGCGTGGTCGGGGATCTTGATCTCGAAATCGAGCACGTCCCCGGGCGTCACGCTCGCCTTGAATCTCCGCGCGTCGACGAGGGCGATTTCGACGTTGGGCTCCTCGACGTCCTCGACAACCGTCTTCTGCATGTAAGCGTGGATATCGCCGGATTCGGGGTCGATCTTCGCGTAGATGTTGGGCGCGTTTTCGCCCTCCCGCCGGTAGGCCGAGGTCAGTGCAGCCTCAACCGCCTCGAAGACCACATCCTTCGGCAGGTTCTTCTCGGCCGCCAACTGGCCAATCGCAAGCAGGAACTCGTTCTTCATAGCCTCAACAAAAAAGTGGACCCGAGGGCCCACTCCCAAAAGGAATGCGTTCCCAACGGAGTATAGCACGAGCCGCGCGCCGGGCCATCGGCGTTCAGCAGAAAGCAGGTGTCAGATGCCGGGCCTGCCAAACGTGGTGGCAACGTTGGCCGCCACTTCCGCCAGCTGCACAATCTCCGTCTCGCCGGTCCGCCGGTTGCGGAGTTCGGCGCCGCCCTTCTCGATCGAGCGGGGGCTGACGGTGAGCCGGGCTGGCATCCCCAGCAGGTCGGCGTCCTTGAACTTGATGCCGGCGGACTCGTCGCGGTCGTCGATCAACGCAGATAGTCCGGCCTCCGCGAGCGCGGCTTCCAGCGCGGCGAGCGCTTCCGCCACGGGTGGCTGGTCGAGGTTGAGCGCGACGATGTGGACGTCGTATGGAGCGACTTCCGGTGGCCAGGTGATGCCGTTGTCGTCGTGGTTGGCCTCAATGGCGGCGGCGAGCATGCGTTCGAGCCCGATGCCGTAGCAGCCCATGACCACGGGCTGCCGCTGGCCGTTCTCGTCGAGGTAGGTGACGCCCATCGACTCGGCGTAAACGGTGCCCAGCTTGAAGACGTGGCCCATTTCAATTCCGCGGCGGGTTTCGAGCGCGGCGCCGCAGTGGGCGCAGGCGTCGCCCGCGCGAGCCAGCGCGACATCGGCCACGATCTCTGCCTGCCAGTCGCGGCCGTAGTTCACATTGAGGTAATGGAAGCCCTCTTCGTTGGCCCCGGCGACCAGGTTCGCCGCCCCGGTGACGCTCGGGTCGGCAACGACCCTCAGGCCGGTAAGGCCAACCGGCCCCGCCGACCCGGGCACCAGCCCCGAGGCGCGCACGGTGACGTCGTCCATCGGGTCGAGGTCGCGGGCTTTAAGCGCATTCTTCAGCTTCGTTTCGTTCACCTCGAGGTCGCCCCGGATGGCCACGAACACGGGCTTGCCGTCCGCGCGATAGAACACCGCCTTGCACGTCTGCCGGCGTTCGATGCCCAGGAAAGCCGCCAGCTCTGCGATGGTCTTTTGGCCCAGGGTCGCGACCTTCTCCATGGGCGCCGCGCTCGCGGCGATGGGTGGCGGGCGGCGGAAGTCCGCCTTCTCGGCGTTGGCCGCGTAGCCACATCCGGGGCAGAGGAGGATTTCGTCTTCGCCGGATTCGGTGAGAAAGATGAACTCCTGGCTGTCCTTGCCGCCAATCGCGCCCGAATCGGCTGCCACCGGGATCACCGGCACGCCGGCCCGTGCGAAGATGCGCACGTAGGCATCGAATGCGAGCTGGTACGACTCATCGAGGGCCTCCCAGCCCGCATCGAAGCTGTAGGCGTCCTTCATGAAGAACTCCCGCAGGCGGATGAGACCCCCCCGGGGGCGCGCTTCGTCGCGGAACTTCGTCTGGATCTGGTAGAGCGTCACCGGCAGGTCCCGGTAGCTCTGGATCGTGCGCGAAGCGAGGAAGCTGACCGCCTCTTCGTGCGTCGGCCCCAGGGCGAAGCCGCGTTCCTTCCGGTCGGCCAGCCGGAAGAGGGTCTGTCCCATGGCCTCGGCGCGCCCGCTCTGCTCCCAGAGCTCGATGGGATGCAGCGCCGGCAGGTGAATCTCCTGCGCGCCGCTCCGGTCCATCTCCTCGCGGATGATGCTCTCGATGCGCCGGAGCGCGCGCCAGCCAAGTGGCGTGAAGCAGTAGAGACCCGCGGCAAGAGGCATCACAAGCCCCGCCCGGAGGAGCAGGCGGTGGCTCGGAAGCTCGGCATCGGCCGGCGGTTCGCGCAGGGTCTTCAGCAGCAGTCTGCTCATCCGCATGGGCGAAGGTCCTTCCTGGCTCGGTGTGCCTCGAACGTTGCGGCTCGCCCGCCTTTGCGGTCAAGCCCGGCGCGGGCGGTCCAACTCCTCCGTGTCGATGACGAGCGTTACGGGGCCATCGTTGACGAGTTCGACTTCCATGTGCTCCCCGAAGACGCCCCGTTCGCAGCGAAGGCCTTCCCCTTCGATCGCCGTGCAGAATGCTTCGTAGAGCACCCGCGCGCGCTCCGGCGGCGCGGCCCGGTCAAACGAGGGCCTGTTGCCCTTGCGGGTGTCGCCGTAGAGGGTGAACTGGCTCACGCAGAGCACGGCGCCGGACACGTCGGAAGGCGCAAGGTTCATTTTGCCCGCCGCGTCCTCGAAAATGCGCAATTTGGCTACCTTCGCGGCAAGCCTGGGTGCATCCGCTTCGGCATCCGTGTCGGCGACGCCGAGGAGCACAAGTATCCCTCTGCCGATTTCGCCAGTGACCGCCCCAGAGACCGCTACTTTCGCGCGAGAGACCCGTTGGACTACTGCGCGCACGGCCTCTCCAGGGCCGCGGGATCCTCCAGTGGGAACATGGTTCGCGCCATGGCCTTTACGTAGTCTCGGAACGCAGGATCACGCAGCACGCGGGCGGTGGCCGCCCCGTGGTCGATCTGCGTGTTCGTGTAAACCCCGAGGATGAGCATGGCCAGCGAATCCGCCATCTCTTCCGCTTCCTCGGGGCTGAACGCCGTTTCGAAGTGCTTTCGCATGTACTGACGCCAGGTAGCCATGGTCTGGTTGCGCAACGCAAGCGCAGTGCGGTCGTGCGCGAGCACCTGGCGGGCCATCAGTCGCAGGAATCCGTCCTGGGCAATGGCGCCATCCAACATGACGTCGATGAGGTACTCCAGACCCCGTGCGCCCAGCTCCTTGCCGGGAAGCCCGGCCCTCATTGCGCGCGATTCCGGTATCTCCCACGCCGCATCGAGGATCTCTCGCTTTGAGCGGAAGTGGTAGTAGAGGGCAGCATCGGTGATTCCCGCCTTCGCACCGATGTCCTTCACCGTGGTTGCATCGAATCCCCTGGTGGCGAACAACTCGTGAGCCGCGGCGAGGATGCGCGCCCGGGTTTCGTCCTTGCCCCTCTTTGGACGGCCCATGCCGGGCCGCCCCGCGCCCGTGTCGCCGGTTGTGCCCGCGGCGGCGGCGCCCCCTACAGCTGGCTGTCGCGCGGTGGGCATGGCAGTGCCTGTTCAATGAGCCGGCGCAACCGCCGGCGGAACGAATCCTGGTTGACGACCTCGGTGAAGGTGTCTCCGTGTTCGAGCATTGCGTCGTATAGAAGCCCTGATGTGGCATGGAAGACAGCTTCGAGGATCAGGTCCCCGGCTTCTCCGTAGAGGCGCCTGGCTGAGGGAAGCTTGCCGGCGCGATAGCGCTCCAGCAGCTCCTGGCGAAACGCGGTGGCCCGCTCGTTGCCCCCGAGCGCCTGTTCCAGCAGCACGCGGAGGAGCCCAACACTTCGTGTCCAGGCATAGAACCGCTCTTCGATGTCGCGCGCAAGCTCCTCCCGCGAAAGCTCGCCCGGGTGGAGCACCGGCAGGATCTCCTCGGGGGCGTGCCGCCAAATGGCATCGAGGATCTCCTGCTTCGAGCGGAAGTGGTAGTAAAGGGCGGGGTCCGTCACCTGGCACCGTGCGGCGATCATCTTGACCGTCGTGGCCTCGTAGCCATTGCTGGCAAAGAGGTCAGTCGCAGCGCGCACAATGAGGGCGCGCGTATTGGCGCCGCTTCCCATCCGCTCCCTGCGTCGCGAGGGCTGAGCCATTTGACGCGCAGTATAACGGTGTTTGCCGCCTTATGCTCAAGCGGCAAGTAGGCTATTCAATATGGAACATCATTCGGACTTGAATTAGGATGCAGCTGCAGCCTCAGGGCTTGGATCGCTCGGCGGTGAGGCCGCCTTCCCTTCGTCCGGAGTGGCGGGCGTGTCTGCTACCGACGTCGACCGGCTCTTGCCGTCTGTCGCGTAGAAGCCGCTGCCCTTGAAGACGACGCGTGGGGCGTGGAGCACCCGCTTGGCCGTGCCCTTGCCGCACTGCTCGCAGGTATGAGTGGTTTCAGCGGAAAAGCTCTGCTTGAGGTCGTAGGTCGCCCTGCACGCAGGGCAGTGATATTCGTACGTTGGCATGCGCAACCCCTGGAGCCGCCGGCAAGCTGGTTCCGTCAGTTGGCCCGGGAGCGGGCTTCAGTAGGAATTGTTCTGGTCTTAGCACTCACCTGTCAAGACTGCTAAGGCCACGCCGTTCCTCATCCAGCGGCCGGGAGTGCGATAATCGTTCGCGGAGAGGTGCCCGAGAGGCTTAAGGGAGCCGTCTTGAAAACGGCCGTGGCTCAACACCACCGTGGGTTCGAATCCCACCCTCTCCGCCAGCCTGCCGCCCTACCGGCTACCGGCCGCCGCTGGTACGCTTCGCTCGCACAACCCTCCCGGAGCTCAACTTGAAAATCCACGAATACCAGGCCCGCGACCTGCTCGCGAAGCATGGCGTGCCCGTCCCTCGCGGTCGCGTCGCAGCCACCCCCGC
>CAYYYI010000108.1:0-9442 GCA_964475735.1 uncultured Anaerolineaceae bacterium
AGCGGGTAATCCTGGAGATGCAGAAGAACGAAGTTGAGCCTTCGGAGCGGCCAATTGCGAGCGTATTCGTGGTGCACAGGGGGGCGGCAACCGCCACAGCCGCCATTCGCGCAGCAAACGCGCTGCGGGCGGCGGGCCTGCCCACAGTGGTGGGCGAGGGCGAGCGCTCCTTCAAGTCGCAGATGCGAAGCGCTGACGCTTCCGGCGCGCAGGTGGCGGTTATCCTGGGAGAGGATGAGGTGGCGCGCGGCACGGCCGTCGTGAAGGATCTGCGTGGCGACGGCGGGCAGCGCGAGACGCCGCTGCAGGACGTGGCGGACAGCGCCGAGGCGTTGCTGGCCAGCTTCAGGTAAGGCTGTCAGCCGCTTATAGTCGCTCCACATAGCCTCTCATGGAGTGACAAGTCATGCCCCAGATGCCAGCCCTTGCCCTGACCGCGGTGCCGGGGCGCCGCAATTGGACCGTCGACATCGCCCGCGAGATGGAACGCCGCGGATTCCAGGGGATCTACTGCGCCAGCTTCGGCGATAGCCTCGGCCTCTGCCTTTCCATTGCCCACGTGACCAACGAGATCAAGTTCGGCACTTCGATCGTGCCCATCTACATGCGAAGCGCCTTCGATATGGGCCAAACCGCCGCCTACATCCACGAGCTCAGCGGCGGCCGCTTCTACCTCGGGATCGGGGTGAGCCACGCGCCCACGCACGCCCGGCTCGGGGTGAAGGCGGGCAGGCCGCTTGGCGACACGCGGGCGTACGTCGAGGCCATGCGCGCGGGCACGCAACAGTTCGGTGACCTGCCGCCAATCGTGCTGGCAACGCTGCGGAAGAAGATGGTTGAACTATCGGTGGAAATTGCCCAGGGCGCCGTCTGGGCGAATGCGTCGCGCTCGCACATGGCCGAGTCGCTCAGCCACATCCCCCAGGAGCTTCGCGACGGCGACTTCTTCATCGGCGACATGATCCCGACGTGCATCGATGACAACGACCGGAACGCTGCAATGAACGTGGCGAAGCGGACGCTGACCGGCTACGTGATGCTGCCCAACTACCGGAACTACTGGAAGGAAGCGGGCTACGTGGAGGAGATGGAGGCGGTAGAAGCCGCCCTCGCCGCGGGAGACCGGGACCGGCTGCCGGGATTGATGTCCGAGCGCTGGCTGGCGGACTCGTGCCTCTTCGGGAGCACGAAGGAGGTTCGCGAGGGGCTGGAGGCGTGGTTTGCCGCCGGGATGAAGACGCCGATGCTCGTCCCTTCGTCGACAAGCGGCGGGCAGGTGAAGGCGATCGAGGAGCTGTTCGCGGCGTTCTCGTAGGCGCTGGCGCCTTGCCCGAGCGACCCTGCCGGGGCCAAAGTGGATCTGTGTTCGAAACCGAGTTCCAGGCTGCGGTCGATGCCGCCCGCGAGGCAGGAGACGAAGTCGCGCGGTTGCGGCAGAACGGCCTGCGCTACGGCCGCAAAGCCGGGCGCGAGCTCGTTTCGGAGGCGGACCTGCAGGCGGCGGAGATGTTGCATGAGCGGCTCGCGATGCGGTTTCCAGGCATCGGCTGGCTGAGCGAAGAGCACCGCGACACGGCCGAGCGGCTACGTTGCGACCGTGTGTGGGTTGTGGACCCGATAGACGGCACGCGCGAATACCTGATGGGGCTGCCGGAATACGCCATTTCGGTGGCGCTGGTGGTAGAAGGCGAACCGGCGCTTGGCGTGGTCTACAACCCCGCAACGGGCGAGATGCAGGCCGCCACCTGCTGCGATGCCGTGGAACGCACGCCGGGCGCGTTTCGGAACGGCTTCGACGTGCTTGTGGGCCGGGGCGAGCAGGGCTACGACGACCTGCCACCACTGCCCCGCGACGCTCGCTCAAGGGGCATTGGGAGCGTTGCCTACCGGATGGCGCTCCTCGCCGCAGGGACGGGCGACGCGGTGCTCACCGGGTACGGCCGGGCAGAGTGGGACGTGGCCGCGGGGGCAGCCCTCTGCCGCGCCGCGGGTTTGCGCGTGACCGACGCCCGCGGCGCGCCCCTGCGCTTCAACCAGCCCGACCCCTACGTTCGCGGGCTGCTGGTAGCGGAGCCGGGCCTGCACCAGCGCATCCGGCGGTACTGGGACCTGGTGACCTAACCCGCCACCGGCGGCAACCGCGTAGCGGCCACGTAGAGCGCCTCATCCGGCGGTGCTGCGCCCTCCAGTCCGGGCGGGCCGCCGAGAAGCGCCAGCACCCCTGTAGCGTCAGCGAGAGCGAGGAGGCGGCCGCGCTCCCAACGCGGGACCCTGGCGGCGAGAAGGACGTCCGCGAGGTTTCGCCCGGCGCCGTGGTAGTCGACGCGGTCGCCCGGGGCAATCGAGCGGACACGAAGCGCTCCCTTCAGCGCACCGAGGTTGATTGCGGCGAACGCCGCGCCGGACGCGGGCGCCGGCGGGCTGGTCGTCGCCTCGATGCGCCAGCTGCCGACAACGGTGACACCGGGAACGTTGAGGATGACCGGCGCAACAGCCGCCCCCGCTGCCTGCGCTGCTCCGATACGGAGCAGCCCGGCTGACGCTTCGACTACGGCCGGTCCGAAGGCTACCTCACCTGACCCACGGTCGAGCACGGATCGGAGGTTGCGCACGCGGGTGCGGTTCACTTCCGCGACGAGACCGTGGAACGCAGATTCTCGTTCGATTACCAGAGTGACCGCCTCGGCGGGAAGGTCAGCGATGGCCGCCAGGGGGAAGATGGAGCCGCCGGGCCCACGCTCAACTGGCTGGACGGCCAGCGCGGCGCGCTCGACGGGCGCGAACACTTCGCGGGCGCTTTGGGCCAAACCCACGAGGGCGGTTTCGATTGAAGGATTGACGGCGCGTAGAGCGAGGAGCACATCGTGGCGGATGCGGTTACGCCCAAGCGCCAGGTCGAAGTTCGAGGGGTCCTCAAGGGGAGCGACACCGGCCTCGGCGCAGACCGCGGCCGTTTCGGTGCGGCGAAGCACGAGCAGCGGCCTCACGAGCCGTTGAGCCGGGGCGCCCGGCGTGTCCGCCGCGGGTAGCATGCCCCGCAGGCCGCGCACCCCGGTACCTCGCAGGATACGCAGGAGGACCGTCTCCGCCTGGTCATCGGCGGTGTGGCCCGTGACGATGCAATCGGCCCCTTCTTTCCCGGCCGCGAAGGCGAGGAACTGGTAGCGCATGCGCCGCGCGGCTTCTTCGATTCCCATGCCCCGCTCGGTGGCGAGCGCGCGCACGTCGCCCTCACCGGTAAGGCACTTCACATCAATTTGGGCGCAGAGTGACCGCACGAATTCGAGGTCGGCATCCGAGCCTTCGCGCAGACGGTGGTCGAAGTGGGCGGCGGCAACTTCGAAGCCGAATCGTTCGCGCAACTCAAGGAGCAGGAGGAGACAGGCGACAGAGTCGGGGCCGCCCGAGACTGCACCGAGCACCTTGGTGACGCGCCGGAAAAGTTTCTCCCGGGCGGCGAAAGCGGCTACCTTGCGGAGCGCCTTCGCAGTAGCGGGCCGGTCAGCGAGGGAAGAGACGCTGCCACCATTCGCCCGTGGGCCGCGCGCCCTCGCTGAGGGGCGGGCTGATGACGACGAAGGGTACTTCTCCATCTCGCACGTATCCGAGCTGGCGGCGGGCTTCCTGCTCCACGTAGGCGTCCGATGCCACGTAGTCGCGCACGGCCTCCAGGTACTCTTTCTTCTCCACGAGGGCGGCGACTTCGCGTTCCGCCTCGGTCTTGTCGTCGCCGAGCCGGTGCGCCCGGAGTGCGCCTACCGCAGCGGTGTAAAGGAAGTACCCCGCAATCACCAGGCAAACGAGAAAGACAAGCCGGCTACGACTCAAGAAGAACCTTCCAACCCAGCCAGGTCACACGCTACGCCCATCATGATCAAGGTTCAAGGAGTCGAGATGGCACGTGTCATTCAGCCGCTCCACAACCACGCGCCTCCCGTTGAAGGCAAAGGAAGAGATGGAGGCAACATCGAAAGCCACCGAACGAAAGGCGGCGGCATCGAGCCCCATGAGGCGGCAGGCCAGCACCCGCAGGACGAAATTGTGGGAAACCACCGCGATGTCTCCTTCACGCTGTTCGAGCAACTCCGCGACGAAGGGAAGCAGGCGCGCTTCCAGGTCGCAAATGCTTTCGCCGCCGGGCATGACCGCTTCGTGGCCCCGGGGCCCGACCCACTCCGCCAGGAACGGGCCGAATCGCTCGCGCAGCTCCTGGAACGTCAGTCCTTCGGCTTCGCCGGCATCGAGCTCGGCCAGCTCCGGGCGGACGACGGGTTCGAGGCCGTGTTCGCCTGCGATGGCCAGGGCAGTGACACCGGCGCGTTGGAGGGGGCTGGTGTAGACGACAGCCAACGGCCTGGCAGCGAGGACGGCCGCCACCGCCGCGGCCTGCTGTTCCCCAACGAGGGTGAGGGGAACGTCCGCGCGGCCGAGGGACACGCCGTCCCGGTTGTGGGCTGTCTGCCCGTGGCGCACAAGGTAGAGGTTCAATCGGGGTCGTCGGCGGCGCTGAGCGGAGCCCAGAGCCGCTGGATGAACGGGGTAAAGCCGAGCGCCTTCCAGAACGACTCCGCGCCGCGATCGAGAGCGAGCACCGGCATCTCAAAGTGCGCGATTTCGTCGTGCGACTCGGCCCAGCGGGCGAAGGCTGCGAACAGCTGGCGGCCCACCCCCTGACGGCGGCAGGCGGGCTCGACGTAGAGGTAGCCGACGGTAGCGTGCCTTTCTGGCAGGCGGTCGGGCTGGTTCGTTTCGATTCCGCCGCTGATGAAGCCGGCGAGGCGGCCGTCTATTTCGGCGACAAACGTGGCTGAGGACCGGCGCTGGAACACCTGGGCAAGCCCCTCCAGGAACTCCGCTTCGGAGACCGGCGCGGGGATGATTCGACGGTCGGTAACGGCATTATGCGACCGCAAATCGGACCAGACTCCGAAGAGCGAGGGGCCATCGGCGGGCTGAGCGGGCCGGACCCGGATGGTCATTCGAACCTCCCTCGACGCCGCCAGGCGTCGTGCGCGGGCGACGGCTCGTCGAGGTGGAGGGCGACGCGGGCAATCGTCTCCGGCTCCCGGCCGGGGAACAGGGCCGCCAGCACCACCTCGGGACGGATGGTCAGGTCCTGGTGCGCTCGGGCGCGCATCGTGAGCCGCGTGCCCCCATCGATAGCCTCCGCCGTCATTCGTGAGACGCCGTCGCGCAGGTCGATGGTGCGCGCTTTTTCGCGACGGTCATCGACCCAGGGCAATTCGCGCCGCGCGAGGAACTCCGCGACGGTCAGCGCGGCCTCCGGGGGATCGAGTCCGGGGAGATCCATACGGTAGTCGGCCCAGGCGAGGCAGGACTGGGGGGCGGGACCGCCGACGGGCACTTCGATCACCGCGATCAGCGGCAGGTCTTCGGATGTTTGTGCGGCGACGCGTTCGCGGAAGGTCTCAAGCTCGATCCGTTCGTCGAGTGTCACGTCAACTATCTCCGCCTCGCCCACGAAGCCCAGGGGGAGCGGCGAGGCGAAAGCCAGCCGCGGATGAGGCGTGAACCCCTGCGAGTAGGAAAGGGGCAGGCCCGCGCGGCGGATGGCGCGCTCCCAGAAGCGCAGAACGTCCAGGTGGGAGATGTAGCGGAGCCTCTCGCCCTTGCGGAACCAAACACGGATACGCTGCGCGCTCATGGAGTGAATGCTAGCACCCGGCGACGGTCCTCACGTGTGCAGCCGGGCGGCGAGGGCCTCAGCAGCGCTGTGGGGGTCAAGCTCGCGGGCCGCGACTCGCTGGACGAGCGCTTCGAGCTCGGCCTCGGGCGTGGCCTGGCGGATGCGCTCGAGGAGGATGGCCCGGGCGATGGAGAGCACCTGGTGGCGCGCGTCGATCGCTCGCTGCCGTTCGAGCTCACCAGAGGTGTCCAGGTAGGCGCGGTGCTCGGCGATGGCATCGGCGAGCGCGGCGAGGCCTTCGCCCTTGACGGCCGTCGTCTTGAGCACGGGCGGACGCCGGCTGCCCGCCGGCGAAAGCGTAAGCAGCGCCTGGAGCTGGCTGACGAGAACGTCCGCGCCGGGGTGGTCGGCCTTGTTCACGACAAGCACATCGGCGATTTCGAGGATTCCGGCTTTCATCGCCTGGATGTCGTCGCCGGTGCCGGGGTTGTTGACGAGCACGGTCGTGAGCGCCGTACCTGCGATCTCGACCTCGTCCTGCCCGGCGCCAACGGTCTCGATGATCACGTAGTCAAAGCCGAAGGCGTCCATGACGGCCACGACGTCGTCGATGGTCGGCGCGAGCCCGCCAAGGGCGCCCCGGGAGGCCATGCTGCGCACATAGACGCCGGGGTCGAGCGTCAGGTCCTGCATGCGAATGCGGTCGCCGAGGATGGCGCCCTGAGTGAAGGGGCTCGAAGGGTCCACGGCGACGATGCCGACGGTGTGCCCGCGTCGCCTGTATTCGGCTGCCAGTGCTCCGGTGAGGGTGCTCTTGCCCGAGCCGGCGCCGCCGGTCACGCCGATGGAGTGCGCCCGCCCGGACCGCGGAAAGAGGGTACGAAGATACTCCCGCCCTTCGGAAGTCTCGTTCTCGACGCGACTGATGATGCGAGCGAGGGCGCGCCTATCGCCCTGGAGGAACCGTTCGACAAGGCCGTCCACTGGCTTTACTTCTTCACGTGCTCGTGGACGAACTTGACGATGTCCTGAGTGTTGGCGCCAGGGCGGAAGATGGCGCGGAAGCCTAGCTTTTCCAGCGCCGCGGTGTCCTCTTCGGGGATGATGCCGCCGCAGAAGAGCATCACATCGTCGAGGCCCCGCTTCGTCATCTCCTCCACGATGCGGGGGAAGAGTTCGAGGTGGGCGCCCGAAAGGATGCTCAGCCCAACCACATCGACGTCCTCCTGGAGGGCGGCCTCAGCAATCATCTCGGGAGTCTGGCGAATCCCGGTGTAGATGACCTCGCAGCCGCCGTCGCGGAGCGCGCGAGCGACAACCTTGGCGCCGCGGTCATGGCCATCGAGGCCGGGCTTGGCGATGAGGACGCGGATCTTCGTGGTGGTGGGTGCTGTCATGGCTGTGCTTTCTACCGGCTGGATGTGCGGAACGTCAGGAACGCTGGACGAGCTGCAAGTTTACCCCGTGCGTCGATTTCATCGAAACGAAGGCGACGCCGTTGTTCGGATCACCAACTCGCGCGCCAAGGCTGCGGAGGTGCTCGACCGCGGCGTTGATGTCGTCGACGGCCAGCGAGAGCATGAACATGCCTTCGCCGCGTTCGGCCGCAAACCGGCCCACGGGGCCGTCAGCGCCCAGGGGCTCGATGAACTCCAGGTCACTTTCTCCCACGGGGACAAAGGCGTTGCGAATGCCCAGGGCGGCCACTTCGCCGCCCTTCGCCGGGTTCGCCTTGAAGCCGAGGTTGTTTTCGAAAGTGGCGACCCCTTCCGCCAGGTTCTTCACCACGATTCCGATGTGGTCGATCTTCTTCAGCTTCACTCGGTGCTCTCCTTGATAGGCAATGCGTTGTACTGAATGAGGGCAAAAGGCACACCATGGGTACCGCCCTTGACTGCGGCAATGACGGCGCCGGGCTGGACTGCGGGCCGCGGGTCAGACGTTTCGTATCCGGCGCCGCGCAGTGAGTCCACTGCCTGGCGCATATCCCGTACGGCGAGGACGAAGCCCCACAGCTTCGCCTTCACCTCCTCGCCGGGTGTGGATTGCGGCGGGCCGCCGAACTCCAGCACGACTTCGCCAAGCTTCGCGAATTCGAGGTGGGCGCCGGTGCCGGGGCGCGACATCTTGCGCTTGATCTCGATCCCAAGGTTCCGCGCGAACAGGGACGCCGTGGCGGCGCTGTCGTTCGACGTGATGACGATGTGATCGATGTTGGTCGCGCCTACTCCCATTGTGGGCTAGTGCCCCCCGGGGAGCGGCGTCGCGAACTCGACAAGCACACCATGGTTCGACTTCGGGTGCAGGAAGCAAATCATGCCGGCGAGCCCGGGCCGGGGCTTCTCGTCGATTAGCTCGATGCCTTTCGCGCGGGCGCCTTCGAGCTCCTTCTCGACGTCGTCGGATTCGAAGCAAATGTGGTGCATGCCCTCGCCACGTGAGGCGAGGAATTTCGCTATGCCGGTATCGTCCCGCGTTGGCTCCAGCAACTCAATCTCAGACTCGCCTATCTGGAGGAGTATTCCGCGCACGCCCTGGTCCTCAATCATCTTATCGGCCGTCACAGGTAGGCCGAGGGCATCGCGGTAGAACTTCAGCGCCTCATCGGCGCTGTTCACGACTATTCCGACGTGGTGAACCTTGGTGAGCATGGGCTGTTGGGGAACCTTTCAGTTGGTGGATGCGGCTTCTTCGGGTACGGAGACGGGGCCGGTGTGGCGCGCGCCGGTCATGCCCGCCAGCCGTGCGGCGATCTCGTGCCAGTGCTCACGATCGTGGTCAATCACGGAGCGTGCGAGCCGGCCGTAGATAGAGCCCTCGGTGGCAAGCTCGTCGTCGCTCAGCGCTTCCAGCTCTTCAAGCAGGCGTGCGCGGCCGCTGCGGAGCCGTTCGAGGATGTCCCAGAAGTTTAGGGCGCGCTTCCGTTCGACATGATCCTGGTTCCAGGCGTCGATCTGCGACTGGTCGAAGTCGAGCAAGGGCGGACGGCGGCCCTCGCGCAACTCGCGGAGGGCAGTCACAACCTCTGCCTCCCAGGTGGCCACGTGGCCAACGATATCCTTCAGCGACCATCCGCCGATGAACGTGCGCTCGATGTCGCGGATGCGGCAGGTCTCGACGTTCCGGACGAACTGGTTCCGCTCGACTTCCAGCTCGTGGAGGAGCCTTCTGCGTTCGTCCGCCAGGATGGTGGATTCGTTGTTGGCCACCTAGATCACCACCGTCTCGCGCTGTTCGCCCCACATCTCGCGCAGGGCGTGGCTTATCTCGCCGAGGGTGACGCGGTTCTCGACACACTCGACCATGATCGGCAGCAGGTTCTCGGTCCCGCGCGCGGCCTGACGCAGGCGATCGAGGCCGGCCTTGACGGCCCGGTCATCGCGCGAAGCGCGGAGGGCGCGCAGGCGCTCGGCCTGGCGCTGGCCAATGGCGGGGTCGAGCCGCAGCAGGTCGGGAGCGCCGTCTTCTGTCGAGATGAAGTCATTCACGCCGACGATGACGCGCTCGTTCGCCTCGACCTCCTTCTGGTAGCGGTAGGCGGCGTCCTGGATCTCCTTCTGCTGGAAGCCCCGCTCGATGCCGGCCAATGCGCCGCCCAGGTCGTCGATCGTCTTGATGTATTCGGCCGCTTCCGCTTCGAGGCGGTTGGTCATGTCTTCGATGAAGTAGGCGCCGCCCAGCGGGTCAACGACGTCGCCCACGCCGCTTTCGTACGCGATCACCTGCTGGGTGCGCAGGGCGATCTGGACCGCCTTCTCGGAAGGGAGGGCGAGGGCTTCATCCATGGAGTTGGTG
>CAYYYI010000109.1:0-7814 GCA_964475735.1 uncultured Anaerolineaceae bacterium
TCCCTCCTCCCTCCTCCCCCTAACTCCGCCCGAACCCCGCCATTGGCGCCAGCACGCTCATGTCGATGTCCAGCAGGTACGGCCCGCCGGACGACACCGCCCGCGCAATCGCCGAACGGAACTCGTCCACACCCTTGACCGCCTGCCCCGGCATCCCCATGGCGCGGGCGAGCGCCGCGAAGTCCGGCGTCGCCAGGTCGACGCCCGTCTGCCTGCCTTCGAACGTCCGCGCCTGGATGCTGCGCAAGACGCCGTAGCCCCGGTCGTTGAACACGCACACCACCACCGGCACGTTGTACTGCACCGCCGTCGCCAGTTCGGCGATGTTCAGCATGAAGCCGCCGTCGCCCTGGATGACCACGGCCGGCCGCCCGGCGCCTATCGCTGCCCCGATCGCCAGCGGCAGCGCCGGCCCAATGGCCGCCGACGACGGGTAGATAGACGTCCGCGGCTCGTAGATGGGAAAGAGCCGGTTCCCCCACAGGTAGGCCGGCACCGTCGGATCGCGCACCACGATCCCGTCGCGCGGCAGGGCTTGGCGCATCGCATCCATGATGGCCGCGTAGTCGGGGCCGATGTCGTTGCGGATGGCCGCCCGCGCCTGGTCCCTGACCGTCCGCGCCTGGTCTGCCCACCCGGGCTCGGCCTCGCCCCCGGAGACCTGCTTCAGAATTGCGGCCAGCGCCAGCCTTGCATCGCCCACCACGCTCACCGCGGGAGCGTAGTTCCGGCCGATGACGGCGGGGTCCGCGTCAACGTGCACGAGCTGCCCCGGGATCTTGAGCGCCCAGTTGCGGGTCGCCCCGCCCTGGAAGCGCGTGCCCACGGCCAGCATCACGTCCGCCTCGGCGATCACCGCCTCTACGGCCGGGTGGGCGCTGAGCGGCCCCAGGGCCAGCCCGTGGTCTTCGGGAATGGCCCCGCGGCCGTTGACCGAGGTCACCACCGGCGCGCCCAGCCGCTCCGCGAGCTGCAGCAGCTCGCTCTCCGCCCCGGCTGTCAGCACTCCGCCCCCGGCCCAGATGACCGGCCTCTTCGCGCCCGCGAGCGTCCCCGCCGCCGCCGCGACTTCCCCCTTGCCCGGCTGGATTCGCGGCCACCCCTCGATGTGGGGGACGTCGAAGTCCGCCTTCGCGTACTGGTAGTCGACCGGTATCTCAACCGCGCCCGGCTGCGGCCGCCCCGTCATCACGTCCTGCGCTACCCGCGTGATCACGTCCGGGATCTCCTCCGCCCGGCGCACGCTCTCCGTTCGCCGCGTGACCGTTCGCAGCATCGCCAGCTGGTTTTCCGCCTCGTGCAGGAACCCCTTCCCCTTGCCGTAGTACCGGCTCTCCACCTGCCCCGTGAGCATGAGCACGCGCGACGACGAGAACCCGGCCTCGAAGAGTCCGGCCATGGCGTTCGCCGCCCCCGGCCCGGTGCTGGTGATTGCCACGCCCAGCCTGCCGGTCGCGCGCGAATAGCCGTCTGCGGCGTGCAACGCGGCCTGTTCGTGCCGCACGCCGATTGGCGTGATGCCGCCCAGGCGCAGGATTGCATCGTAGATGGGGATGTTGTGCACGCTCACGATCCCGAAGACGTGCTCCACGCCCAGCGCGCGGAGGGTCTGGACCGCTGCTTCGCCGCCGGTCATTTCCTGCAAGGATGCCCCCTTTGGGCGTTGCGCCCCGTGGTAGTGCCGCCGATTGTGCCAGATGCGCGCCCGAGGCGACTCCTCCCTCCCCCCTGCTGTACGCTGCGAACATGACCGCCGTCATCGGCCACGAAGCCATCGTCCGCGAACTGCGCGCCTTCGCTGCCAGCGACGACCCGCCGCACGCGCTCCTCTTCGCCGGCCCCGAAGGCGCCGGCCGGGGCCTCCTCGCTCTCGAATACGCCAAACTCCTCAACTGCGAGGCCTCCTCAGTCCTCAGTCCTCAGTCCTCGACCCTCTCTCCCTGCTCCTGCCGCCCCTGCCGCCTCATCGCTGAAGGAGCCCACCCCGACGTCATCCTCCTCGGGCCGGGCGATGCCCTCTGCCGCCCGCGGCCCGGCGAAAGCGCCCACGAGAAACACCCCGATTCGCGCGACATTCGCATCTGCCAGGTGCGCGGGCTCATCGAGCTGGTGGCGCGTTTTCCTTTCGAGGCGCGCTATCGCGCAATCCTCATCGACCCGGCCGACCGGCTTGGCCGCGAAGCCGCCCACACCATCCTGAAGACGCTCGAAGAGCCTCCGGGCCACACCGTCTTCTGCCTCATCACGGCCGCGCCCGAGTCGATCATCGAAACCGTCCGCAGCCGCTGCCGCCGCATCGACGTGCGCCCGGTTCCCCGCGCGGAGATAGAAACCGGCCTCATCGAACGCGGCGTCGACCCCGCCGTCGCTTCCCGTGCCGCCACGGAGTGCCACGGCCTGCCCGGCCGGGCGATTGCATTCGCCGCCGACCCCGGCCTTATGGGCGACCGCGAGCGTCTCATCGCCCGCTGCGGCCGTGTCGCGGGTGGCCGCGTTCCGGCCCGCCTGGCCCATGCGGGGGAGCTTGCCGAGGCCTGGCGCCGCGACCGGAGCGTGGTCCTGCGCACCCTCGATGCCTGGGAAGCCTTCTGGGAGGAGCGGCTGCGCGCCGCCGCCGGTGGAGACGGCGACCCCCCGGCAGCCGGGGCGGTCGCCGCTCTCAGGGCCGTTTCGCAGGCACGGGCCGACCTCCAGGCGCAGGTGCAGGCGCGCCCCGCCCTCGACCTCATGCTCCTGTCGTTCCCGGCGGTTACACTGGAGGCAGACCCCGAGGAAGAACCCGCCGGGTATGCCTGATTCTGACAACTCCGTTGTCGGCGTTCGCTTCCGCAACGCTGGCAAGATCTTCTATTTCCATTCCGCCGGCATGCGCATCGATCCCGGCGAGTACGTCGTTGTCGAAAGCTCGCGTGGGCCCGAGGTGGCTCGCGTCGTCATCGGGACTGACCAGGTGGTGGTCAACGAGCTCGGCGCCGAAGAGTTGCGGCCCATCCTCCGCCTGGCCACGGGCGACGACCTTGGTAAGGCCGACGAGCTTCACCAGCGCGCCGAGACGCTCCTCCCGGAGGCTCGCCGGCTCGCCGGCGAGGCCGGGTTTCCCGCCCACATCGACACCGCCGAATTCACCCTCGACGGGCGCCGGCTGACATTCTCCTTCTCCAGCGAGGAGCGGCTCGACTACCGCGAGTTCGTGCGCCGCGCCGCCGGGCACTTCGGCGGGCGTGTCGAGATGCGCCAGGTGGGCGCGCGCGACCGCGCCAAGGCGGCCGGCGGCTACGGCATCTGCGGACGTGAGCTCTGCTGCGCCAGCTGGCTGACCACCTTCCCCTCTATCTCCATCCGCATGGCCAAGGAGCAGGATCTGCCGCTCAACCCCCAGAAGATCAGCGGTCTCTGCGGGCGCCTGCTCTGCTGCCTTTCCTACGAAGAGGACGGCTACCGCGAAATGCGCCGCAGCCTGCCCAAGATCGGCCAGCGTTGCAGCACGCCTACGGGCGAAGGCCGCGTCGTGGCCGTCAACATCCTCCGCCGCCAGGTCACACTCGTGGTCGACGGGCAGCGCGTTGAGGTGGGCGACCGCGACCTGGGCACAGTGGTGCGCTGGGACACGGCCAGCAAGGCAGGCACGCCGCCGCCGAGCATCAGCCGCGCCGAGGCGATCGCCCAGGGGCTGATCGAGGCCACTGAAGAGGACCTGCGCGAGCCCGAGCCACCGCCACCGGCTGACTGGCTCAGCGCCGAGGCAGCGCCGCGGCCCGCGCGCGGGCGTCTCCCATCGAGCGAACCTCGTCCCGAGCGGCCGGCGCCGCCGCCACGCCGCGCCCCGGACGCGGCGCCTCCCGCCCGCGGCGCCGACCGCAGGCCGGGCCGTGGCGACGGCCGCCCGCAACCGCCTGCGCGCCCCGGGCCATCGGTGCCCGAAGGCCGCCGCTTCGAGCGCTCCCAACCCCTCCCGCCAGCGGCCTCCCCGCGTGGCCCGCGGCCTGCCGGCAGCGAACCTCCGAGGTCCGGTGAGCCCCCTCAGCCCGGGGAGCCCCGCACCGGCGGACGCCGCCGCCGCCGCGGGGGACGTGGCAATCCCCCGGGCTCCCCTCCCTCCGCGGATTAGGCGCCCGCCACGAGTTTGAATGGCAGCGCCTGCAGGCAAGGGACCTCCCTGAGTGTTCGCCAAGTCTCCCCTGAGTATGACCATCCAGGGTCTCATCATGACCTTGAGGAGGTGGCGCCGGCCGCGCCGGGCTCGACATGTGCGTCCCCACATGACCGCGGCAGAGGATGCTGATTCGCGGGCCCAACGCGAAAGGACGGCTACTTCGTGTTCCGCGCTTCTGTATCATCCCGGGCAGCAACCAGTGGAGTCCGCCATGCCCCGGCTCGAACGAACGACTGTCTCACTTCACTACCGGGATGAGGGGCAGGGCGACCCGCCGCTCCTGTTCCTCCACGGCTGGTGCGATTCCTCCGCCACCTGGGATGCGACGCTTGCAGCGTTCAGCGGAGGGCATCGGTGCATCGCGCCCGACATGCGCGGCCACGGACAGTCCGGGTTCCCGGTTGACCACAGCTACACGCTCGAAGCCCTGTCGGGCGATGCCGTGGCCATATGTGAGGCGGCTGGCGTCTCCCGGCCGGTCGTGGTTGGCCATAGCTTCGGCGGAGTCCTTGCCGCCGAGATCGCCCGCCGCTTCCCCGCCTTCACCCGCGCCGTGGTCGTGGTCGATCAGCCCCTCGATGTCGGCGCGTTCTCCGAAGGCTTGCGGCCAGTCGAAGCCCTGGTGCGCTCCCTCGAGACGCACCTTGCCTTCCGGGAGCAGATCTACCGCCAGATCTGCGGACCCACCTTGCCCGCAGCGCTTGCGGACGCGATCGTCGCGCGCGGCCTCCAGACCCCTGCCGACGTCGGCATGGCCCTCTGGGCGCCGCTGTTCGAGATGACCGATGCCGAGCTCGCCGAGCGGGGAGTGGCTCTCATCGCCGCCCTCTCCAGGATCCCCGCTCTCTCCATCGACCACGACGATTCCGCTGGCTACCACGCCGCCCTCAAGGCCTCCGCGCCATCGATCGGCACAGAACTGCTCCCCGCCGGCCACTGGATTCACGAAGAGCGCCCGGCCGAGTTCCAGTCCCTCCTTCGCCAGTTCCTCGCCTCCCTGTGACTCAGCCGCCCCCGGGCCCCATAATCGGTTGGGCCTGCGAATGACAAACCTTCCATCACCTGCCGGGCGCAAAGTGGCGATCGACCTTGGGTGCGGCTTCCGCAAGCACCCCGGGGCCATCGGCTTCGATATCGCCCGCATCCCGCAGGTGGACGTTCTGGCCGACGTCACGCGCCCGCTGCCGATCCGCGACAACTCGGTCGACGAAATCTACGCCTCGCACATCGTCGAGCACCTGGATGATCTGCTGGCTTTTATGGGCGAACTCTGGCGCGTCTGCAAGCCCAACGCCCTCGTCTACCTCCGCTTCCCCCATGCGTCCACGACGTACGTCATCTGGAAAGACCCCACCCATCGGCGGGGCGTGCTGCTCGATACCTTCGAATACTTCGACCCCACGACCTTCGACGGCAAGGCGTTCGGCTACTACCACCCGGCGAAGTTCCGGATGGTCAGGCAGCGGCTCACATTCAACATGAACACGGACGAGGGCGTACCGGGGAAGGCGCGGAGGGTCTTCGGCCGCATTGTCGATGCCCTGGCCAACCGCAACGAACGGACGCAGTACTTCTGTGAAAGGTTCTGGGCCCCGCTCATCGGCATCGAAGAGGCCCACATCTGGATGCGCGCCATCAAGCCGGGACCGCAAATCGACGGAGAACCGGCCGGGCCGCCCGTCGCGTAGAATCCGCAGGGAATTCCCCGGCGAAAGGCCGCCTCCATGCGATTGCAGAGCATCGAAATCCCCGTGGCCGACGTCGCGCGCGCGGCGCGCTTCTACGCTGACATTCTCGAACTGCCGCCCGTGGTCCGCATGGGCGACCAGGCGGCCACCTTCTTCCTCGGCGACGTCCATGGCGGGATGGTGATGCTCGTTCGCTCGGCAAGGCCGATCGCGGGCGAGGGGCCGGCCATCGTCTTCCAGGCTGAAGGAGGCATGGAGCTTGAACGCGCGCGGCTCGAAGCGCTCGGCGTGCGTTTCACCGGGGCCGAGCACAGCCCCCTGGGCCTGACGGCCTACTTCCTCGACTCCGAAGGGAACCGGCTGGCCCTCTTCGACGGCACTTTCTCCGCCCGCTTCCGCGAGCAGGCACGCGCCCCCCTGGCGGAGCTCCAGACTCGGCTGCAGGAGGCGGAGACCCGCACGTGGGCCGTTCTCGATGGTTTGAGCGAGGCTCAGGCGCGGCACGTCCCGGCGCCGGGCGAATGGGCGATCGTCGACCAGGTAGGGCACATCATCGATTCTCTCGACTCTTGCGGGCGGCTTGTCCGGGAACTTGCGGCGGGGCTGCAGCCACCGCGAGACCGGCTCTGGCGGAAGGAGTACCCCAGCCCTTCGTTCGCCGACGCGCTGGCCGGGTTGCGCCGCGCCTTCAACGATGCCCACGGCTGGCTGCAGGAACTCCCCGAATCCGCCAGCGAATCGATCCTGTCGCACGGGGTGTTCGGTCCGCTCAACAACCGCGAGTGGGTCGCCTTCATGATCTTCCACGTGGGCATGCACGCCGGCCAGGTGAAGGAGATCAGGTCAACGCCCGGCTTTCCGCAGGCGTAGGGGCTGGGCCTCGCGGACCGGGTCAGCGTCCGGCTGCGTCCTCGATCCGTTCGAGGGCCACGGCTGCGGCGCCCAGCAGCCCGGCGTCGCCGCCAAGCTCGCTGAGCAGCACTGTCGTTCCCGCGGCCGGACCGTAGGCCAGGGAATAGAGCGCTTCGCGCATTGGGCCGAGCAGCATCTCGCCCATTCCCACGAGGCCACCGCTAAGCGTGACGGCGTCCGGGTTGAGGACGTTGATGAGGCTCCCCAGGCCAAGCCCGAGAAGGTGGCCCCCATTCCTTATCTCCGCCTCGGCCGCAGTGTCGCCCTCGCTGGCGGCCAGGAAAAGGTCGTGCCCGGTGGGCTCCCGCCCGGCAGCGATGGCGGCCAGCCGCGGCGCCCTGCCTTTCGCCACCAGCCGCCGCGCTCGCTGAGCGAAGGCCACGCCGCTCACGAGCGCCTCCAGGCAGCCACGCGAGCCGCAGTTGCAGCGCGGCCCCGAGGGATCGATGACGATGTGCCCGATCTCACCGGCGAGACCGTTCGCCCCGCGGTAGAGGCGCCGGTTGATGATCAGCCCGCCGCCAATCCCCGTACCAAGGGTGGCATGCAGCAGGTGGCGCGTCCCGCGCCCCGCGCCGAAGCGGAATTCGCCCAGGGCGGCCGCGCTCGCGTCGTTCTCGATGAAGGCCGGTATCCCAAGGGCCGCCGCCACCGGCCCGGTCAGGTGCAGATTGCGAAACCCGGGGATGTTGGGCGCGAGGATCACCCGCCCGTCGTCCGCGTCTACCAGTCCCGCGGTGGCGATGCAGACGGCCTCCGGGCTCGGTGGGCCCATGGCGGTCACGGCGTGCAGCAGATCAACGATCTCGCCTGTAATGGAGTCCGCGGTCGCCGTTTCGGGGGTGGGACGGTCGTCGCGCGCGAGCACACGGCCATTCTCATCGACCACAGCCGCGCGAAGGTGAGTGCCGCCGAAGTCGGCAGCGAGGACGGTTCGTGCCACCTCCCGACTCTAGCAGGGAGCGGGCACCGGGCGGTAGCCGGGGGGATGGGCCGGAGAGAGGCGGGTTTGGCGGCAGCAGTTCCGGTGGAGGATCCGGGGGTGGCGGCTTTGCCGGTGG
>CAYYYI010000109.1:7914-9049 GCA_964475735.1 uncultured Anaerolineaceae bacterium
ATGAGTGATCGTGCTTCGATGAAGCCCAGGGCTTCGGAACCTGTCGCGACCGGTGCAGCCGGAAGGTTCTGCAGCAGGCCGAGCACTTCGGCCCTATTGGCAAGGTTTCCGCAGGCAAGTTCCCCGACCACGAACGGGTGCATGACGACAATTCCTGCCTCCAGCGCCCGCACCAGCGCGCCATCGTTCGACCGCAGGTGATCAACCCAGACGGATGTGTCGACGAGAATCATGCGGGCTCAGAGCGCCTGCGTGGGGCTCGCTTCAATTGCGGCTCTGTGCCACCCATCCGCGCCAGACGTCGCGCACTCTCCCGCTCGATCAATGCGATCAGGCCGGCTCGAAGCAACGAGCTGCGCTCGGTCAGGCCGGTGGCACGGCGCGCTTCTTCAAGAAGTGCTTCGTCGAGGTTCACCGTGGTGCGCATAGTTTCCTCCGTGGTGATCCACAGTATGCATCATATGGTGCGTAATTGCGTGCATCCAGGGGAAGTGTGCCACGGCCGTCCAGCGGCAGAGCTACGACCTCAGGCTTGGCTTCGTCCACCTCGCAATACTCGATGCCCAGGTGCGTGATCTGCTCTTCGCCCATGTGCCAGCGCAGGGTATTCTTCAGGCTCGTCCGCCGGGTAAGCAGGTCGTGCTCGCATCCGAGGCGCGCGCATCAGCAAGCTCCCGGCGGGGGAAGCTGCTCATTCGTCGCTCGCCCGGCATCCTCAGCCTCGATACCCATGCCCGCGCTGTTGGGGCCATCGCGGCATCGGAGCGCTCGTTCACACTCGCGCCTTGCCCCTACGCTTCGTCCACCTCGTAGTACTCCACTCCCAGGTGGGTGATCTGCTCTTCTCCCATGAGCCAGCGGAGGGTGTTCTTCAGCTTGGTCTGCTGGATGAAGAGGTCGTGCTCCGGGTAGAGACCCGGCGCGTGCTGGGGGCTCTTGAAGTAGAACGAAAGCCACTCCTGGATTCCCTTGAGGCCCGCACGGCTGGCAAGGTCGAGGAAGAGGGCCAGGTCGAGCACTAGCGGCGCGGCAAGGATGGAGTCGCGGCAGAGGAAGTCGACCTTGATCTGCATCGGGTAGCCCAGCCACCCGAAGATGTCGATGTTGTCCCAGCCTTCCTTGTTGTCGCCGCGCG
>CAYYYI010000110.1:0-9034 GCA_964475735.1 uncultured Anaerolineaceae bacterium
CCCTACAGCTTGTCGCTGCACACCGCGATGGTCAGGTAGAAGCCGGGGTCGAGCTCCGGCCAGAAGCGCTCTTCCGCCCACGGGTCGCCGCGAAGGTGGTAACCGCGCCGCTCGTAGAAGCCGGGTACCTCGTCGTCGGTCAGCTCGATGCCCATCACCCATTTCGCGCTCTTGTACGCGTACCGCGCCGGGACCACCAATCGCACCGGCCAGCCATGGTCGGGGGTCAATTCCCTGCCATCGAGCCGGGATGCCAGCAGCACGTCATCGGCCATCAGCCCATCCAGGTCCATCGACGCGCTGAAGCCGCCGTAGCAGTGGACGGTCGCGAAGCGGGCCGCGGGCAGGGGCCTGGCAAGGGCCACCAGGTCGCGAAACCGCACCCCCTCCCACGCGTTGTCCAGCCGGCTCCACTGCGTCACGCAATGGAAGCCGCTCGCGACGACTGCCTGTGGAAGGGCCTCGAAACGGTCCCAGCCGAGTTCCACCGGCTCCTCGACGAGGCCGAAGACGCCCAGCCGCCAGGTTTCCAGGTCCAGCTCGGGCGTCCGGCCAAACGTGCGCACGGGCAACCGGGTCTCCAGCTTCTGCCCCGGTGGCAGCCGCGGGACTCCTGCGGCCACGCTGCTCATTGTCATCTTTGGCAGGCTACGTGGCCGCAGTGGCCAGGTGCTTTTCGAAGAAGTCGAACACCCGTACCCACGCGTCGACCGCAGCCTCCTGGCGGTAGCTGGGCCGGTAGTCCGCGAAGAACGCGTGCCCGGCGTTCGGGTAGACCTTGAACTCGAACTCCTTCTTGTGCTCGGTCAGGCGTTGCCGCAGCCGCTCCACGTGCTCCGGGGTCGGGTTCGTGTCCTCTTCACCGAATATCCCCAGCAGCGGGCAGGAGAGATTCGGGATGAGGTCGATTGGCAGCACCGGCCGCGCCACGCTCACTTCACCCTCGACCGTCCGCCCGCCCCAGCAGTCGACCGCGGCGTCGACCTGCGTGCTCTGGCAGGCCAACAGCAGCGTGTGCCGCCCACCCGAGCAGAAGCCAATGACCCCGGCCTTCCCGTTCGACTGCGGCAGGTTCTTCAGGAAGGTGGCCGCGCCCTCCAGGTCTCCTATTGCCTGCGCGTCGGCAAGCGCCATCATCTTCGGGCCCACGGAGGCCATGTCCGTCGGGTCAGGCGGGCCTACCCGCGTGTAGAGCTCCGGCGCGATGGCGGCGTAGCCACGAGCGGCGATCCGGCGGGTCACCTCCTTGATGTGGGTCACCAGCCCAAACACCTCGGGGATCACGATCACGCCCGGGAACGGCCCCGGCCCCAGCGGCCGCGCCATGTAGGCGTCGATGCGGTCGCCCCCGGCCCCCGCGTAGGTGACCGTCTCGGCGAGCATCCCTTCGTATGCCATTCTCGGTGGAGTCGTCATAATCATCGCCTTTGCCTGGGATTGCCTGCGGAAGGGCGCGGCTCCACGGAGCCCACCCCAACCTCAGCCTGTTAGCCGTGTTGGTATTACACACCGGGCGTTCGCTGTCCAGTGGCGATGCCGTGTCTCCGTGCCACCCGCCCGGCGGCGTCCGGCTCTTGGGACTCCTCCGCTTGCGGCCAGGAGCAGCGCAGCGCTGCAGAGGGTGCGGGCGCCCTGTGTCTCCCGCCGCCAGGGACGGTCGATGGTCTGGCAGTCGAGAAAACCCATAGCGTAAAAGCTATTGCCGATGGTGAGCCCCAAGGTTATCATGGGGCAGTGGCTTGGCTTGCCAGGACCTTCACGACGGACACGGGCGGAAAGCCCGTCGAGGAGTGGATGGCGTCGCTCGCGCCGCAGGCGAGGGCCGTGGTCCTCATTCTGATCGACCTGCTCGAAGAACGCGGGACCGCGCTCCGAGAGCCATTCGCAAAGCACGTCGAGGATGGCATCTGGGAACTCCGTGCGAGAGGGCCGGACGGCGCCTACCGGGTGCTCTACTTCCACTGGTTCGGCCACACGTTCGGCTTGCTCCACGGCGTCACCAAGAGGACTCAGAAGACGCCGCGAGCCGAGTTGGAGATCGCCAGGCGACGCCGCGATATCTGGCGCACACGGCCCGGACCGCCCCGATAACGGCGAAGGAGACGCAGGAGATGGAAGACGATTTCAAGCGGTTCCGGGAGCGCTTGCTCGAAGACCCGGCCACCAGGGCCGTGTACGAAACGCGCAAGCCTGTTTACGAATTCGCAGTGCAGCTTGCTGAGCTTCGACGTCAGCGAGGACTATCGCAAGCGGCCCTGGCCAGGCTGGCGGGGATGAAGCAGTCCGAGGTCGCCCGCATCGAGGCCGCGGAGGCCTCGCCCACATTCGACACGATGGCGCGCCTGCTCGCAGCCGCCGAAGCCGATCTCGACATTCGTTTCAGGAACGCAGACGGCAAAGTGGTTCGTCTACCAATGGTCCTGAAGGGGGCCGAATTGGCGCCGCGCTCCCGGCGCGGCCCGGGTTTCCGGTCCGCGGGCGATTCCGACCGCCAGTTGCGCCAGGCGTAGCCCGGCCAACCGAAGTCGGCACGAGCAAGTTGGGTGAACGGTCTCCAAGGTGCGCGCTTTGCGACGCTGCCAGGCCTGCCCCCACCGGCGAGCTGACTCCCTCGAGAAGAAGGGCCTTATGGCGTGGGGTGGTAGGAGAAGAACGCGATTAGCTTCTGAGCGGCGTTCCAGTATTCCAGTGCGCCGGACTCATCCAACGCGAATTTTGGGGCGTGTACTGCCTCGTTTCGCAGCTGTCTCAGAGTTTGGTAGGTACGCCAGACCTCCGGCGGGACTCTTGCCTGAATCGCTCGGGACACCCCCGATCCAGTCGGTGCTGCTAACCCATAGACGTCGAGATAGCCAGCCACAGCCTCCTCCACGCGTCTCCACATCTCCAAGACGGCACCCGCCGGGGAAAGGGCAAGTAGCTGCAGCAAGTCCGACTCAGCTTCAGTGCGGATGTCTTTGCGAGACGGCCGCTCTGGTACTGAGGGAAGTTGCTCCCCGGCCTGGGATGCTCGCTCGGCGAACTTGATACGGAAATCTCGGAACCTCAGTTCTTGAAGTTGCGGGACGAGCCCGGCGATTGGGGTTCGGATCGCCCAGAAGATCAGCACGACGGCTGCAGGCCATGACAGCGAATCTGCCAGGCTCGCGATGAAGGTTCTCCAGTCCACGGCTACTGACTATACTCGGGGCAACGGTGCCGCGGCATCCCTGTCGGTCGGGGCAGCTCGCCGCCCGCTCGGTCCAATGGTCCGCAGTTCGATGCGGATACGACTTCTGTGCCTGCCATTCCTCGTCCGTCAGGTGGTCGCGCGTTCGGACGATGGCACCCCGGACGCGCCCTGCGCTACCGCTGGAACGCCCTGCCTTCCCGGGAACGAGCGGCCCGCCGGCCACGATCGGCGCCCCCGTCCTGCACCGTCATATGACCGCCGCTCCCCTTCCCCGCGGCTCAGCGAACGTCGAAGCGGTCCAGGTTCATCACCTTGTCCCACGCCGCCACGAAGTCGCGCACGAACTTATCCTGCGCATCGTCGCACGCGTAGACCTCCGCCAGCGCCCGCAACTGCGAGTTCGACCCGAAAACAAGGTCCACCGTCGATCCGGTCCACTTCAGCTCGCCGGTCTTGCGGTCGCGCCCTTCGAACACCCCCTCGTCCGCCGGGCGCGGCGCCCACTCCGTGTTCATATCGAGCAGGTTCACAAAGAAGCCGTTCGTCAACGCCCCCGGCCGCTTCGTGAAGACGCCGAGCTCCGACTGGCCGCTGTTCGCTCCAAGGACGCGCATCCCGCCCACAAGCACCGTCATCTCCGGAGCCGTCAGCGTCAACAGCGACGCCCGCTCGACCAGCAGGTGCTCCGCCGGCTTGCGCAGACCGGCCCTGAGGTAGTTGCGGAACCCGTCGGCCTTCGGCTCCAGCACCGCGAACGAATCCGCGTCGGTCTTTTCCTGGGACGCGTCCGTGCGCCCCGGTGTGAAGGGAACCTCAACGCCGAATCCCGCGTCTTTCGCTGCCTTCTCCACAGCAGCGCATCCGCCCAGCACGATCAGGTCTGCCAGCGAGACCCTCTTGCCGCCGGCCTGCGAGCGGTTGAACTCCGCCTGGATCTGCTCCAGGGCCCCCAGCACCTTCGCCAGCGCCGGAGGGTCGTTGGCCTCCCAGTTCTTCTGCGGCGCCAGCCGGATGCGCGCCCCGTTCGCTCCGCCGCGCCGGTCCGTACCCCGGAACGTCGACGCCGCCGCCCACGCCGTCGAAACCAGCTGCTGCACGGTCAACCCGGAAGCCAGGATCTGAGCCTTGAGCGCTGCGATCTCCGCATCACCTATCAGCTCGTGACCGGCCGCCGGGACCGGGTCCTGCCACAACTGCGGCTCGGCGGGCACCAGCGGACCAAGGTAGCGTGAGGCGGGCCCCATGTCGCGGTGCGTGAGCTTGAACCACGCCCTCGCGAAAGCGTCGGCGAAGTCCTGCGGGCTTTCGAAGAAGCGCCGCGAAATCGGCTCATAGATCGGGTCCATCCGCAGGGCGAGGTCCGTCGTCAGCATTATCGGAGCGTGCCTCTTCGACGGGTCGTGGGCGTCCGGCGCCGCGCTCGCCGCCGCCGGATCGGTCGGAACCCATTGAAATGCGCCTGCCGGGCTCTTCGTCAGGTCCCAGTCGTACCGGAATAGCGTTTCGAAGAAACTGTTGTCCCAGGCGATCGGGGTCGGGGTCCACGCCCCCTCCAGGCCGCTCGTGATCGTGTCGCCACCCTTGCCGCTGCCGTAGCTGTTCTTCCACCCCAGCCCCTGCTCCTCCAGCGGCGCGGCTTCGGGTTCGCGCCCCACGTACTTGCCGGGCTCCGCCGCCCCGTGCGTCTTGCCGAACGTGTGCCCCCCGGCGATGAGCGCCACCGTCTCCTCGTCGTTCATCGCCATCCGCCCGAACGTCTCGCGGATGTCGCGGGCCGCCGCAAGGGCGCTCGGCATCCCGTTCGGCCCCTCCGGGTTCACATAGATAAGACCCATCTGGACGGCGCCAAGAGGATTCGCCAGTTCCCGGTCACCGCTGTAGCGCTCGTCTCCCAGCCACGTGTCCTCGGTCCCCCAGTCGGTCTCGTCGGGCTCCCAGACGTCCTCACGCCCCCCCGCGAAGCCAAAGGGCTTGAGGCCCATCGACTCCAGGGCGCAATTGCCCGCGAAGATCATCAGGTCGGCCCACGAAATCTTGCGGCCGTACTTCCGCTTGATTGGCCAGAGCAGCCGCCGCGCCTTGTCCAGGTTCGCGTTGTCGGGCCAGCTGTTGAGCGGCGCGAACCGTTGCATGCCGCGCGACGCGCCCCCGCGCCCGTCGCTGATGCGGTAGGTGCCCGCGCTGTGCCACGCCATTCGTATGAACAGCGGCCCATAGTGGCCGTAATCGGCTGGCCACCAGCCCTGCGAGGCCGTCATGAGCTCGAAGACGTCCTTCTTCAGGGCATCGAGGTCGAGAGTCTTGAACTCCTCCGCGTAGTTGAACTCCGGCCCCATCGGGTCCGATGCGGGCCTGCCCTGATCCAGGACCTTCAGGTTCAGCTGATCCGGCCACCAGTCCCGGTTTGAAGTGCCCATAGTTGATATCCTTCCCCGTGCTTGATGTGGAGCGTGTCCGCGCCATCCTGCGGAACGGCAGGCCACCCGCCGCATGCCGATCGGCAAGGCGCTCCGGCAGCGGCGCAAGCGCCTCTCGCGCCACCACCCGATCCATCTTGCGGTTTGCACAGTATGCCGCGCCAGTACCTCCACAAACCAACATTGCCCGAGAAAGGCCGCCTGCCGCGCGCTGCCAGCTGCGCGGCGTCCCGCCCTATGCCCGGCCGTTGCCGTGGCCGCGCACCTCCCGCGCGCCGGCTCCACCCGGCCTCGCCTGCCCCGTCCCTACCCGCGCTCCAGCACCTGTCGCAGCCGGGCGCGCACCGTGTCCTCCTGGCGCTCTGCGAGCCGGTCTCTCCGAACGATGGCCTCGGCGGGGCAGTAGGGCGCGCACTCCGCGCACCCGTCACAGAGGTGCTTCTTGATGACGAACTGGTTCGGCGCCTGGACGATGGCCCCCGTGTGGCACATGAACTCGCAGACGCCGCAGTTCATGCAGTCCGAGCTGATGACGTAAGTGGTGGCGCCTTCGCTATCCAAAGCGCCACCACCGTTTTCCTCCGCGTCCATCACGCGGGGAATTCGGTCTCGACGGTCGCCGAAGCGTCGAAGAACGCCTGGAGGCTGCCATTGACGCGGAAGAAAAGGTCGGCCTTAAGCTGATCGTCCGCTACGAGTTCAATCACCCCGAAGTGAAGGTAGTTCAACGTATGGCGCAGGTCGGCGCCGCCATTCTCGCGGATGTTGCGAATCATCTCCTCCCATGCGGCAAGAGAGGCGCGAAGGGTGAAGTCCACACCCTCTGTGCTGGCGGCTTCGCGAACATCGTCCAGCGCGTATGCGCCGAAGCGCAGCACGAAGGTGCGGTCCCTCCCCGCTCCGTCACCGGCGACCACCTGTATTCCCAGCGTCGTGTCGATGAAGCCGAGCTTGCGGAAAGTCTCTTCGTCGCGCCGCGCTGCATCGCTCACCGCCTCGAACCAGTTTGTCGATGGGAACGGGCACGTCGTAGCTGTGGTCATGGAATCTGCCTCCTTTTCTGTCGCCTGTCCCGGGCTTCGAACCGGATCAATAGGGCGGTGCTTCGGGGAGCTTGATGCGCGAGCGCCTGTCGAAGCCCGCCAGCTCGCAGCGATTCAGGTACTCATTCACGATCCGCTGCCAGACGAGCTTCACCGCCTCCATGCCCCGGTCGATGTGGGCGATGCCGCCTCCGGCCAAGACCGCCAGCGGCTCGATGATCCACGGGTTGACCAGGAAGGTCGCGAAGCCGCGCTCGAAAGCGTCGGCGACCACGTGGAGCTCGTCCTCGGCCTCCGCGCGGTTGGGGTGATGTTCGAGGAAGTACTTCAGGTGCATCGTGCCGTATGAGACGTGGCGCGCCTCGTCCTGCATGCAGAGGCGGTAGATCTCTTTCTCGCACTTGTTCTGCGCCAGGAATTCGCCCGCCCGGAAAATGTCGAGGACAAGCCCTTCTCCACCGACGTGCATGAGAAACGAGCCCTGGATGTACGTTGGCGCGAGAAGGATGGCCGCCAGCCCCATCTCCGTGTCGGCGCGGCAGCGGAGAAGGCCGCCGCCGTTGGCGAGGGCCCGCTTTCGGAAAACTTCGAGGTGGCGCGCCTCGTCCATCGCCTGCGTGCAAAGGAACATCTTCACTTCGTGGAAATGCTGGTTCATGCGCCAAAGCCACTTCGCCGGGAAGTCGCTGGCGATCATCTCCACTTCGGTCAGGAACGTGGAAATCTGGCACTGGGCCCGTTCGAGGTCGTCGGGAAGGGGCTTCAGGGTGTCCCAGGGTATGTCTCGGGTAGCGCTCCACTGGCGCTGCACGGACTCCTCATACAGAGGCACCACGTTGTCGGCCCAAACCTGGTACTTGTGGTTGTAGATGTACCCCATGTCCGGGTAGGTCGCGTCCTCGTCAAGCGTCGAACCGCGCGCGGCCATGCTCCGGCCTTCGGGCGCGTCCTCCGCATCGCCCGCGAACTCGCGGTTGATGTCCATTAGGGTCAGTCCGCGGTTCGAATCGCGCCGATCCGCCCGCGCGCCCCATGCCGGCCGCTTGTCAGTGAGCCATTCGAGGTGATAGCGGCCTTGCTTGACGCGATCGATGTAGTCCTGCTGGTCGGGGGTGTAGAACTCGCCCTTCTGCGACGCCTCCGCCCGCGCGATGAGTTGCTCCGCCTGCCTGAGCGTAAGGCCCATCTCCATCGCCCGGTCTATGGCTTCCGGAGTGACCCCAACGGCGAGAGCTCGCTGCACCATCACCGCGCCCCACCCTCGCTCCAGGCCCTTCTGCAAGACTTCCGTGGTTGTGACCATCCCTGGCTCCTTCCTTCTCTGGCACGCCTGCCGAATCCCACGGCGCGGGAAACCGGGCACGATGCCACCCCGACGGTAGGAAGGAGCCCGGTCCGCCCGCATCGGGCAAATGCACTAGTCCCGTCTCCGGGCCCCAGCGACTCCGCGGCTACAGCAGGCCCCGTTTGGCCGCGACGACCACCGCCTGGAGCCGCGTGTGCGCGCCCAGCTTGTTCATCAGGTGCTCGATATGAGCACGAACTGTCGCAGGGGTGATGACGAGCTCCAGCGCAATCGCGCGGACGGAAGCGCCCGCGGCGAGGAGCCGGAGCACTTCGAGTTCGCGTGGCGTGAGCTGGTCTGCCGCGGGCTTGCCCGGCTGTCCATCCCCCACCGCATCGGCATAGCGGGCAACGGCGGCGACGGTCTCTCCGGCCAGGACCTCGGCCATCCTCGGCCTCGTGACGTCGCGAAAGATGTGGACGGCGAGCGGCAGTTCGAAACCGGCCGCCCGAACGGGCAGGATGCTCACGTTGATCCACAATCTCTGGTCGCCGGGCCTGGCAAGCACATCGTAGCTGGGGACGGCTTCGCCGCGCCGCGCGCAGACAATGGTTGCGCAATCTGTGCCGCAGTAGCACCGGCCCGAAATATCCGTCCCGGCCATCACCTCGAAACACTGCCGGCCCACCACTTCGTCGCGGGCCGCGCCAGTGATTCGCTCCGCCCCCGCGTTCCAGTGGACAATGCGCTGGCCGGCGTCGACCACGTAGACCCCGTCGGCCATGTTGTCGAAAAGCGCCGTCAGCTCGGCGAGCGAAAGCGCTGTATCATCGACGCAAGCACTGCGGCCCATAGCCGGAGTCTATGCTCTTGTGGGATGCCCGCGCCAGCGGGGGTGCTGTCACGGCTCTCTTCGGCGAGCGAACGCCCCGTGATGCCCTACGGCCTGACCTACGACCACCGCGTCGTCGAAGGCGCCCACGACCTGCACTCCCTTATCGTCAACCCCAGATTCGAAAACCACTGGTGCCGGGGGTGGGATTCGAACCCACATGCCTCGCGGCCGCGGAGTTTAAGTCCGCTGCGTCTGCCGTTCCGCCACCCCGGCCCGAACCTG
>CAYYYI010000111.1:0-8878 GCA_964475735.1 uncultured Anaerolineaceae bacterium
CGCGGGTCCACAACCGCGTCCCGCACCACATGCTCAGCGCCGAACACCCGATCCAATTCGGTGCCCACTTCGGCCTTGAAGGTATCCGTAACCATTGTCCTCTCCTGGTAGCTGGTGGGCCGGGCGGCGCCTGGCGGGTAATCTCAACCCCTCGCCCGGCCCGTGGGGCTGGCTGTTATCCCTCCAACGGCAACCGCTGCTCAGAACGCTCCTGCGCCGTCACGCGCAGCAGCTCCAGCAGGTCGCCGATGGCGTCCGCGTCCAGGTGACCGAGGCTGTCCGTCCCCGCGATCCCGTGAACGTCCGCCTGGCCGAACCCCAGGCGCTTCGCCTCGGCCCAGAACGCCGTCCATGCCGCCTTCGGCGTAGGGGTAGGGGTAGGGGAGGGCGCTGCTACCGGCGTCGAATCGCCCATGGCGATAGCCCCGGGAGCGCCCTCCCCATCACCCGCGGCGAGCGGAACCGCGGGCTCCTCAATCCCGGAGACGATCTCCCCCGTCTCCGCGTCCACAATTTCGGCCGGCGCCGCGATCGCCGGGTCAGGGATGTCCTCCTCCCCAACAACCTCCACGCGGGCCCCCGCCTCCTGCATCACCCCCAGCGCCGCTTCATAGGCCTCTGGGCACGCCTTCTGCAGCGCGTGCCTCTCCGCCGCGATCTCGAGCATGTGGGCGGGCATTTCGTCCCACGGTTTTGGGCCCTTGGCAGCGCTCCGCGCCTGCGTCCGTTCGAACTCCCTCCACGTCGCGATGGCATAGACCGGGTTCGGGTTGCCCTGGCGGTAAACCCCCACCCGTGCCGCCGCGGGCGGCGTCTCTTCGAGCCAAACGTCGCGCCATACCCCATCCGGGCCACACCACTGGGGAGGCGTCTGCCCCGCGTACTCTCCCGTCCGGGAAGCAATCGCCCGCCAGCCCCCGATCCCAACGTGGATGATCAGCCGCCCCTGGCTCTTCCAGGCGTAGATCTGGCGCTTGAACGGGTCGAGCCCGGTCGATTGGCAGATCTTCGAGTAGACCAGCAGCTCCTTGCCCGTCAGATCCTTCGCCAGCGAATCGCGAATGATGATCGCCAGTTCTTTGTCCCACTCCCCCGGGCGACGCACCACGTGCACCCCGGCCGTCGTCACAACCGCCTTCGTCGGCGTCGTCATTGGATCTCCTCCTAACCAAACAGGCCCGCGGGCGTCGCCACCCCGGGCCGCGCTGGCAGCCGCCGCTCCGGCAGGCCGCCCCATCGTTCGAACAGAACCAGCGCCACCGCCGCGTCCGGCCGCGCCGCCGCGTGCTCCTCTACCTCCGCCCTCAATGCCTCCATGCGTTCGCCCGCCGCGAGCCGCTGCGCGAACAGGTAGGCCAGCGACTGCAGCGAGCGCGTCCACGCCAGCACCTCCGCCCCCGGGTGCTCCGGGCACGCGGGCACGCTCGGCTCCCGGTCCCCTCGAAATACAACCGGGTACCGCGCCTCCCCGCACTCCGAGCAGCGATAGTGCGGGTAGGCCCGCACGGGCGTCGCCGCCCCGGCCGTCATTCGAACCACCCCCAGCCACCGATCCGGTCGGCCAGGGCCACCAGCGCGAACAGCAGGCACCACGCCGCGAACGCACCCGCCAGGACCATCGCGTCAGTCAGCATGCAAAACCTCCCGGCACTCGTGCCGAACATCGCTCTCTTCACTCTCGAACCGCCGCGCCTTCGCCTGCCCCAGGTCCACCGCCCGCACCCAATACCGGCGCCCACAGACCTGGCAGTAGTTCGTCCAACCCGCCTGGCTCTTCCCGTCTGCGCTCACCGCTCCACCGCCCACCGCGCCGCCAACTTCAGCCTCTCCGCTACATCCCGCCCCAGCCGGCCAATCCAGTACCCGTAGGCGTCCTCGATGTCCCTCGCCACCGCGCGCTCCACCGTCGCCCCGTAGTCCGAAGCCGCGAAGAACCGCCGGTACAACTCCACGAACTCGCCGAACGCGGTTTCGGACGGCGAGCCCGGGGCCACCACGCCAGCAGGAGGAACCACACACCCCCCGGGGCTCGCCGTCTCAGGCCCTCCGGCCTGCTCTATCGATGGTCCTGCCATCTGTGCTATCCTCTCGGTGTTCACCATTTGGAATGGGGCTAAGGGCCGCCGTAGGGGCGGCCCTCGCCGTCTGGCTCAGTTCTCCTCGGTCGATAGCCACCTCCGAAACTCGTTCTGAAACTCGCGCAACAGCTGTTTGCCGCGCGGCTCTCCTGATCCCGTGATCTCGTCGAACGTCCGCAACCGCGGCCGCCCGCCCGCCAGCCCGCCCATCCGCCCGATGCGCCGGAAGTGCGCCGGGCTGTAGCGGCTCGCCACCAGCCGCCCCCCAATGCCCCCCGCCTGTTGCGGCGAGAGCTTCCCCGGGCCCCTCTTCGCCGTCATGCGATCCGCCTCCCCCACCGGAAGAACCGCCGCCAGTCGGCCAACGTCCGGCAGTCCGGGCAGCCATCGCCACAGCCACATGGGCGCGGGGCCGGGAGTCGAACCCGGGCGTTCGAGCTTATGGGGCTCGTGAGACACCGTTTCTCTATCCCCGCGGCTGTGCTGAGTGGGGGGCGGGCAAAGGAGACAGTCGCTACGGCGGTAACGAGTGTGCCCGCCGCCTCCATCCGCGCCCGCTCCATCTGCTCCACCATCACCGCCCGTGAGATCGTCCGCTTCGCCATCGCCGGGTTCGGCAACATCGGCTGCAGTGCCCTCTCCCTCATCGCGCTATAGCCCCGTCGTCCATAGCTAGCGCCTCCGCGAGCTCCGCCGCCCACCCCCGCAGCTCCTCAGCCGATGCCTGCGAGCGCCCGTCGGTCATCCGTCCGATGAGCACCTCGCAGAACGTCGCCAGCACCGGGAACGGCTCGTCGTCTCCCTGACAGCAGTGAGCCGCGGCCTCCACGTACTCGGTGTGGTACGTCATCTGGAGGTGAGGCGGAGACACCGCGTCTGGCACATCGTCAAACGACGCCGACCGGCACAGGAGTTGCACCCGGGGCACCCATGGCGGCGCCTCGCGCACCGCCACGATCTCGAGGTCCTCGTACACCTGATCGGGGGCGATCCTCCCCTCCGTGCCACGGCCCAACAACGCCGCCAACCACTCCGGGTCGACCTCCACAATCGCTAAACGCCGTCGGCGATTCCCAACGTCTGCCATCACTCGAACTCCTCCTGACTGGCGACGGCCGCCCCGTTTTCACTTGGTTGCGGCTCTACACCCGACTTTCGGAAATCTGGGAGAACAGGAATGTGGGCCGCGAGAATCTCCTCAACCACCTGGTTCCGGGACTTCCCCTGGGCCTCCGCCCATCGGTCAATTCTCTCCCAGAGCGACGGCCGGAGGCCGATGCCGATCGGCCGCTTTGCCTCGAATGTTGCTGATTTCACCATTGCGGAAGAATACTAGCATCTTCGTGCAAGTCCTTGCAATCCCCTTTTGCAAGATCCCCGTAATTTACTTGGTACCCTTCGCCCCATGGCTACGAGCACCCCACGCGTTCCGGCGCGGGTTCGCCCGCCATACCCGCCGCGCCGGGCTTGACCTGGGCGAGGTCGCCGCCCTCATGGGACACGCCACGCTCACCATGACCATGCGCTACAGCCAGGCCGGCGAGGCCGAGGCCGCCCGAGACGCCTACCGGAGGCTCATCGGCTAACCGCGAATATCCGCCCCCTCTCGTTCGCTTTTCGCCCCCGGCTGCAACTCAGGGGTTGACACGCCCCGCCGCTATCGTGTACGGTATGAGTGTCCCCGGTGGGATGGACCCCACCGGGAGATCACAGGAGGTACCAGCTCCCATGACCACCGCTACTGTAGCCCTCACTGGCACACCGAAACAGATCGCATGGGCGACCACCATCCGCGAGGACGCGCTGCGCAGCCGCGCGTTCATCGAGGAGCGTCTGGCCTCCGCGTCCCCCAGGACGCGGGCCCTCGTGAGGGCCGTCCTCGGTGCCGTCCGTTGGGACTCCCCGGACTCCCGCTACTGGATCGACTGGGGCCGCTGGTTCCAGTTCCTCCCCTACGACCTGGAGCAGGCTGAGCGCGACCCGGTAGTGGCGCTGCCCGCCCTCCTGAAGCGCGTCACGTACTACTGGTCCGATCGGAAGTGGCAGGCGGCCCACGGTATCACCCCCGAGCGGGGTCGCGAGGTCGCCCTGGCAGCGAACGAGGTCAACTGAGATGGCCACCAACTACTCCGCCCACCGCCGCTACGGCGGGAAAATCGATTACATGGTTCTCAGCCCCATAACCGAAACACCAGTCGGCTACGTCCAGGACGGCCCTGGACAGGACTGGATCGTCAGCAACTTCGTCGATCCTACCCTGTCAGGGATGCGGTTCGACCGGCGCATGGATGCGATCGACTGGCTGTCTCGGTGGGCAGCCAGTCAGGGCGTCTAGCGGCCGCATGACCCGCCAGTCCCCTGAAGTCATCGCCCGCCTCCACGAGCTGTTGGGGGCGGGCGATGCCACGTCCGCGGCCGCCCGAGCGAACGGGCTCAGCTACTTCACCGCCAACTACTGGGCCCGCCGGGCTCGGCACGGCATCCCCTGGGCCGACCCCATCGGGCCCTACACCTGCACCGTCTGCGGCGAGCCCGGCCTCGGCTACGCCCGCGCCGATGGCGTCGCTCGCGAGGTCCACCCCGCGTGTGAGCCCGAGTGGCAGCGCCGCTACGCCGCCCACCGCCGCCTGAAACAGCCAGGTCGAGCTGCTAGCTCTCGGCCTCCAAACTGATAGCGGCTGAGTCGATGCCCCCTCTACCACCGCTCCCCGTAGCGAGTTCTGAGAGCGCCCCACAGTTCCGGGAAGGCGCGCTGCAGCACCCATGCGGGCGCCAGCGGCAGCGGTCCCACTCGCTGCATCTCCCTCGGGATGCCGGCCGCGGCCATCCGGTCATAGACCGGGTAATTCGCCCCCCTACGCCCGCGCCCGCGCCGCCCGCACCAGGCTAATCCCCAGCGCGCCGGCAATCGTGGCTATCACCGCGTTCGCGCCGTCGGCGCCGGAGCGGATCGTCTCTTCGGCCACTTCCCGCCAGTAGCCCGTATCCCCGAGGCCACCCTCGGGGAACGCGGCCAGCATCTCTAGCGGCCCCTGCACCGTCACGAACAGGAACGCCAGCGCCAGGACTCCAATCGACAGGTTCATCTCTTTCTCCTCCTCAGGGCACCGTTATCCCGGCGCCCGCGAGCGCAGCGCGCCAGCGGTGCAGCAGGTCGTTCGTGCCGTAGGTCTGCGCCTTGATGCCGTCCCACTCGGCAACCATCGCCGCCACCCGCGCCGGTTGCGGACCCAGGCAGTCCGCCAGCGGGATGTTCCCGCCGCCCACCCAGGCGGCCACCCCCGCGTCGCCCCCGGCGATCATTGCCTCCAACCGTTCGAGCCGTTGAAACAGAGCCATCCTCTCGGCCTCCTCTACCAGGTAGTCCCGCGGGTCGGCGAACAGTCCCTCGTTGCCGGGGAACCGCGGGAAAAGCTTCCTCCGGCACATCGCCCAATGGACGTGTCTCCCACCCGGCCCCGAGGGCACCGTGTAACCCGTGTAACCCATGAGTCCCAGCCGCTGCCCCGGTTCGACGTACCCGTCGGCCGCGAGCGCGAACTCCTCCAGGTGGGCGACCAGCGAGTACCAGCCGTCCCCGTGGTCGAGCACCACATGGTTCCCGAACGAGCCATCGCCGAAGCCGTCCCCGGGGAAGTGGCGCTCCGCGTAGCCCCCGGCCGCGGCGTAGACCGGGACCGGCCGCGTATCGGCGATATCGACGCCGCCATGCCCGGCGCCGAACCCCTGGGTGATCACCCCGTCGCACGGCAGATCCAGGTACTCAGGCACGGAGGGACTGCTCCACAATCTCTTCCAGGCGGCGCCGGATATCGTCGCGGATGGCCCGGTTCCCGGCCTGCAGGTCCTCTACCCACGACATGCGCCGCTCCCACTCCGCACACGTCAGGACGGCGGCGGGTTCGACACCTCCACCCGTGCCAACAGCGATCGCAGGCGCTCCAGTTCCGCCCGGTCCCGGAGGCTCTCCGCCTCTACCGCGCGCAGCCGGGCCAGTTCCTTCTCCATCCAGCCGATGATCCGCCAGTCGCCCGCGAACACCTGCTCCGCGTTCGAAGTCGCCACCTCGCCGCTCTCCCGGCGACGCTGGGCCCGGTGATTCAGCCAGGCGCTCAGCCAGCCCCCGAACGCCCCGATCAGCCCCGTCGCGATCATCGGCAAAATGGCGATGAATCCACTTCCAGACATGCATCGTTACCTCCCCTCGCCCGTAGGTTTGCCATCGCCCCGGCCGGCCGCCTCGATGATGGCCGCTAACGCGTCTGACCGGATGCGCCCCATCTCGACGCGCTCCAGGGCCAGCCGCTCCATGCTCTCCGCCTGCAGCCGCGCCATCACCCGCTGGCGAACGCGCTCGATGCGGGCGTGGTCCTCGGGCGTCAGGTCGATGCTGAGCGGGCCGATGATATCCACGTCGAAGCGCCCCTGCTCGGCCAGGGCAACCGACGCCCACAGAGCCGTCTCGCGATCGTCACAGTCCAGGAGGTAGATCTCCCCTCGCGGGGAGCACCGCCAGGTGAGCGTGTAGATCTCGAGTTCGGACGCGTCGATCACGTCGCTGCCCTCCACGCCGCGAGCAGCCGCTTGGCCCGTTCGTACTCCGCTGTGGCGAGCGCCGCGACCGCTGTTTTCGCAGCCGCCGGGAGGTTCGTGTCCGCCGCCGCCTTCGTGGAAAACCACTCCCACGCCTGAGCTTCCTGAACCTGTTCGTCCAGCAGGTCGCGCAGCGCCGCTTTGCCTGCGGCGACTGTTGGTTCAAGCCGCTGCTTGCGCGGCTGTTGGGCGATTAGTTCGTCGTCTGTGGGCGGGGGAATTGGCTCCACCGCCCGCGTTGCCGCGTTCCAACGGTGGGTGCGAAACGAGGGTTCGCCCGTTAGCGCGAGAGCCGTTAGTTCCACTGGCAGGGGGTCGGCCACTTCCGTTCCCACGCTCACCAGTTCGCCATTGTCGCTGCGATGTACTGCGTACCACGTCATAGGTTCACCCTCCTACAGCGCCACGAGGTCGGACTGGTTGACGTAGAGCAATTTTACGTCATCGGGTCCCCACGTCGCGTTGGCCAGCCGCGTGCGAACGGCAATGCGAGTGCCGCTTGCCACCGCAACCGGGTATGGCAGCAGGTAGACGGCCCCTTTGTCGCGGTCGTTTGTGTAGGAGATCACGTGCCCTGGCAGCGTGCTAACCACTGTTTCAGACCCTGCGCCGCCCGTGCCGATGTCCAGTTCAAACTCCACCACAAAAATCGAGGTTCCGGCCGAGGCCGTGTTGAACTTTACGCCGACCAAGTAGATTGCCGCTGCCGTGCTGGCAACAACTTGCGCCCATGAGTTGTTTGCCCACGACCCCGACGTCAAACTAGGGTCTACCCCCACCGCCGCCGCCGGGTACACCTGGTACCCGCTGCCAGAGACCTTCTTTGCACCGCCCGCCCGGTTGGCGAGGTATTCCAGCCGCTCCAGAACGTTCCCGTCGATGTCCTCGCTCACGCTCCGCGAGAACCCCTCACCCTGCAGCGCGATGTAGTTGAGCAGGTCCTGCACACTCATCCCTACGTCTCCTCAAAGCCGCTGACGAAAATCGCCACGTCTGCGCCGCTCGCGAGCCCCTGGATGGTGTCCCCGGCCTCCAGCCACGAGTTGCATGGCAGGATGATGGGCACCCCCTGGGGCAGGTCGAACGCCTCCATGATCGTGTTCACCCCCGCGCCCGCGCCCGTGTCCGCGCTGTCGCCGCTCTCCACGTAGTGCAGCGTCGCCGTCCGCGCCGCCCCCGCGGCATTGCACAGCCATATCTCCGTGACGCGCGTCTTTGTCGAACCGGGCACCGTGTAGAGCGTCCCGTTCGACGTGGGCAGCTCCGCGTTCACGAGTTGCTTCGCCGTCAGCATGGTATAATCCCCCTATGAAAACATGCCGGAAGTGCGGCACTGAGAAGCCGCCGGATGCATTCTCCAACGACCGAAGCCGCTTGGACGGCAAGTTTCCGTGGTGCAAGGAGTGCCACTACGCGTCCAAGCGTCCCCGGGCCCGCGAATACATGCGCGAGCGTTACCATGCCGACCCTGACTTCCGCCGCCGGACCCACGAACGGCGGAAAGAGTGGGGGCGGCGGAACCCTGAGGCGATTGCCGCATGGAATAAGCGGTGGAGGGAGGAAAATCCAGAGCGCGCTCGCGATTACAGTCGCCGCTGGGAGGAGCTCAAACCGGAAGAGGCCGCGAGAAAGCGCCATGAATGGTTGTCCAAACACCCCGACTACCACCGCGACTACCGGCAGAAGCAGCGAGAGGCTGCGCCGGAGGCCTTCCGGGCAGTTCAGCGGGCTAAGGGGGCTGTAGAGCGCGCGGTGAAGCGTGGTCAATTGGTGCGCCCGTCTGTGTGTGAGGAGTGCGGAACTACACCCAAGCGCATTGAAGCGGCCCACTACGACTACCGCGCGGAAAACCATCTGCGAATCCGCTGGCTGTGTGTGAGCTGCCATCGCAAGTGGGACCGAGGAGCAGGGCGCCGATTTGTTCACTGAGCTAGCCTCCCGCCGCCGCGCCGTAGTACCAGATCGCCTTCGGGTCCGCCACCGCCATCGTCCCGCCGTCCCCGGCGTCGCCGTCGTGGTTGTGCTGCGTGCCCAGCCAGTAGATGGGCGCGAGGACGTTGTCCTCGAACTGATCCGTCCGCAGGAAATCGCCCGACTCGAACAGCTCCGTGTCCGGGTCCTGCCATGTTGCGCTCGGCGGCGTCGGCATCCTCTACCTCCTCACCACGCTATCCGGTCGTAGCCCACGGTCGCCGCCGCGGGCGCTA
>CAYYYI010000112.1:0-3982 GCA_964475735.1 uncultured Anaerolineaceae bacterium
GGCGGCCTATTTGGCCGCCGGAACCGGTGCGATGACGCCTGCAGCGGCGAGTGCACCGATGGCGGCCGGATTCCTCACGCCGAACGAGAAGCGCGCCCCGGAGAACTGCGACCGCATCGACGACCCGCGCGGACATGCTCTGGATGGCGTTGAACATGATGCCGATCGGCAAAGGGCGCGGTAGCGATGGGGACGGAGGGGATGCGATGACATCAGGGGGCTGCGGGCCAATCCGCTGTCAGTCGTGTGGGAAGCTGGTCTGCGAGGCGGACGGGATGGTGGTGTTCAGATGGCCGGAGGCGCACGCGGCGGAATGCCTCGTCTAAACTCAGGGTCCTGCTAGACCCGGCTGCAGGAAGAGGGCGACGAACCCTTCTTGCGTGAAGTGATGATCAGCCGTGAGCACATCGGAGATTGCGTGCTGCCGCATGGTTTCCATAGAGATGCAGTCTACGAGACTGTAGCCCTTGTCCGAACGACTCTCGTACAACGTGAGCCCGCGGAGGAACGAGTCGCGGTTCTGAGGTACCACGGTGACGTTCGGGTCCTCAAGAACTGCTCTGGCGATCTCCGTAGCCTTCTGCCTTAAGAACGAACCGAGCCCCGAGAAGTGGCTCAGCAGCTCGACGAGTATCTCGTCGGTCGTAAGAATCCGCGTGTCAACAAGGGTCGGCTCGAGTTCGCGCAGCGACTCGGCCCACTGGTCGCTTGGGTTCGCCGCCGCAATCCAGAACACGGTGTCCGCGAAGACCGTCCTCACCGCTCGTCGTCTGACCCGCCGTAGACGATCCTGTCTATCTCGCTCGACTGAGGGATCCTGGCCAACTGCTCGTTGGGTACCTCGGACATGATCGCTCGAATGACGGCCCAAATTGGCGGTGCGCTACGGTCGAACTCTAGTTCGCCACTGGCCAAGACCTGAACATCATCGACTCTGGCAATCCGTACGAGTTGCCCGGCAGATGTGAACGAGCCGCGCCCGCGAACCCGAACCTTCGCCGACCGATAATGATTGAGTGCCTCCAGAATCGCCGCCTCGGCAGACGGCTCGAAGGGCGCCTCAACCGCTGGACCATCATCAGAGACCTGCACCGCAAACCTTGGTGGCATGACTCTCGCCATCATCACCGCACCGACCACGTCGATGGAGTCCTCATACCGCTGCGTTGCCCATGCCGTCAGACGCTCCCGCGTCGCAATGGTGTAGAGCGCAGGGATCGCCCTGCCCGTGGGAATCTGTTCGAACCACTCGTCGGCGCGAAGTGTGCGCCCATAGGACTCGAAAGCGCCCAGCGCTTCCTTGGGAAATTTCCGCGGAAGAGGACGATCGGCTGATGCCGCCTCGACTGCATCAGCGATAAGCGAAACGGCCTCATCAACCTCATCGCGCTTCTGCCACAGCCTGGCTTGCTCACCCGCGAAGATCTTGCGCTCGATGGGCACGGCGACGCTGCTCCCTTCGACGCGGGAGAACGAGAGAACGATCGACTCCTCGTAGTTGGCCGGCAGCCTCTCGCGGTCAGGGTGGTCCCGCCGCCACAGCGCCTTCGCACAGTCGACGACAATGGTCCGGTAGGCCACCAACTCGGGAAGCACGGCGAAATCGAGGTCGTGATCCTCGAATCTGTGACCTCTGAACTTGTGAATCACCAGTGGTCGGCGTTCGACTAGCTGCACGCCCAGACCTCCCGGGCTCGGACGAGCCTCTTGCTCGGGACTACTTTACAGCTTGGCACACTCTGGTGTAGATGAGCGAGAGACAGAGCGCCCAGCGCGTCCACGCCGGAGCCCCACGCGGGCCGGAGCGAATCGCTTCGGCCCGTCTTGTTTGGCCGGGGAAGGGGCGGCCGGGTGCGGATCGAGTGGAGGTCCAATCTTCACGGCGTCGCGCGCGGCCCGGCTGACGCGGGCCGGTGGTCGTTGCCGCGAAACAATACCGGATTTCGGGCTTTGCCGGGGACGGCGAGGCGGCCTATTTGGCCGCCGGAACCGGTGCGATGACGCCTGCAGCGGCGAGTGCAGCCGCTTCCTGGCCATCGACGCCCATGGCGGCGAGCGCCTCGCCGGTGTGCTGGCCGAGAGTGGGCGCGGGACAGGGGGGCGTTGGCCGTTCGCCCGCGGTGACGATGGGGAGAGATGGGTAGAGGTGGAAGCCGACGACAGCGCGGTCCTCTCCGTACCAGAAGTCGGACAGGGCATCGAAGGTGAGCAGCGCGGCTTCGTCGTGCACGGGCGCTGCGGGCACGGAGGCTCCCTGGCAGGCGGCGAGGAACTCATCGCGGCTGTGCTTGGCCGCCCACGTTTCGAGGCACGCCAGGAGTTCGCCGGAGCGGGCGACGCGAGCAGCAACCCCGGCCAATTCAGGGTCCAGCGCCCACGGTTCGCCGATGGCGGCAGCGAGCGAAGCCCACTGTTGGTCCGTCTCGACCTCCAGGACGGCCCATTCGCCATCGGCGCAGAGGAGGGCGCCCGAAGGGACGTGGCCGGGCCGGGCGTTGCCGTGGCGAGACGGCATTACGCCGGTGGACTGGTATTCGATGAGCGCCTCGCTCACGAGGGGCAGGAACCCTTCGACCTGGGGGCATTCGATGAGCCGGCCGCGGCCATCGCGTTCGCGGGCGGCGAGGGCCGCCAGCACGGCGATCGTGCCCGTCAGGCCGCTGACGGGATCGCCGAGGGCGTTGCTGAGCATCATCGGGGGGCCGTCTTCGTAGCCGGTGAGCGAAGTGAGGCCCGATTGGCCTTCAATGGTATTGCCGAAGGCGAAGTAGCCGGATTCGGGGCCGGTGGAGCCGAACCCGGGCTGGCGGAGCATGATGAGCCGGGGGTTCTCGGCAGCCAGCGTTTCGAATGAGAGCCCGAGCTTTTCGATGACGCCGGCGCGGAAGTTCTCCACCACGATATCGGCTCCGGAGATGAGCCGGCGCGCGAGGTCGCGCCCGCGCTCCGTCGCAAGGTCAAGCGTGATCCCCCGCTTCCCGCGGTTGACGCTGTTGAAGACGTGGCTCCTTTCGTGGAGAGCGAGCGCGGGGTCGTCGCCCGGCGGGCGGGAGCCGCGCCACCAGTCGAAGCGGTTGGGGCCTTCGACCTTGATCACGTCCGCGCCGAAGGAGGAAAGGATGTAGGAGACCATGGGGCCCGCCCAGCCCATGGAGAGGTCGACGACCCGCAGCCTGCCTTCGCGCCAGGGTCCTGAAGCGGGAGCGGCCCCGGAGGGCCCGCTGCTGGCCAGCACGGCGGCCGGTGGTCCCGGCACGCGCAGGGCCCGGCCGGAGGGCGTCGTCACTGTTCGCCAGAAGCTTCGCGCGGCCAGTTGCGGCGACGCCAGCACCTCGGCCATGTCAGGCAGGGGCGACGAAGGGATGCGGTGCGCCTGGAGCTCGTGGTAGAGGTCGAAGCGCGCGCGCTCCGCCAGCCACGGGAGAAGGTAGGTGTCGAGTTCGGCGATGTTGCGCCCGCGCTCCGCGGGGGAGGCGAAGCGGGGATCGTCCACGAGTTCGGGATGGCCGACGAGGTGGCAGAGCGCGACCCACTGGCCGTGCAGGGCGGCGTGGATGCCGATGTGGCCGTCCTTGCAGGGGAGCGTGACGATGGTCGGCTGGTTGTGGCTGTACCGGTTCCCCACGCGTCCGCGTAGCTGTCCGAAGTACTGGAAGGCGACCGTGTCGTAGATCATCGTGGCGGCGGCGGATTCGAGCATGGAGATGCCGGTCAGCCCGGGTCCAGGCGAGCCCTGTTCGAGCCGGGCGAACCGCGACAGCGCGGCGACCGTGGCGAAGAGCCCGGCGATGAAGTGCACCTGGTTTCCCGGCGGCGCGACCGGCTCGCGATCGGGGTCGCCCACGAGAGGCATCCAGCCACCCGCGGCGTAGAGCGCGAGAGCCGTGGTAGGACGCTCTGCCGACGGGCTCTCGATCCCCCAGGGGGTGATCCAGGTGACCTGTGTCCGTCCCGAGAGGGCTCTCAGCGTTTCCCGGTTGGC
>CAYYYI010000112.1:4082-8847 GCA_964475735.1 uncultured Anaerolineaceae bacterium
GCGCGAACGGAAGGGCGGCTACCAGGTGTCGACGCAGGGGCGCTTCTTGCCCTCGCGCGGCGCCGGGGGCGGGACGGAGCGCAGCGCGGAGGTGATCCAGCGGCGGGATTCCATGGGGTCGATGACGTCGTCGATTTCGAAGTGGGAGGCGACGTTGACGGCCTTGCCGATGGTGTACATGCGCTCGACCATCTGCTCGAAAAGCTCGCGGCGCTTGTCGGGGTCTTCGATAGCGGCGAGTTCGTTGCGGTAGCCGAGCTTGACGGCCCCTTCGAGGCCCATGCCGCCGAATTCGCCCGTGGGCCAGGAGACGGCGAAGAAGGGCGCCTTGAAACTTCCGCCCGCCATCGCCTGCGCGCCCAGGCCGTACGACTTTCGCAGGACGATCGTGAAGTAGGGGACGGTCACGCTCGCGCCGGTGACGAACATGCGGGCGGCGTGGCGCACCAGGGCTGTCTTTTCGACTTCGGGCCCGACCATGATGCCCGGCGTGTCGCAGAGGAAGAGCAGGGGGATGTCGAAGGCGTCGCAGAGCTGCATGAAGCGGGCGGCCTTGTCGGCGCCGTCGCTGTCGATGGCCCCCGCCAGGTGCATGGGATTGTTCGCCACCAGGCCCATGGGGCGGCCTTCGACGCGGATGAAGGCGGTGACCATTCCCGGACCGAACTGGCGGCGCAATTCGAGCACAGAGCCGGCATCGGCGAGGGTTTCGATGACCTTGCGGACGTCGTAGACGCGCAGACGATTTTCGGGGATGGCGCTGCGAAGGAGGCGCTGGTCGGCGCATTCCCACTCCGCGAGAGGGCCCTGGAAGTAGGAGAGGTACTTCTTCGCCATCGCCACGGCTTCGGCCTCGTCGGCGACCGGGATGTCGACGACGCCGTTGGGGGCCTGAACGTCCATGGGGCCGACCTCTTCGGGGCGGAAGACGCCGAGCCCGCCGCCTTCGATCATGGCAGGCCCGCCCATGCCGATGTTCGAGTTGGCGGTGGCGATGACGACATCGCAGCAGCCGAGGAGGGCGGCGTTGCCGGCGAAGCAGCGGCCGGAGTTGATGCCGACGATGGGCACAAGCCCGCTCAGCCGCCCGAAGTAGTGGAACGCCAGGCAATCGAGCCCGGCCACCCCGACGCCGTCGGTGTCGCCGGGGCGGCCGCCGCCGCCTTCGGTGAAGAACACCACCGGCAGGCGCCACTTTTCGGCCAGCTCGAACATGCGGTCCTTCTTGCGGTGGTTCTGGGTGCCCTGGGTGCCGGCGAGCACCGTGTAGTCGTAGGACATGACCACGCAGCGGGAGCGGGAGTCGTCGAAAAGATCGCCGTTGACGTGGCCGATTCCGGCGACCATCCCATCGGCGGGGGTGCGCTCGATGAGCTCCTCGACGGGGCGGCGGCGGCGCTGCGCGGCGATGACGACAGGGCCGTATTCGATGAAGCTGCCCGGGTCGCAGAGGTCTTCGACGTTCTCGCGGGTGGTGCGCTGGCCGGTGCGGCGGCGGCGCTCGACGGCATCAGGGCGGGCAGCGTCGAGCCCAACGGCGTGCCGGGCCTGCGCCTCTGCCAGGTCGGGGCGGATGTGGTCGAGGTCTATCTCCTCGCGCGCGGCCTCATCTGTGACTTCGACCTCGGCCTCTTCGATAGCTGCCAGGGGGCGGCCTGCGAAGACGGCGTCGCCGGCGGCCACGGCGAGTCCGCGGACGATACCGCTCGCCGGTGCGGAGATGACGTGCTCCATCTTCATGGCTTCCATCACCAGGATCTGCTGGCCGCGGCGGACGAGGTCGCCTTCACGGACAGCGATGGAGACGATGGTGCCCTGCATAGGCGCGTTGACCGTCGCTGTGCCATCTGCGGCGTCACCGGCGAAGGCAGTGGACGCCGTTGCGGCGGCCGGGCCGCTCTTGCCGTGATGGAGCACGGCCAGCGGATCGGAGCGGTCGATCCGGGCGCCCGCCAGGCCCGGAGCCGCGGGAGTCTCGCCGGGCCGGTCAAAGTAGAGGCGCGGGTGCTCGCCCTCGCCATCCGCTTCGCCCGCCAATTCGGCGATGTGCTCTTCGATGAAGCGCGTGTACACCGGCCCTGCCGCAGCCTCGGGCCGCAGGAGCAACCGCTGCAGGAATGGGACGTTTGTGGGGACGCCTTCGATGCGGAACTCGCAGAGGCCGCGATAGGCGCGGCTCACAGCATCCGCGAAGGCAGGCGACGGCGAGTGGGCGATGAGCTTGGCGAGGAGGGAATCGTAGCGCGGGCTGGTGGCGTAGCCGGAGTAGCCGCAGGTATCGACGCGCAGGCCGGGGCCCAGGGCCGGCTCGAAGGCGGAGAGGACGCCACCAGAGGGGAGCAGCGTGCCATCGACGTCCATCGTTTCCATGTTCACGCGCACCTGGATGGCGAAGCCACGCGGGGCCGGGATGCCCTCCTGCGCCAGGCCGAGGTCGCGCAGGGTTGCCCCGCCGGCCAGTTGGAGCTGGGCGCGGACGAGGTCGATGCCTGTGACCTCTTCCGTGACGGTGTGCTCGACCTGGAGGCGAGGGTTGGCCTCGATGAAGGCGAAGAACGCTTCGGCGCCTTCGGCGGCATCGACGAGGAATTCGAAGGTGCAGAGGCTGTCGCAGTGAGCAGCGCGGGCGAGGCGCACCGCGGCATCGATGATCTGCTCGCGGACGGCGGGAGCGAGCGCGGGCGCCGGGGCGATCTCGACGAGCTTCTGGTGGCGGCGCTGGAGGGTGCAGTCGCGCTCCCAGAAGTGGGTGATGGAGCCCGTGTGGTCGCCTGCCACCTGCACCTCGATGTGACGTGCGTGGACGAGCTGTTGCTCGACGTACAGGTCGCCGTTGCCGAAGGCGGACTGCGCCTCAGAACGGCAGCGTTCGAACGCCTCTGCGACCTCTTCGGCGCGATGGACGACGCGCAGGCCGCGGCCACCGCCGCCGGCGATGGCCTTGATGACCATGGCCGCGCCCGGACCGAGGGAATCGAAGAAGGCGCGCGCTTCGTCCAGGCTGGTTGGGTGAGCAGTGCCGGGGAGGACCGGCACGCCCGAAGCGGCGGCAAGGGCCCGCGCTCTGCCCTTGTCGCCCAGCAGTTCAAGCGCGGCCACGTTGGGCCCCACGAAGGTGATGCCCGCTGCCGCGCACTGCCCGGCGAAGGCCGCGCTCTCGCTCAGGAAGCCGTAGCCGGGGTGGATGGCGTCGCAGCCGGCTTCGCGCGCGGCGGCGATGAGCTGATCGGCGTCGAGGTAGGCCTTCGGGCCCACGCCGCGCAAGGGGCGCGCCTCATCGGTGCGCCGGGTGTGGAGCGAGTTGTGGTCATCCTCGGCGTAGACGGCCATCGTGCGGATTCCGAGCTCGGCGGCGGCCCGGGCAATGCGGATGGCGATTTCGCCGCGATTGGCGATGAGGAGGGCGGAGAGTGTCATCGGTGCTTCCCTGGGGCGATAGCCCGGGGGCACAAGGCGTGCCTCCCGGGCGTGTATTCGCCGCCATGTTAGCCCGGACGGGCGCTGTCCGCCGGTCAGTCCTCGATGGACGAGTAGACGATGCTCTTCAGCTGCCCCCGGAAGTTGAAGGTTGCCGAGGGCATGAGCTGAGTCATGAAGATGACTTCGAGATCCTCGGTGGGGTCGACCCAGAAGATGGTGGAAGCAGCGCCGCCCCAGTAGTAGTCGCCGGCTGCAATCGTCCCGGCCGCCACTTCGCTCAGCGTTGACGCGAATCCGAGGCCGAACCCCACGCCTTCGTAGGAGGTTTCGGAGAAGGCGCCGATGGCCATTGCCGTGAGGTCGCGCCCGCCGGCGAGGTGGTTCTGGGTCATGAGGCGGAGCGTGCGGGATCCAAGCATGCGATGGCCATCGAGTTCCCCACCCCTGCGAAGCATTTCGCAGAAGCGGAAGTAGTCGGCGGTGGTGCTGAGCAACCCGCCGCCACCCGAGAGGAAGGTGGGCTCGCGGCGGTACGTGCTGCGCTCCGGGTCATCGATGAGCCTGAGGGACTTGTCGGGCTGGCGCTGGTAGTTGGCGGCGAGGCGGGACACCTTTTCCGGGGTGATCGAGAACGAGGTGTCCTTCATGCCGAGGGGTTCGAAGATTGTCTCCTGCAGGTAGCGGTCGAAGGGCTTGCCGGAGATCGCCTCGACGAGGTAGCCGCACACGTCGGTGGCGTAGGAGTACATCCAGCGCTCGCCGGGATGGTAGCGCAGAGGAACGTTCGCCAGCTTTTCGACGAAGGTGCGCAGCGTTTCGCCTTCGCCCCGGACGATGCCGAGCTGCTGGTAGGCGCGGTCAGCCGGGTGTCCGCCCGCGCCATAGGAAAGCCCGGCCGTGTGGCTGAGGACGTGGCGGAAGGTCATCGGCTGGTTCGGAGCGCACGTTTCCATGCTCTCGCCTTCGCCCGAGACGTAGACGCGGTGGTTGCGCCATTCGGGGATGACGCGATGGACGGGATCGTTGAGCTGGAAGTGGCCCTGTTCGAAGAGCGTCATGAGGGCCACGGAGGTGATTGGCTTCGTCATCGAGTAGATGCGGAAGATGGTGTCGTCCACCACGGGCTTGCCGCGCTCGCGGTCGGCGAGGCCAAACGAGCGGAAGTAGGCGGGCACGCCGTGGCGGGCGACGAGCGCCTGGCAGCCGGCAATCTTGCCGGGCTCGATGTAGTTGCGTTCGAGGTGGGCGGTGATGCGTTCGAGCCGCTCGGGGGAGAAGCCTGCTTTTCGGGGGTTGAGTTCCAAGATCGGGGACTCCTTGCAGATGTCGTGGGCGGCGCACAGTT
>CAYYYI010000113.1:0-8744 GCA_964475735.1 uncultured Anaerolineaceae bacterium
TGGGGGTCGGCGTGAGCGTTGGCTCGGGAGCAGCCGTGGGGGTGCCGCGTCCCCGCGGGGACGTGGGGGCAGGGGGCGGGGAGGTCGGAGCAGGCCCCGAGCCGGACGGGCAGGCCGCGACTGTGTCCACGAACTGGACGGTGTAGCCCGGGAGTACGGCGCCAAGGAACTCGAATACGATCGTGTCGTACTGAAGGCCGGTGCCAACACGAACGTCCTTGAGTGTGACCACCTCCGCCGAGGACGCCGGGGCGATGACGGCCGAAGTGGTTCCATTGAATGACGAAGCCGTAGCCTGCGGGGTTGTCGCCGTTGCGGTTGGGCTGGCCGGGGCCGAGGTGGCTTCCGCGGTTGGTGAAGCGGGCACGGCGGAGGGAGTTGGCGTTGGGCCCTCGCTATCGTCGTCGCCGCCGCATGCAGCCATCGCCACAGCCAGCGCAGTAGCGGCTGCGACGATCAGAAAGGGAGCGCCGCGGACGATCGAACGCACGTGATCATGATCGTCCGCGGCACGCTTGTGCGACAGCACCCGGGGGCTACTTCAGGACGTCGACCATGCGGCGCATGGGATTCTGCAAGGAGTCGAGCTTGAAGTTGTTCTTGCCGCTCACGCCGATGGCCCAGGAGAGGTGGCCTTCGAAATCGCAGACGCGGACGATCTCCTGCACCACCTGTCCCGTACCGTCGACCTTGAGCTCATCGAACGTCGACTTGCCCTGGTCGTCGTGCGCGGCCGCCTGCGTGAACGAGACAAGGAGGATGGCATCGCCCTTCACCTGGACAGGCTCCCCCGAGCCGCACTGGGCCACGCTGTCGACGTATTCGACCTTGCCCGGGGGAAGGGCCGTGCCCTCGAACTCGAAGACGACGCGGTCGCCACGGTCCTGTGCCCCGACGCGGACGCCGGTCAAGAGGGCCTGCCCCGAGAAGTTGGACGGGTTGGCCTTCATCGTGACGGCGCTGGTCGAGCCGGGATTCAGCGGCGAAATGGCGCCATCGGCCGGGGGTGTCACCGAGGTGGCCGGTTTCGTTGGTGATTTCGCGGGCTTCGTGGGCGAGGCCTGTTTGGTGGGCACAGCTTTGGGCGTTGACGTTGAAGGAGTGGCCTGTGCGGTAGTTGGAGAAGGCTCCGGTATTGGTGCGGAGTCCTCGTCCTTGTCGCTGCAGGCCGCGAACAGGAGCAGGGCGATCGCGGCCGCGGCTGCGATCAGGGCTGAGCTGTGCAATGGCAGAGCTTTCATTGGTTGTTCCTCCTCGACTGTCCCCCATCCCCCGGGGGTGCGCGATGGTTGATCCCGGCCATGGCGGGGAGAGTCTCCCCGGGGGAACCGCGGCGCGGGATCACTTCCCTAATGGCGAGAGGGATTGTAAAGGTGCCGCGTCGCCCGTCGAGCGGTGCAGCCCGGAGGTTAAGGGGCTCTTTCGCCCCGCGCCCGGATGGCCGCACAGGCGCGGGCGAGGAAGGCGGGGTCGACGGTGTCCCGGTAGGTCTCCTCGGTCCAGAGGGCGATGAGCTCGGATTCGGATGCGGCGGGGTTGCGCGCGCGAATGGCGTTGTAGCGGAGGAGGTTGAATGAGTGCACGCGATTGAGCCACCACATGGCGCGCTCGGCGCCCGACAAGCTCATCCACCACTTGCGGTAGCGGGCGTCGAACTCAGGTGTCGTGTCGCGCGGTACGGCAGGCGTCCAGCGTGCCGCGGAGATCGAGCCGGTCGAGCCATTGCTGGAAGTACTCGTCGTCCTCATTGAAGACCTCTGCCGCCATTATGGTCCGAATGTCGGAGAACTGCTTGGAGGAGTGCGAATCGCGCGCCCAGTGCAGCTTCGAGAGCACCAGGTCCGGCGCAGTACAGACAGAGACCCCGTAGCCATGCCAATCGTGGGTGGTTCGGCGGCCGAACTTGGTCCGCTCAAACAGGTCAGCTTTGAGGGGTATCATGTCGAACTTGCCACCTGCAAGAGGCATTATGTTGAACATGATCCCGGTCCGGGCCGAGTCCTCGACCATGAGCGGATCGACGAAGTAGCCCTCCCGGAAGGCCGCCACGAACACTCGCACCCGGTTCGGCGGAAGTTCTATCACGATGTCCGTGTCCGCCGTTGACCGGTTGAGCCCGTAGAAGTACCCGGCGACGGACCCGGTGACCATGTAGGGAATCTCCGCCCGGTCCAGTCTCTGCGCTACGTCGGTCAAGGAGTCAACGGGGCTGGCAAGCTGCATGGATAGTCTCCTATTCCCGCGGGCGGAAGCGGCGGCGAAGGACCTCGTCGAGCGTTTCGCCGAGCGCCGCCTCGATCTGGGCGATGTGCGCCGCATCGTGCTGCGCCCAGTGGTCAACCCATGACGCGACCGTGAAGTCGCCGTAGGTTTCGTGCCGGCCGGTGCGCTCCCAATCGCCGGGAAGGAGCGCCTGGAGGATGTTCAGGCTCGCCTGGCGCTGGAGGGCGAAGTCCCCCAGGAGTTGCTGCTTGCGGTCGCGGCTGCGGTTGCGGATGGCGGCCCAGGCTTTCTCGTCGAAGTCCGGGAAGACGGGGAGATCTTCGGAGAGCATCCGCTCGAGGCGCATGCGCATCACGAGGAATTCGTCGTCGCGCAGATGGGCCATGACGGTGCGCGGGGGCCACTCTCCCGGCGCGGCTGCATCGAGTTGCGCGTCCGTCGCCTCGGCCACCAGGTGGGCGAGGGCCTTTGGGGTCGCGGCCAGGCGATCGAGGAGGTCCTTCTGTTCCATCGCTGCATCTTACCGGTTGCGCTGCCGCCTCTTGCAGAGCGGCGCCGGGTAGTCTCTGATCAGCGCACCCCAACGGAGGAGGCCAGCAATGCCCTACGAGACAGTACTCGTCGAACGGCGGGGAGACATCGGAATCGTCACCCTGAACCGGCCCGAGCGGATGAACGCGATCGATAACACCATGTCGGCCGAAATCGGCGAGGCGGTGACGGAGCTGAACAACGATCGCGAGGTGGGGGCGATCGTCCTCACGGGCGCGGGGCGCGCGTTCTGTTCGGGAGCCGACTTCACCCGCTTCGAGGACGCCATCCGCATGAGCGAGGGGCAGGCGGTGTCGAGGCCACGCATCCCGTCCAACTGGGTGGAGGTGGTTCGGAACGGCAAGCCGATCGTTTGCGCGATCAACGGCGCGTGCATTGGGGCAGGCCTAACGCGCACGCTCCCCTGCGACGTGCGGATAGCGTCCTCGAACGCGAAGTTATCGATGCGCTTTGTGAAGGTGGGGATCGTCGAGGAGATCGCAAGCTCGCAGATCCTGCCCCAGATTGTGGGTCTGCAGGTCGCAGCCGATCTCATCATGTCCGGGCGCACCTTCGGGGCCGATGAGGCGCTGGCGATGGGGCTGGTGCTGAAAGTGACCGAACCTGACCGGCTGATGGATGAAGCCCTGGCCCTCGCCGGGAGTTACGCGGAGAACGGGCCGTCGACGGTGCTAGAAGCGAAGAAGCTGCTGTACGCCAACTACGCCGAGCCCGATATCGCCATGGTCCAGGGGCGGGAACGGGAAGCGCTTGAGCGCTGCTACGGGACCCCGGAACAGCGCGAGGCCGTGGCCGCGTTCCGCGAGAAGCGCCAGCCCGACTTCCGCAAGCTGCGATGAACGAAGGGAGGCGCGCCGGTGCGTGCCTTCGCCCGCGCTGGTAAGCTCCGGATATGCGCCTGCTGACCACCACTGACAACTCTCCGCATTCGTTTCGCGTCCTCCCGCACGCGGCCCTCTTCGCCAGGGCGCTCGGGTGGGACCTGGTGCTGATGCGGGTCTTCGACCCAAGGGTGGACGCGGCCCAGGAGCCCGGAATCACGCTCGAACAGGCCACCGCGAGCGCGACCGGACGGTGGCGTGAAGAGCTTCGCGCCCTGCTGGACCGCGACGGGATCGCGGGCGAGGCGATGGTGGGGTTGAAGGACCGTGGCGAGGACATGCACCAGGCGCTGCTCCGCATCGCCGGAGAGACCGGGGCGGCAATGCTGGCCATGGATTCGCGCGGCGCGGGCGCGTTGCGGCACGCGCTGCTCGGCAGCGTCGCCATGGGGGTTGTGGGGAACTCCCGGCTTCCGGTCATGGTGACCGGGGGTGAAGCGCAGCCACCGCAGCCCGCGGACCGTCTCCGAATAGTGATCACCAACGACGGTTCTCCCGCCGCTCTCGATGTGGTGAATGCGCTTGCCCCGCTGATCGAGGGGAAGGACCTCGATGTGACGTTCATGCGCATCTACGAGGCTGCCATCGGTGACGAGGGCGACAAGGCCGAGGAGGAAGGGGCAAGGGCCGAACTGGAGGCAATTGCGCGCTTGATCCCGCCGGGTCCGCGCGTGGATGTGGCAGTCGAACCAGCCAGGGATCTGGAGAAGGTCGAAACCGCCATCGTGCGTGCGGCACAGGAGCGTGGCGCGCATGCGATCGCTATGTCGACGCACGGGCACAGCGCCCGCCGGCACCTCCTCGCCGGGAGCGTGGCGCTCGGAGTGCTCGGCAAGTCGCCGGCGCCTCTTATCCTGGCCCGGGGAACTTCCTGAGACGTGGCCCGGCAGCCGCAGCGAGCGCCATCGGGTCCCGCCGCAACGGAGACGTGGCACGCGCTGACGGGGAGTGACGTACTCTCGCGGCTGAATGCCAGCGAGCACGGGCTTTCGCGCGCTGAAGCCTCAGTCCGGCTGGCCCGGCATGGGCCAAATGTGATCAAGGCAGTGGCCGCACCGGCGGCCTGGCGCGTCGCCCTTCACCAGTTCCAGAGCCCGCTCATATATGTGCTCGTGGTCGCGGCGGTGGTCATGGCCGTGCTGGAGGAGATGCTCGACGCCTCTGTGGTCGCGGCTGTCGTCGTGCTCAACGCAGTGATCGGGTTTGTCCAGGAGCGCGGCGCCGAACGTTCCGTGAGGGCACTGATGGGCATGGTGGCGCCCCGCGCGCACGTCATTCGGGAAGGCAGGGAATGGCTCGTGCCAGGCGAGGAGGTTGTGGCGGGCGACATTGTCCTCCTGGAATCGGGAGCGCGGGCGCCGGCCGATCTGAGGTTGCTGTCAGTGAACGGGCTCGCGGCCGACGAATCCATGCTCACGGGAGAGTCGGAGCCGGTGATCAAGGGCGTGGACGTGCTGCCGCCCGATACGGCGGTGGCGGAACGAACGAATATGATCTTCGCCGGCTCGATTATCACCGTGGGGCGGGGACGGGGGGTGGTGGCAGCAACAGGAACGGCCACGGAGCTGGGAGCGATCGCGGAATCCATGCGAATGGAGAGGCAGCCCGAGACTCCGCTGCAGCGGCGCATCACGGTCTTCGCGCGGGTCATCACAATCGCGGTGGGAGGCGCCGCAGTGGCCGCCTTCGCAATTGGCGTGGCCGGGGGGGAGAACGCTGGCTCCATGTTCAGCGTGGCGGCCGCGCTGGCTGTCTCGGCGATCCCGGAAGGGCTGCCGGTTGCCGTGACGATTACCCTCGCTCTCGGCGTGCGCCGCATGGCACGCCGCAAGGCAATCATCAGGCACCTGCCGGCGGTCGAGACCCTGGGCAGCACCACCGTAATTGGCTCGGACAAGACGGGAACGCTGACCGAGAACAGGATGACCGTGCAGCAGGTCTGGTACGCGGGCGGTTTCGTGGATGTGCGGGACGCGGCCATGGGCGAGGCGCCTCCCGAAGGGCTGAGGCTAACGCTGCTCGCCGGCGCGTTGGCCAACGAGGCGGACTACTTCTACACGGAGGACGGCTTCGTTTCGACCGGAGACCCAACGGAGGTCGCGTTGCTGGTAGCGGCGGCGGCGTTCGGGATTGAGCACGAGCAGGCCCGCGCCAGCTACCCGGCCATTTCCATCATTCCTTTCGAGCCGGAACGCCAGTATTCGGGCTCGTTCCAGGAGTTCGAGGGGGCGCCGGCCCTCTTTGTTAAGGGCGCCCCGGAGCGCGTGCTGGACATGTGCGACGCGATCGCGACCGGTCCCGGGCGAGCCGCACTCGATGCCGCGGTGGTATTGGATGCGGCCCAGCAGATGGCGAGCCGCGGCCTTCGCGTGCTCGGCATGGCTTACCGGGTATTTCCTGGTCCGCAATCCGAATCGCCTGCTTCCGGGGAACCGCGGGAGATGGTGTTCCTGGGCCTCCAGGGGATGATGGACCCGCCCCGCGCCGGCGTCCGCGAGGCGGTCCTGGGCTGCCAGCGTGCGGGGATTCGCGTCCTGATGGTGACGGGTGACCACGCCTCGACGGGCTTCGCAATCGCCAGCGATCTCGGCATCGCGCGTGCCGGGGACCGGGCGATTACCGGCCGGGAAGTCGAGGCGATGGACGATGCGGCACTCGATGCTGCGGTGCGGGAGGTCAATGTCTACGCGCGGGTCTCGCCCGAGCACAAGCTGCGCATCGTGCGTTCCCTGCGGCGACAGGGGGAGGTGGTGGCCGTCACGGGCGATGGCGTGAACGATGCTCCTGCCCTCAGGGCGGCCGACATCGGCATCGCGATGGGCCGCGACGGCACGGACGTGGCCCGTGAGGCCGCCGACATGGTGCTGGCCGACGACAACTTCGTGAGCATCTTTGCTGCCGTGGAAGAGGGCCGCGTGACCTTCGACAACATCAGGAAGGTGACGCTCTTCCTTGTCTCCACAGGGGCCGCCGAGGTGGCGACGATCCTTACTGCCCTGGTGCTCGGCTGGCCGATCCCATTCGTGGCCGCCCAGATCCTATGGCTGAACCTGGTCACCAACGGCCTGCAGGACGTGGCCCTCGCCTTCGAACCTGGCGAGCGCGGAGTGGGCACGCGTCCGCCACGGAAACCGGGCGGTGGGTTGCTTTCCCCGCTCCTCTGGGAACGGACGCTGCTCGCCGGGGTGGTGATGGGAGCGGGCACGCTCTTCCTCTTCCACTGGGAGCGCGACTGGGCAGGCAATACCACCGAAGGGGCACGCACAGTTGCGCTCACCACGATGGTGATGTTCCAGGTGTTCCACGTGGGCAATTGCCGTTCGGAGCGCATTTCCGCGTTCAGGTTGAGCCCGTTCTCGAACCGCTTCCTCTTCATCGCGACAGCCGCGGCCCTGACGGTGCACGTGGCGGCCCTGTACCTGTCACCGACGCAGTACGTCCTCCGATTGGAGCCGGTGGAGGCGGAGTCGTGGGTGCGCATTGTGGCGGTGGCAGCGACGGTCCTGGCGGCCGGGGAGGCGCACAAGCTCATCCGCCGGCGCGGGCCATAGACCCGGCGCGCTACCGTTCGCCGAAGAACCAGTAGCGCCGGCGCGGGCGGCGGTAGCTGAGCCCAAAGTGGCGGATGGCGGCATCGCGGATGCAGGTAGCCGCGTGCACCGGGTCGTCGGTAATGGTGAGCCGGTCAAAGTCGGACTCGTCGATGGTGCCGTGGCTCACGAGCGTCTCGCGCATGAAGGCGAGCATGGGCTCCCAGTAGTCGGAGCCCATGAGGACGATGGGGAAGTCCTTGATCTTGCCCGTCTGGATAAGCGTCGCGGCCTCGAACACCTCATCGAGCGTTCCGAAGCCGCCGGGCATGCCCACAAAGGCGTAGGAGTACTTGACCAGCATGACCTTCCGCACGAAGAAGTGGCGGAAGAGCACCATCTTGTCCAGGTAGGGGTTGGGGTGCTGTTCGCGCGGGAGCTCTATGTTGCAGCCGATGGAGCGGCCGCGGGCTTCGCGGGCGCCGCGGTTGGCCGCCTCCATAATGCCAGGTCCACCGCCGGTCATGACGGTGAAGCCGGTGCGGGCAAGCTCGCTACCGAGGCGGCGGGCGAGTTCGTAGTAGGGATGGTCTTCGGCGAAGCGCGCCGAGCCGAAGACGGTGACGCAGGGCCCCACGAAGTGGAGGGCGCGGAAGCCGTTGATGAACTGCCAGCCGACGCGTGTGGCCCAGACCAGCTCGGCCAGGCGCGTTTGGGGGCCGGCAAGGTAGCGCTCTTCGCCGTCTGAGCGCACGAGGTCGAGCGGGGGTTCGAGCTTCGGGGGAGGGTGCTGGATGTCGCGAGGCGGCGTCATTGCTTCAGGATACGTCGGGGGGCTGAGGATGCGCCCCTACCCCCACGCGGCAAGGCGAGCTTCGAAGGCGGCGCGGATGCCCGCCGCGGCGGCTTCGGGCACGAGCTCTCCGAAGGCGGCCAGGCGCAGCTCCAGGTAGCTGCGGGCCGAGTCTGCGTCCGTGACGTCGTCGTTCGCTGCCGCCTCAGCGAAGAAAGCCGCCGCCAGTTCGCCGGCGCGCGACTCAACCACCTGTGGCGCGTTGTCGAGGCTCACGCCCCCGGGATCGAGCCCCAGGATGCGGGCGAGCTGCGTCAGGCGCAGGTCGGCAGGCATCGGCTCAGCCGGCAACTTCCTCGCGCGAATTGGCTGGCTTGATCTTGTTGTAGCAGGCGCTGCAGTACACCGGGCGCTCGCCGCGGGGGACGAAGGGCACCTCGGTCATCTGGCCGCACTCGGCGCAGGCGGCCGGGTGCATCTGGCGTGGGGTCTTGCCGCCGAAGCTGGCGAAGTTGCCGTAGCGCACGTAGCCGTCGTTCTCTTCGAGGGTGCTGCGAGTGGCGCGACGGGCGGTGCGGCAGGAAGGGCAGCGCGTGGGCTCGTTCATGAGCCCCTTGTTGGCGTAGAACTCCTGCTCACCGGCGGTGAAAACGAAGTGCGTGCCGCAATCGCGGCAGGCGATTTGCTTATCGGCAAAAGCCAAGAGACTGGGACTCCTTTTGCGATCTGCGCATGCAGGCCTGTTATCCACTGTAGCAGATGAGC
>CAYYYI010000114.1:0-8717 GCA_964475735.1 uncultured Anaerolineaceae bacterium
ATTGGCCGCTCCGAAGGCTCAACTTCGTTCTTCTGCATCTCCAGGATTACCCGCTCGAAGCCACACCCGAACCCGATTCCCGGCGTCGGCGGGCCCCCGAGAATCTCCATAAGACCGTCGTAGCGTCCGCCGCCGCCGATGGTGCTCTGCGCCCGCTCGTCCTCGATCGGAACGATCTCGAACACCGTGCGGTTGTAGTAGTCGAGCCCGCGTACCAACAGGGGGTCAATCTCGAAGGGGATGCCCGCGGCGGCCAGGGCCGTCATCACCGCCTCATGGTGAATTGCAGCCGGCTCGCTAAGCTGGTCGACGAGCTTCGGCGCCCCCTCCTTGTACGGCGCGTCGCGGTCGTCCTTGCTGTCGAGCAGCCTCAGCGGATTCCGCTCGAAACGCCGCCTGCTGTCCTCGGAGAGATCGCCCAGGAACGGGCGATAGTACTCCTTCAGCCGCTCGATGTACGCGCGCCGTGGGCCCGGGTCATCAATCGACGCAAGCCGCACCTGCAGCCCCTTCAGGCCCAGGCGCCGGTAGAGGTTCCAGAGCAGGTCGATGAGCTCCGCATCCACAAGCGGGTCGCCCGAGCCGAGCACCTCGCAGTCGAACTGTGTGTGCTGGCGGTACCGGCCCTTCTGCGGCCGGTCGTACCGGAACATCGGGTGAGTGGTGTAGAGCCGCACCGGCTGGGGCCAGCTTGCCATACCGTGTTCAAGATAGGCCCTGCAGATCGCCGGCGTGGCCTCGGGCGTGAGCGCAAGCTCCTCGCCGCCGCGGTCCGTGAAGACGTACATCTCCTTTTCAACGATGTCCGTGGTGTCACCGCTGCCCTTTTCGAAGAGCGCCGCCGCTTCGAAGACGGGCGTGTCGATGCGCCGGTAGCCGTAGAGCCGGGTCACCTCGGTGATGGCGTCGTTGATCGCCGACCAGTAGGGCTGCATGGCGGGCAGGACGTCCTGCGTGCCGCGAGGCGCCTGGAAACGTGTGCTCATGGTGATTTGTGAGTTCGTCCGGGGAACTGAATGCATGCTAGGATAGGGCAGGAGCACCCCCGCGGCAAAGAAATGCAGACACTGCCATCGCGTACCCAGGATGCGCAGTCATCCGCTATCACCATCGACACAGTGCTCGCTCGCGCCGCCGAGTATCTGCCGTCCGAGCGGCTTGGGATAGTCCGCGAGGCCTACGAGTACGCCGCCGCCTGCCACGAAGGTCAGCAACGCCGGACCGGCGACCCTTTCATCACTCATCCCCTCGCTGTAACCCGTCTGGTCGCTGACCTCGAACTGGACCACCTCGCCCTCGCCGCCGCGCTCCTGCACGACGTCCAGGAAGACTGCGAAATCCCCAACAGCGTCATCAGGACGCGCTTCGGCGCCGAAGTCGCGCATCTCGTCGACGGTCTCACGAAGCTCGAAAAGCTCCCCATCCACATCGTAGGCGACGACGTCTCGCGCGACGGAGTGCAGGCTCAGAACCTGCGCAAGATGTTCCTCGCCATGGCCGAGGACATTCGCGTTGTCCTCATCAAGCTGTGCGACCGGCTGCACAACATGCGCACGCTTTGGGCCTTCGAGCCCGGCAAACAGCGCCGCATCGCGCTCGAGACCATGGAGATATTCGCCCCGCTCGCCAATCGCCTTGGCGTCTGGCAGATCAAGTGGGAGCTCGAAGACCTCGCCTTCCGTTACCTCGACCCGGCCCGCTACAAGGAGATTGCCGAGCTTGTGGCCTCGAAGCGCGACGTGCGCGAGCGCTACATCGAGGAGGCGGCCACCACCGTGCGCGAGCAACTTGCCCGGGCCGGTATCACGGCCGAAGTTACGGGCCGCGCCAAGCATATCTACAGCATCCACCAGAAGATGCAGCGCTACTCCCAGCACTCGAAGTCGTTTGATCAGATCTACGACCTCCTTGCCCTGCGCGTCTTTGTCGACACCGTGGCCGACTGCTACCACGCGCTGGGCATCATCCACGCCCTCTGGCGCCCCCTCCCGGGCCAGTTCGACGACTACATCGCCAACCCCAAAGACAGCATGTACCAGTCGCTGCACACCACCGTCGTGTCCGTCGGCGGGCGCGCGCTGGAAGTTCAGATCCGCACCCACGACATGCACCGCGTGGCCGAATACGGCGTCGCCGCTCACTGGCGCTACAAGGAAGGCCCCCGTCAGCAGGGCAAGGACGAAGAGCGCATCGCCTGGCTGCGTCAACTCCTCGACTGGCAGCGCGACCTCGCCGGCGCCGAGGAGTTCGTTGACAGCGTCAAGACCGACATCTTCCACGACCAGGTCTTCGTGTATACGCCCAAGGGCGCCGTGCTCGACCTGCCCGCGGGGGCGACTCCCCTTGATTTCGCCTACCGCATCCACACTGACCTGGGCCACCAGACAGTTGGCGCGAAGGTCAACGGCCGGATGGTCTCTCTCAACTCCAGCATCAAGACCGGCGACGTCGTTGAGATCCTCCGCAGCCGCACCAGCAAGGGGCCTTCGCGCGACTGGCTGAATCCCCACCTGGGCTACGTGCGCACCGCCCACTCGAAGGCGAAGATCCGCCAGTGGTTCCGCCGCCAGGAGCGCGACGAGAACATCGAGCGCGGCCGCGAAATCCTCGAAAAGGAGATGCGCCGCCTCGCCATCGACCTCTCCGATCGCCACGACGAGATCCTGGCGATCTTCAACTACTCAAACTGGGACGACTTCCTTGCCGCCCTCGGCTACGGTGGCGTCAGCACCAACTCCATCGCCCGCCGTCTCGCCACGCTCATCCAGGAGGAGGAGGTTGTCCCGGAGCCTTCACCCGCAGACATGCCGAAGCAGGCTCCCGCAGCGCTTGGCGGCCCCGGTCTGCGCGTGCTCGGCATTGGCAACCTGCTCACCACCATGGCCCGCTGCTGCAAGCCGGTGCCCGGCGACCAGATCGTTGGCTACATAACTCGTGCCCGGGGGGTGACGGTCCACCGGGCTGATTGCCAGAACGTGCTCAACCTCGACGGGAACGAAGAACGCGACCGCATCGTCGAGGTCGAATGGGGTACCGCCACCAAGCTCTACCCGGCCACCATCCGCATCGAGGCCTGGGACCGCGTCGGGTTGCTTCGCGACATAACACTGGTTGTCACCGAGGACAAGGTGAACATGGTTGGCGTCCGCACCATCGAAAACGGCGATGGCTCCGTGACTATCGAGGCCACCCTCGAGACAACCGGCATCGAGCAACTTTCGCGCCTGCTCTCGCGCATCGAGATCATTCGCGGCGTGCGCAACGTCGAACGTAGCCTCGAGCGCAAGCGCGCCCGGCCCGAGCCTACCCAACTGCGCCGCGTCCGCTAAGAGGAGCGGGCTACCCGGCTTCCCCGATTTCAAACCGCTGCAATCTGCGGATGGCCAGCCACGTTGCCCCCACGATCGCCGCCACGGTGATGACTGCAGCTGTCACGCCGCTGAGTTCGGCCTCGAACGTATAGGGGTCAGCGTCAGCGATGTAGCCCGCCAGGCCAAGCGTCGCCTCGCGCACGCTCAGCAGCCGGGTACCCGTGAACAACCTGGTGACCAGCCCCTCCCAGATGAAGACGTAGAGAAGCCCGGCGACGAACGCCCGCCCCGTAACCACGCTCAGAAGCGTGAACAGGGCGCAGTAGGCGAGCGAGCCCGCCACTGTGGCCAATACGAAGCCAGCCAGGAGCGCACCCCATCCCTCTGCGCCGTCGAAAGCGATTGCGCCCGCAACGGCCGCGCTCGCCGCCACGAAAACCGCGGTGAGCAACCAGGCCACCAGGAGCTTGGAGAACACAATCTCGCGCCGCGCGAGAGGCTTCGCCAGCAGGTAGACCGCCGTCCCATCGTCGATCTCCGTGCCCAGGATCGCGGTGCCGAACACGAGGGCGGACAGCGGGAGCAGCACCGTGACAACCATCCCCGCCAGGAGGTGGTTTGCTGTCCAGTCCGCGTTGTCGCCTTCGCCGCTCACCCTGAAAGCCACTGCCAGCGCGGTTGGGAGCAGCGCGACCAGGACCATGAAGACCGTTCGCCGCTTTCCCGCCAGTTGCCTCAGCGTCAGTCGCACGATGTCGCCGTTCATCGCCGCACCAGGTAGGAGAAGACGCTCTCCAGCGACTCGTCGGATGGCGCAAGCTCGAGCAGAGAGATGCTGTTGCTGCGGGCCACCTTGGGCAGTGCGCGCGTGAACTCTCCGAAATCGGCCACCCTCACGCTCATCGCCTCGCCGGCCAGTTCAATCCCGCTCACGGAAGGCTCCGCCAGCATCGCCGCGCCCAGCCCGCGGTTGTCGCTGGAGCGAATTCGGAAGGTGTGAGGCCGGTCAGTCATGAGCCGGCGAATTTCGCGGAAGTCCCCCGAGGCCGCCAGCCGGCCGGCGACAATCACGAGCACGTTCTCGGCCAGCCGCTCGACCTCTTCGAGGATGTGCGACGAAAAGAGGATCGTCTTGCCGTCCGCCGCCATAGCCCTGAGCAGGTCCATCATGTGGAGCCGCTGGCGCGGGTCCATGCCGTTGAACGGCTCGTCGAGGATGAGCACCTGCGGTTCGTGCACGATGGCGGCGGCGACCTTGATCCGCTGCTTCATACCCTTGGAGTACCCGCCCGTGGCGCGGTGTTGCGCATCGGCCATCTCCACCGTCTCGATTGCGCGCGCCGTTGCGGCCTCCGGGTCAGGCAGCCGGTGGAGTTTCGCTGCCAGCCGGACGAACTCCAGCCCCGTGAGGAAGCCGTAGGTGGCCTCCCTCTCGGGCACCAGGCCGATCTGGCGGTACATCCCGGGGTTGAGCCACGCCGTCTCGCCCCCAACGCGTACCGCGCCCGCCGATGGCTTCAGGAACCCGGACATCATGTGGAGCAGGGTCGACTTCCCTGCCCCGTTCGGGCCGAGCAGGCCGGTTACCCCCGGACCGATCGTGAAGGAGATGTCGTTGACCGCCACCACGTTGCCAAACCAGCGCGAAACGTGGTCCGCCTCGATCGAGACAGGCCCTGCGAGTCGTTGTGGAGCGCTCATGCCGGTATCCGCTCGTAGCGCCGGAGGATGAGCGCGATGGAAACAAGAGAAACAGCCACCGCAGTGGCGAACATCAGCCCCCCGGCGACCTCGTACTCGTCGCTGGCTGAGAAGATCCAGTAGGTTGCCCCGCTCATGATGTCGAACAGGCTCACGAGAATACCGTACCTCCCCAATGTTGCGTCGAGAATGCCCCCGACCGTGGCGCTCACCACAAACAGCGCGATGATGCCCCCCGTGGCGTAGGCGCGCCGCGGCGTCTGCGCAGCGATGGCCAGGGCAACCGACGCGCAGAGCATCGCGATAAGGAGCGAACTGCCCACGATGCGGGGGATCTCCGGGGTCTCATCGCGCAGGTATTCGAGGGCGTCGTTGGTGGTGAAGGCGTTGCCCACGAAGAGCGCCGCCTGGGGCACGAGCGTGAGGAACAGCATGGCCGAGACCAGCGTCGCCAGCTTCGCCAGCGCGTAGTCCCGCCGTTCGATGGCGCGCGAGAAGTAGAGCGAGAGCGTGCGGTTCCGCTGGTCGCGTCCGGCCAGTTCAGGCGCGATCGCCGCCACGAACAGAGCCAGGATCATCTCAATGAACGACGAGTAGTCTTCCGGCCGCACGATGTCCATCCGGTCGCTGGTGGCGGCCGCAATCCCCAGGTGCACGGTGGCCGGCAGCAGCGCTATGACCAGCAGGGCGATGGGGATGATCTTGCTCGAAGCCCGCCGCCCCAGGCCGAAGGCGGCCCGCAGGCTCTCGACGTAGACCGTCCTCACAGCGTGCCTGCGGCCAAGCCGCACCCCTTCGTAGGGGCGGTAGCCCAGGTCGTAGATGCTCCCCGCGCGCTCAGCTTCGGGCGTCATCGGCACCCTCGTTGCGCCTGAAGAGGTCCTCCAGGCTCTGGCGGCGCTGCTGCACCTTCACCAGCCCTACGTCCATCTCCGCTGCGGTGTCGCGAATCAGGTCATACGCCGCGCTGCCTTCGAGCGCGACCAGCACCAACCGGCCCTGCCGAACGGCACGCAACCCGCTCTCCGTGAGTCTGCGGGCCATCTCGTCGATATCATCGTCGACCTCCACCGCCAGCACGCCCGTCTCGCCTGTGAACGAAGCGACCGGCGCCGACTGCACCAGCCGGCCCGCGTCGACCAGCACAAGGTGGTCGCAGACGCGCTCGATTTCGCTCAGCAGGTGCGACGCCATGATTATCGAGATGCCGAAATCCGTGCCGATGCGCCGGACCAGGTCGAGCATGTCGTCGCGGCCCTCCGGGTCGAGGCCGTTCGTGGGCTCGTCGAGGAACATGATGCGCGGGTCGTGGACCAGCGCCTGCGCAAGCTTGACGCGCTGCTTCATGCCGGTGGAATAGCCGCGCATCTCTCGATAACGCTCTTCGAAAAGGCCGACGTGGCGAAGCGTCTCTGCCGTTCGCTCCCGCGCCGCTTCGCGGGGCAGCCCGCTAACCTGTGCCATGTGTGCGACAAATTCTGTCGCGGTCATGTCCAGTGGCAGGCAGTCGTGCTCCGGCATGTAGCCCACGAACTGGTGCAGTTCCGCGCGCTGGCCCAATGCGTCGAAGCCAAGAACATCGGCTGAGCCGCTCGTCGGCTCAAGGAGGCCCAAGAGGATCTTGATGAGCGTGCTCTTGCCAGCGCCGTTCGCCCCCACCAGCCCGATGATCCCCGGCTCCACCTCCAGGTCGAGCGAATCCAGGGCCGTCGCGCCCGGGTACCGCTTCGTCAGGCCGCGCGTCGTGACAATCGCCATGCCGCCATGCTAAGCCATCGGCGGCTCCGGGGAACTTCAGCGCGATTTCGCTCGAAGGCGGGCCGCCTGCTCGTAGCCGGGTCGTCGCAGCCGGCGGCCCGGGAAGCGTGACGCGCAAACGCGTTCCCGGGCCGCGGCTGGCGAGCCCTAGAAGCTGGGCCTCCAGGTCATGAGGAAGAGGCTCGCGATCGCACTGAGACCAAGGAGCTTCCCAACCAGGTCGAGCCGTGCGGCTATCGGGCCAATCGCCTCCGGAACGGGCCCGTTGTCGTCGGCGGTCTCAAGAACTTCAAGGGCGCGCCGAACGGCGGGATTCTGCACAGTCATGGCGACCACGGCCGCGGCCAACCACAGCGCGAGCGCGATGATGATCCACGCGGGAAGGGCATCCTGGTAGCCGCTCACGTCGCTCAGGATGAGCCCCCCGCCCGTCGCTGCGACCAGCAGCGAACCGGGCACAACGATCTTCTTCTCAAGCGCTTCGGCGAAGTGCAGCGCCACCCGCAACGTTGCCACGCCGCCACGGCCCGCCAGGGGCATTAGCACCGGGAGCCCGAAGGTCGACCCGAACGCAACCACCGCCACGACGATGTGCAGCAGACGCAGGATCTTGTACGCGTTCAGCTCGGAGAACCCGAGGTCGGCGCCCCATTCGCCGAACGCCACTGCCCCGGCCGAAAGCGCCAGGACAACGATCATGGGCAGCGCCTTCGCTGCCCCCGATTGGGGCCGCGCAGCTGCTGCGGCCTGGTGTGCCCGCTCCGCGCCTGCGCGGACCTCGGCCCGGGTTTCGCTGGTCATAGGTGTGTTCCTCCTGCATCGGCAATTGGTGGTGTCACCGGGCGTTCCTGCCGGGTGATGGGGGCGGAATTCGCCTCGCGCAGGCGCCGGGCGATGGCTGCCAGCAGCGGCCATGGGTGGGAGCGCGGAACGAAGCCGCCCTCGATGCGAACGCGCAGTTGCTGCGCCCTGTCCCGCCGCTCCGCATCCATGCGGATCAGCAGGCCCTGAGTTCCCGCGTCACTCAGGTGCAATGACATCTCTGGTTCCTTTCTCGTGGAGCAAGGCCACGTGCCTCATTACTTCAATGCTGCTGCCAGCGAAGCCCGGCCCTTCGGCCCCTCCGCTGCGGTAGTCGCGAAAGCAGCAGGGTCGCTTTCGCGCGGGCGGCCGTTCACCCCTGGCCTCGTACCCTCGCAGGACCAGGAGCCGTGAACGCGGATGCAGGTCGCCATCGGCTATCCTCCTCGTGGGGCGTGCGCCCCGGCTGGACGAGATAGTACGACTGCTGTACTATATCGTCAAGCGCTTAGACTATCAAAGTCTGGAATCATCATGGAAAAAGCCCGCGATATTCACGAGACCACCCTCAGCTACCTGCTCCGGGTGGCGCACACGGCCATGAACCGCGAGGTCTTCAGGCGCCTTGCCGAGCGCGGAGTGGGGGATGTCGACGTTGCCAGCCGCCATGTCTTCCCTCACCTGAGGCCAGGCGGCACCCGCCTGACCGAGATCGCCGAACGCGCAGACCTCACAAAGCAGGCCGTCGGCTACCTGGTGGACGCCCTCGAAACGCGCGGCTACGTCGAGCGCGTGCCCGACCCCACCGACCGGCGGGCCAAGCTGGTGCGCTGGACCGCCCGCGGACTCGAACAGGACCGCATTGCCATGGAGTCGTTCGCCGAAACAGAGCGCCGCTGGGCGGAGGTCGTTGGCGCAGACGACATAGCCAAACTACGCGAGGTCCTTGAGCGCCTGGCCGGCTACCTGCAGGACCAGCACCGCGTCGCTGGCGAAGGCTAGAAGCCGCCCCTCCCTGTCACGATTCACCCCACGCGCGTGTGGGTGTCAGGGGCTCGCCCGTCAAAGCTCGGGCCGGAACTCCGTTTCAGCCCCAATGGCGGCGGGTTCCTTCTGAATCCAGCTTCAAAGTATCCTAGATCGCGT
>CAYYYI010000115.1:0-1389 GCA_964475735.1 uncultured Anaerolineaceae bacterium
AAGTCTACGAGTACAGCAACGTAATCATGACCATGCGCCTCGAAGCCGGCGCCCAGGGCATCCCCTTCATCCCCGTGCGCTCCTTTGGGGGCACCGATGGCTTCACACACTCAGGCGCAAAGCTCATCACCGACCCCTACACGGGCCAGGCCACGGTGATCATCCCGGCGCTCAATCCTGATGTCGCCATCATCCACGTTCAGCAGGCGGACAAGTTCGGCAATGCGCGCATCTACGGCACCGGCATCTCCGACGTGCCCGCCGCGCTCGCCTCACGCAAGGTCATCGTTTCCGCCGAAGAGATCATCGACACCGAGGAGATCCGGGCCAACCCTGGCCTCACAAAGATCCCCTACTGGTGCGTCGACGCGGTTGTCGAAGCGCCGTTCGCGAGCTATCCCGGCACGGTCCCCGGCTACTACGCCTCGGATCCCGCGGTGGTGATGGAGGTGTTCGCCTCGGTATTGCGGGGAGCGGTTGAACCGTATCTCGAAAAGTGGGTGTTCAGTGTAGAATCCCACCAGGAGATGCTCGAGAAGAACGTCGGCGTCGCCAAACTGCTTGACATGCGCAAGCGCGAAACCATCCACGGAGGGTACAGGGCATGACCCGGGCAGAAGCTTTCTCCGAACGCGAAGTGGCCATGTGCACCGTCGCACGCATGGTCGAAAACGGCCGCACCTACTGGGCCGCCGGCGGCGGCACACCGCTCTACTCCATTCTGCTGGGCAAGAAGCTCTACGCGCCCGAGTCCCAGTACGTCACCGAAGACGGCGTGATCGCGCCCGAACCCATGCTGCCGTACGAGCCAATGATGACGATGCTCGCCTCTCGCGCCACCTACCGCGCGCTGGCCTGGGGCACCATGAACACCGCTGGCATCTACTCGCAGCTGGGCTACATGGACTACGGCGTCCTCAACACGCTCCAGGTCGACAAGCACGGCAACATCAACTCCACGTTCCTCGGCGAATGGGGAGCCGGCGGCCGCCGCATGCACGGCCCGGGCGGCGCAGACACAATTGCCGCGTGCTGCTGGCGCACCATCCTCATCACCGACCAGGAAAAGCGGAAGTTCGTCGAGAAGGTGGACTTCATCTCCTCGCCCGGCTTCCTCGATGGCAGCGAAGGCGCCCGTGAGCGCGCCGGCCTGCCCCGTGGCACCGGCCCATGGCGTGTGGTCACTCCCTGGTCGATGTACGACTACCAGGATCGGCGCTTGCGGCTCATCGCTCGCGTGCCATGGGTCACGGTCGACGAGATCCTGGCCGAGTGCGAGTACAAGCCGCTCGTGGCCCCTACGGTCGAGGTTCTCGAAGCGCCGACTGAAGAGGAAGTGCAGCTTCTGCGCACCGAACTCGACGTGCGCGGCCAGACAACCGACGCGGC
>CAYYYI010000115.1:1489-8624 GCA_964475735.1 uncultured Anaerolineaceae bacterium
CCCGTCCGGTAGATGCGCTGGTTCAGCTCCGTCGTGAAGAGCTTGGCCACGCTCGCTTCGTGACCGGGGGGCACGCCCTCCTTCGCCTGCATGGAGACGATCTTGTAGCTCATCATGGTGGCCACGCCGGCCTCGATGAAGCGCTCTGTCAGCTCGGTCCGGAGCGCGCCGTTGTGAGACAGCGTGCTCTGCCCATCGGTGGCATGCCGGCGCGCAAAGCTCACAAGGTCCTCTACCGTCTGCCGGGCCCCAATCGCAGAGCCGATGTTGGAGCGTTCGAAGCTCAGCGTCGTCTGGGCGAGGTACCAGCCCCGGTTCTCTTCTCCGATTATGTTCTCCCGCGGGATGCGCACGTCCTCGAAGAACACTTCATTGAATTCGTGCGTGCCCGCTGCGTTGATGAGCGGCCGCACTGTCAGGCCCGGTGACTTCATATCTACGATGAAGTAGGTGATTCCGCGATGTTTGGGGGCATCGGGGTCCGTGCGGGCGAGCAGGATCATCCACTTCGAGACGTGCCCGCCGGAGGTCCAGATCTTCTGGCCGTTGACGACGAAGTCGTCGCCGTCACGGACGGCCCGGGTCTGGAGGGCCGCAAGGTCGGAGCCGGCGCCGGGCTCGCTATAGCCCTGGCACCAGATCACGTCGCCGCTGAGTATCTCGGGCAGGTACTTCTGCTTCTGCTCTTCGGTGCCGTGAACGATGAGGGTCGGGCCTGCGAAGCCGGTCGCGATGCCGCCGGGGCGTGGCGCGCGCGCTTCTGCGAGCTCGCTGTTGAAGATGAACTGCTCCATCACGCTCATGCCTGCGCCGCCGTACTCCTTCGGCCAGGCGGGGGCAATCCAGCGCCGCTCGGCGAGCTTTTTCATGAACTCGCGATTGCCGGCGAATGGGTTCTCGCCGGTGGCCTTCGGCGCCTCCTTCTCGATGAAGGAGTGCACTTCGGTGCGGAATGCCGCCTCTTCAGGCGTGTCTCTGAACTCCATGGCTCACCTCGAGACAGGGGATATGTGCCGCGATTCTAACCCGAAAAACCGCTTCCTGTGCGCTCAGCCCGCCCGTTCCTTCAACCGCACCACGCGCTGGCACGGGAGGCCCTTCGCCCTGAGGCATGTGGTCGGCGTGGGTGTCTCGATCGGGAGCCCCATGGCCTCGTGCCACCCTTCCACGCGGTCCAGCACAGCACACTCGTAGGCGTTGGCCATCCCCGCCTTCGTTATGTTCGCCTCGACATAGCAGTCGTCGACGCTGACCTCGTACGACGTCTCGTCGATCTGCCGAAACTTCATGTCGATTAGCGAATCGGGCACGTATACGTTCCTCCCCGCCTGGAGGAAAGCGATGAACTCGGCCGCGTTGCCCGGCCGGGGACTCCCCAGAGCAGTCGCCAGACGGTAGGCCTCGATGGCGCCGACCGGCTTGACGGCAGCCCGGTTGAGCCTGTTCGCCGCCTCGATGCCGAACTCCATGGCCACAGCGGCGTACCACTTGGCATCGTGGGAGTACCACGTCTTGCGAATGAGGTCTTCCCGAGTCTCGGGAGTCAAGGGCAGTTCCTGGGACATGACAACAGCCTCCGTGTGCGTGTTTGAAACGAAAGAGCCCCGCGCGTCGCCGAACGGCGATTCGCAGGGCTCTGGGTTCAAGACCTCTGGCCTGGCCGAGACGGCATCCCACTTTGTGAATGCCGACTCACTATTCGCAATCTAGTTCCGGCGCCGCCGCCTGTCAACCCTACCCGCTACAATCGCAGCCAACGCCACGATGGAGGGACGCGATGGCAGCCTGGCAGGATTTCGCCGCGGCGGCGCCGGAACTTGCGCACCTTGTGAAGGAGCGCTTCGCTGCCACGCAGTTGGTGATGCTCGGCACGCTCCGCAAGAACGGCTGGCCGCGCGTCACCCCGATCGAGTTCACCTTTTGGGAAGGCGAGCTGACGCTTGGCGGCATGTGGCAGTCGAAGAAGTGCCTTGACCTCCTCCGCGACAGCCGCTGCGCCGTGCACAGCACCACCTCCGACAAGAGCGGCGAGCAGGGCGACGCCAAGCTCTACGGCCGTGCCACGCCTCTCGCCCCCGAACGCGAGGAGCGGTACTGGCAGCACATCTTCGAGCGCCTGAACTGGCGGCCGCCGGGCCCGGCGCACGTCTTCACCATCGATATCGAATCGGCGGCCTATATCGTCTTCGAGGGCGGCAAGATGAAGATGCTGCGCTGGCCCGGGCCGCAGACCTGGGCGGTCACCGCGTCGCCGTGACTGCGGCGGCCAGACTAGTGAGACATTGAAGCGAAGAGCTCGTCCAGATCGACTTCGAAGCCAGGCAACACCGGGGCAGCCATGATGGCGCCGGGCGCCCTGTGCACCCCGGGCGGCGCCTCCGATCCGTCGACCCTGACCGTCCGGCTCTCAGGGTCCACAACCCATACGAGGCGAACACCCGCCGCACGATAGAAATCGAGCCTGTCCAGGACGCGCATTGGCCGGTCGTCTGGGGAAAGCACCTCGATCGCAAAGTCGGGAGCGACTTCGACCGGCCCCCGGCGGAAGGCCTCGGGGTCGGCGGGAAGGCGTTCTTTGAGAGTCACGTGGACATCAGGCAGATAGGAGCGCTGTTCCGAACGTGAAACGTGCCGGACCTCGGTTCCGGCGCGACCCGCGCCCGTCTTCCGCAGGTGCTCGGCGAGTCGCGAATACAGGAACCCAACCAGGTCGCTGTGATTCCAGCTTGGCGCCACTTTCGGAACTACCTCGCCATCAACGAGCTCGGATGGCGGCTCGGTCTCAGGCATCGCGAGGAATTCATCGAGTGTGATCCCGGTTCGAGTGACCATACCACCAGTATACCGCCCCCCTACTGCGGCTCGCGCCACATGAGCCAGATCTTCGGGCCACCGTGCGGCACAACGAATTCCTCGGTCACGCGGAAGCCGTTCCGTTCGTAGAGCGGCAGGTTCTTCTCCTTCGAGCTCTCCAGATAGGCCGGGACACCGTCGCGGTCGCAGCGCTCCAGGACCGGCCGAAGCAGGGCCGAGCCCACGCCTTTCCCCTGGTGCGGAGTATCTGTGCCGAGCACGAACAGGTACCAGTGCGGCTTCGCGGGGTGCTTCTTCTCGATGGCGGTCACGCCGCTCAGGACCTTCGGCGCGCGCCGCAGCGTCACCGACTTCATCATGGCCGGCATCAGCCTGACCTGCTGGATGACGCCCATCTTCCATTGGCCGGGCGGGGCCCAGAGCGCGGCGCCATGGAGGCCGTCCGTCGTGTAGACCTCGTTGTGGGGGAGGCTGATCCTCTCCAGCTCCACGCGGTGCATGTGTACGAGCCGTTCGGCGCGGCGCTCGTCCTGGGCGACGAACCAGTTGGCCATCGGGTCATCGTCGAAGGCGCGGGCGAGCACCTGCGCCAACGCGGGGACGTCGTCGCGCACAGCCTTTCGCACGGTAACGTCGAGCCTCGTCTGCGCTGACGGGGCGGCTTCGGTCGGCGTCATGGGACCTCCCTGCACTGCGCCGGGGCGACCCCGGCCGGACTACCCGCTAGCATAGTGCGCATGTCAACTGCCACCGTTTTCAACCCACCGGCCCGCCTCCTCATGGGACCCGGGCCCAGCGGCGCGAACCCCCGCGTTGTGCGCGCCATGGGCGCGCCGCTCCTCGGCCACCTCGACCCTGAGTTCCTGCGCATCATGGATGAATGCCGCGCGATGCTGCGGCTGGTGCTGCGCACGGAAAACCAGGTCACCCTCGCCACGCCAGGTACCGGCACGAGCGGCATGGAAGCTGCAGTTATGAACCTGGTGGAACCCGGCGACAACGCCGTCGTCGGCGTCTGCGGCTACTTCGGGGAACGGGTGGCCCAGATGGCCGAACGGGCCGGCGGAAACGTCACCCGGGTGAACGCCCCATGGGGCTCGCCGGTCGATCCGGCGACTGTCGCCGAAGCCGTGAAGGCCGCCGGCAACGTGAAGCTCGTTGGCATTGTCCACGCCGAAACCTCCACTGGCGTCCAAACCCCGATCGAGCCCTTCGCCGCCATCGCCCGCGAGGCTGGCGCGCTGCTTCTTGTGGATTGCGTGACTTCGCTTGGCGGCCTCCCCGTGGAGGCCGACCGCTGGGGGGCTGATGTGGTCTACTCCGGCACGCAGAAGTGCCTCTCCGCCCCGCCCGGCGTGGCGCCGGTGACCTTCTCGGAGCAGGCCTGGAATGCGGTGAAATCGCGGGAGACTCCCTGCAACTCCTGGTACCTCGACATGAGCCTGCTGGAGGCCTATTGGGACGAGCGCCGCGCGTACCACCACACCGCGCCCATCTCCATGATCTACGCGCTCCACGAAGCCCTGGCGCTTGTGCTCGAAGAGGGGCTGGAGGCGCGCTGGGCCCGTCACGAGCGGAACGGGCGCGCACTCCAGGCCGGGCTCGAAGCGATGGGGCTCGCGCTGCACGCCGATGCAGGCTACAGGCTCCCCGTGCTCACAACCGTGCGCGTCCCCGATGGCGCGAACGACGCCGAGGTCCGGGGCGCACTCCTGCGGCGGAACAGCATCGAGATCGGCGGCGGCCTCGGCGAGCTGAAAGGCCGGGTCTGGCGCGTGGGGCTCATGGGCGAATCCTCGACCGCGGGTAACGTCCTCCTGTTCCTGAACGCGCTCGGGCGCATCCTCCGCGAACAGGGCTTCCGGGCGGACATACGCGCGGCCATCTCCGCTGCCGAAGCCCGGCTCGCAGTAGCATAGCCTCGTGCGGATCGCTGGCGGCGCTGTCTGGAAGAGCCTGTTCGCGTTGCTGCTCGCCACATCATGCTCGCCGGGCAGTTCCCCCGCCGATGACGCCACGCCTACGACGGCGGAGACAACGCAGCCAGAGCCAGGTTCGAGCGCTGCGGCCGCTTCCTCCGCTGCCCCTCCCGCCGTTCGCTTCGCCGCCGCCTTTCCAAACCTGCCCACCTTCGAGCGGCCAATCGCCATGGTTGAGGTTCCCGGGCAAGGCAGGATGCTCGTAGCGCTCCAGGATGGGCGCATCCTCTCGTTCGTGAACGACGCCAGCGCGAATTCGGTCGAAACCGTCTTCGATCATCGCGCCAGGACCTCCCGCGACGGCAACGAAGAAGGGCTCCTCGGCATCGCCCTTGACCCGGCGTTTGGCAACAACGGCTATCTCTACGCGTATTACAGCGCCCAGGGCGGCTCGCGCCGTACTCTCCTCTCGCGGTTCAGCACCTCCGGCGAGGGCGCCGCTCTGCGCGCCGAACCGGCGAGCGAGCTGCTGATACTCGAAGTGCCCCAGCCGTTTTCCAACCACAACGGCGGCGCGCTCGCCTTTGGCCCCGACGGCATGCTCTACCTCGGCCTCGGCGACGGCGGCTCGGCCGGCGACCCCAAGGGCAACGGACAGGACGTCAAGAACAACCTCCTCGGCAGCATCATCCGCATCGATGTGCGCGGCGCGACGAAAGCAAAGCCCTATGCGATCCCGCCCGACAACCCCTACGCCGCCTCTCCGGGCGGCGCGAAGCCTGAGACGTGGGCCTATGGCCTCCGCAATCCGTGGCGTTTCAGCTTTGACCGCGAAACCGGGCGCCTCTGGGCCGGCGACGTGGGCCAGGATGCCCGCGAAGAGATCGACATCGTGGAACGGGGCCTCAACTACGGCTGGAACGTCATGGAAGGGTTCACCTGCTTCAAGCCCTCCACCGGCTGCTCGCAAACGGGGCTCACTCTCCCGGTCGTCGACTACGAGCGCGATGCCGGCGCCTGCTCGGTCACCGGCGGCTACGTGTACCGCGGCGAGGCGCTGCCCGCGCTTCGCGGCTGGTACGTCTACGCAGACTTCTGCAACGGGAGCGTCTGGGCGTTCAACTCGGCCGGCGCAACCCACGGCAGCAGGCCGCCGGTCACGCAGCTCCGCGCCCGCGGGCCGAACATCGCTTCCTTCGCGGAGGATTCCGCCGGCGAACTCTACATCCTGGCCTTCGACGGAAAGATCTACCGCCTGGCGCCGTAGGAGCTCAGTCCGGCGAAACGGGCCGGCCTATCCCCAGGTAGCGCACCCCCGCCGCCTCGATGGCCTGCCGATCCAGCGCGTTGCGGGCATCCACGAGGAGCGTCGCGATCGCTCGCCAGTCCAGGTCGCGGTAGGCGCGATGATAGGCATGCACGACCGCCACGTCGTAGCCCTTCAACGGCTCAGGCGCCGGTTCGAAACCAAGCTCGCGGACGCCCGCAGGGCTGAGCAGAGCGTCATGGCCGTAGACCGTGGCGCCGCGCGCGCGGAACTCCCGCAGCAGGTCCACCGCGTTCGTGTGGTGCGTGACTGCGACATCGGGCCGGAATGTAAGCCCGAGAATAAGGACCCGCTTGCCCGCCAACCCTCCCAGCAGCTGCTCGACGCGTGCGGCGGCGTAGCCGGGCATCGCATCGTTGACCTGGCGCCCGAGCGCGGCCAGTCCGGCCGGGCCTTCACCCTGGATGAGGAAGTGCGGGTAGACAGGAATGCAGTGCCCGCCAACCCCCGTTCCCGGCACATGGATGTGGCAGTAGGGCTGGCTGTTGGCCGCCCGGATCACCTCGCTGATGTCGACGCTGAAGGCATCGGCCACCTGGGCCAGCTCGTTCGCGAGCGCGATGTTCAGGTCGCGGTAGACGCCCTCGCTCAGCTTGCTCAGCTCCGCCGCCTCGGCGCTGGAGAGTTGCAGCACCTCCACGCCGAGGGCATCACGGAAGAAGGCCGCCGCGCGCTCGCCGCCCCGCTCGTCGATGCCTCCCACAACCTTCGGATACTTTCCCAGGTCCTCGATGACGCGCCCCATGAGCAGACGTTCGGGGCTGAAGGCCACTGAGAAGTCCCGCCCCAGCCTCAGGCCGCCCGCTTCCAGTCGTGGCGCAAGCTCGCGGCGGGTAGTCCCCACGGGCAGGGTCGTGTCGAAGATGCAGAGGGCGCCCACCTTCAACCCGCGTGCCACGTCATCAGCAGCAGCAAGAAGCGAACCAAGATTGGCCCTGTTTGAGCCATCGACGTCAACAGCCACCGTGAAGAGCACCGTCTCGCAAGCGCCCACGGCCTCTGCTGTCCCGGTCGTGGCGCGCAGCCGGCCGGACCTCACGGCCTCGCGCAGCAGGTCGCCCAGCCCGGCCTCGTC
>CAYYYI010000116.1:0-8615 GCA_964475735.1 uncultured Anaerolineaceae bacterium
GCGGTCGAAGCTGTAGAGCTCGGGCGAATCCTGCTCCAGCAGCAAGGCTGCGTGGTAGGCGTCCACCCAGTCGATCGGCTGCTTCGTGAACAGATCGAGGGCTCGTCGCATCGTCGGCTTGTTCTCAAGGCGCAGGCCGGGGAGTTCCATCAGGAGCGCAAGCTCCCTGGCCACGGCCTGGCGTTCGCGGCGCATGATCGGGCCGGTCAGCACCCAGACGAGTTCGGCAATTGCCACGTCTGAGGTCCACACGGTGATTTCGCCCCGCTCGACGGCGCTGAACAGCTCCCGAGCTGCCGCCGATTGGCTCTGCTCATCGTCCAGCAGCAACCGAAGCAGGACGTTGGTATCAACGAAGATGGCCGCGCTCATTCGGGTGGCGGTGCGTACTTCCGGGCGAGGTATTCACCCCTGGTCTTCGAAGCGAGCCGGCGCTCTTCCTCGGCGGGCAGGGGCGGTGGCTGGCCCGCCCGCCGAAGGCTGCCGTATGTCGCCTCGACAATCGAAAGCGCGCGGCGGATGCGAGCGGTGCCGTCGTCCTCCAGTTCGACTTCGACTGTGTCGCCTTCTTCGAGCCCCATCGCGTGCCGCACACTTGCCGGCACCGTGACCTGGCCTTTCCGGGTCATTCGTGTTCTGCCGCGTACTACCATGATCGTATGGTACTACCTTCGGCCGGGGCGTAGTACCTGCCTATCCCATCGCTTCCAGGCGCCGCTTAAGGCTTGCCAGGAAGCCGCCTGCCTCCAGTCCGTCCATCACCCGGTGGTCGAAGGCCAGGCACACATTTACCATCGACCGGACCGCGATGGCGTCGTCTCCCACAACCACCGGACGCTTCACGACCCGCTCCATCGAGACTATCGCCACCTGGGGATAGTTCACGATCGGCTTCGACGCGATCGAACCGAAGGCGCCGGTGTTGTTGACGGTGAAGGTTCCCCCTTCGATGTCCTCCACGCGCAGCTTGCGGCCATGGGCGCGCTGCGCGAGGTCAGCGATCGCCCGGGCCAGCCCCGCCACGCTCATGTCGCCTGCGTTGTGGACCACCGGCACCACCAGCCCGTGCCCGGTGGCAACGGCGATGCCGAGATTTAGCGCGCGGTACCGCCGCAGTTCCTCTCTTTCCCAGCGGGAGTTGAGGATGGGGAACTCGCGCAGGGTTTCGCAGACGGCGGCTGTGAAGTATGGCAGCAGAGTCAGGTCGACCCCCTCCTCGCGCGCGAAGCGGTCCTTCTCTCGCTCGCGCAGCCTGACGAGGCCGGTCACATCGGCTTCGACCATCGTCCAGGCCTGCGGCGCCTCCAGGTTCGAGCGGCGCAAGTTCTCGGCGATGGTTCGCCGCGTCGCGGAAAGTTGCACGACTTCGAACGGCGCCCCGGATGGCGCCGCTGCCACATCCGGGGCGAGCGTGATGGCCGGCGCCCCTGTCGCGATGAGCGCCTCAACGTCCTTCCGCGTAATGCGCCCGCCAACGCCTGACCCGCGCATCGTGGCCAGGTCGATGTTGTGCTCGCGCGCCAGGCGCATGACTGCCGGAGAATAGAATCGCGAGCGGTCGTCCGGGCTGCGCACCGGCGGCGCTGCCACCGTCACCTCTTGTTGCAGTTTGGGCGCCGCCGCGGCCGGTGCGTTCGCTGCGGGCGCCGCGGACTCGTCCGGGGGGATGGCCATGGGACCGCCCGACCAGCCTCCCGAAGGTGAAGCGGCGAAAGATGGCGCCGGCGCCGGCTGCTCGCTCTCGCCGGCTTCGACAATCGTGCATAGGGCCGCGCCGATGTCGACCGTCTCCCCCTCGGGAACGAGAATTTCGCCGAGGACACCCTCGAACTCGGAGGGGAGTTCGGCTGTGACCTTCTCGGTTTCGATTTCGCAGAGAGGCTCATCGAGCTTCACCAGTTCGCCCGGTTGCTTCAGCCACTTGAGGATTGTGCCCTCGGTGACGCTCTCGCCAAGCTGGGGCATCTTCACGGTCGCCACAGGGGGCCTCCTCTAGTAGGCAGCCAGGTCGCGCGCGGCGGCGGCTATCTTCTCGCGGTCGGGCATGAAGAAGTGCTCCATGTTCGGGTGGTAGGGCATCGCCGGGATGTCCGGTGCGCAAAGCCGCCGCACGGGAGCGTCGAGGTACTCGAAGGCGTGCTCGCCGATGAGCGCTGCTATCTCCCCGCCGAAGCCGCCCGTCAATGTGTCTTCGTGCACGATTAGAACCTTGCCGGTGTCCTTCGCTGTCTGGAGTACCGTCTCCACGTCCAGCGGCTGCAGCGTAAGGAGGTCAACGACCGTGCAGCCTATCCCTTCCCCAGCCAGTGTCTCCGCGGCGGCCAGAGACTCGTGGAGCATGAGCCCGTACGCATAGATCGTGAGATCGGCGCCTTTGCGCGCGACCCGCGCGCGGCCGATGACGGTCTCCGCCGGCGCACTCGAGAGGTCCTGCCGCACGAGCCTGTAGGTGCGTTTGTGCTCCAGGAAAAGCACCGGGTTCGGGTCGGCGATGGCCGCCTTCAGCAGCGACCGGTAGTCGGCGGGGAACGAAGGGGCCACCACCTTGATGCCGGGCAGGTGGGTGTAGTAGGCCTCGATGCTCTGCGAGTGGTGTTGACCGCCATGGACGCCGCCGCCCCAGGGAGTGCGGACCACCATCGGCAGGCAGGCGTCCCCCTTCGTGCGGTAGCACCAGCGGGAAGCTTCGCTCAAGAGGTGGTCGAACCCGGCGTGGATGAAGTCGGCGAACTGGATCTCAGCGATGGGGCGCAGGCCGTAGTGCGCGGCGCCAATGGTGATGCCGATGATGGACGACTCGGCGAGGGGCGAATCGATAATCCGTCCGGGGTGCTTTGCCGCCAGGCCCTCAGTGGCGCGGAATACGCCTCCCGCCTCCACGTCTTCGCCGAGGATGAAGATGCGGCTATCGCGCGCCATCTCCTCGTCGAGCGTGCTGCGGATCGCTTCGATGACGGTTGTCTCGGCCACCGGTCATGGCTCCTTGTAGACGTAGCCCAGGGCGTCTTCCGGCGCCGGGTCGGGCTGCATGAGGGCCCACTGGACGGCTTCGCGGATCTCCTCGTCCACGCGCGCTTCGATTTCATCCAGGTCTTCGCGAGGGAAGATGCCGCCGGTCTCGACGCGCGTGCGAAACATGAGGAGAGGGTCCTTCCTGGCCCACTCTTCGAGTTCCTTGCGTGGGCGGTAGCGGGTGTCGTCATCGTCGCTGGAGTGTGGCCAGAGCCGGTAGCACTTCGCTTCAATAAGGAACGGGCCGCCGCCGCGGCGCGCCTGGTCCACGGCCGGGCGAACGGTTTGGTACACGGCCACGCAATCCATGCCATCGACGACGGCGCTCTGCATGTTGTAGGCGCGCGCGCGGTCGGCGACGTTCTCCACGGGCATCTCCTTCTCGGTGCGCTCGGTAATGGCGAAGCCGTTGTTCTGGATGTAGAAGATCACGGGCAGCCGGTGGATGGAGGCGAAGTTGAGCGCCTCGTGGAAGTCCCCGCGGCTGGTGCTCCCTTCGCCGCAGCAGGTGAGCACAACGATCGGATCGTTGCTGAGCTTCGCTGCGAGCCCTATCCCCGTGGCGTGCAAGAGCTGTGTCGCCACGACACTGGACTGCGTCACGATGTGGCGCGCTGAGTTGCCCCAGTGCGAGGGCATCTGGCGACCGAAGCTGTTCGGGTCGTCGCGCTTGCCGAGCAGGTTAAGCATGGCCTCGCGCGCGTCCATGCCCAGCACCAGGTTCATGCCGAGGTCGCGGTAGTAGGGCGCCAGGTAGTCGATTCCTTTGCGGAGCGCCATGGCTGCGCCCACCTGAGCGGCCTCCTGGCCTGCCCCGGCGATGACGAAAGCTGCCCGGCCCTGCCGGTTGAGCGCCATCATCCGCTCGCTCAGCCGCCTGGCGAGGAGCATGTAGTAGTACATGTCTTCAAGCTGCTGTTCGCTCAGCAGGTACTCGGGGAGGGTCTCCTCCGAACGGGGCCGCCGCGGACGCGCAGCAGTCATGCGAATTCCCACTCGTGCAGATGGCCGGGGGGCAAGATGCTCACATCCAGGTTCGTGCCGGCCATGCCAGAATCTCGTTCGCCAACAGTGTCCTGGCCGGGCCGCAGGTGCTGCATTGGGACCTCCCGGCGCATGCTAGCACAGGCAGCGAGCGCCGCTATCCTTCGATAGCCGGGACCGATGTCCCATCGCATGGCCCGGGAGCGGTCGCCCCAATCCCGTAGGCAACTGGCTCGACGGCGGGAGCTGAATCAACGGACATGCTGACCAGGTGAACAGTGGTGCCGGCCGGGACCGAGGAGTCCAGTGCGAAGACCTCTTCGCCGGCAGGCGCCGGGGAACTGACGAAGATGCTTGCGGCAGGAATGATAGCCACCACGAAGGGCAGCGAGATGGCTGTTACGAAGGCGGGACGTCGCATCGGACCCTCCCGGATAACGATTGGATCCATCGTACATACGAGGTCAATGGCCGTATACCCTCCCCGGGCCGCCGGCCGGGATGCGCGCTGACAGCCCTACGCCAGGACGTCGAACCTTACCGGGTTGTCTTGTGCTAACTTGCTGCCCCTCTCTAGAATGCGCCCTTGTCAGTCGAGGAGGGCAAGGGTGGCATGAACGAAGCTTCTGCTTTGCTTCAGGTCCGCGACATCACCATCTCGTTCGGTGGCCTCGTGGCGCTGGACGGGGTGTCGTTCGATGTCGAAAAGGGCCACATCGTCGGGCTCATCGGCCCGAACGGCGCAGGCAAGACCACGATGTTCAACTGCATCACGAGGCTCTACAAGCCGGATCGTGGCAGCATCACCTTCGATGGCCAGGACATGCTGTCGGCGCCTGCTCACGGAATCGCGGCCAGGGGAATCACGCGCACCTTCCAGAACCTGGCGCTCTTCCCCAGCATGTCCGTCCTGGAAAACGTACTCGTCGGGCAGCACCACCTGCTACACGTCGACCCGGTCTTGTCATCGTTCCGGCTGCCTCACGTCGCGAACGAGGAGCGCGGCGCGCGCCAGAGGGCAATGGACGTGCTGGACTACCTTGGGCTCATCCCCCACAAGGACAAGATCGTTCGCGGGCTGCCCTACGGCATTCAGAAGCGCGTCGAAACCGCACGCGCTCTTGTTGGAGAGCCAACGTTGCTGCTCCTTGACGAACCGGCCGGCGGTCTAAACCACGAGGAAGTGACCCGCCTCGGTGAGCAGATCAAGGAGATGCGCAACCGGTTCAATCTCACCATCCTCCTGGTGGAGCACCACATGAACCTGGTGATGGGCATCTCCGACCAGGTGGTTGTGCTTGACTTCGGAAAGCGCATTTCGGCGGGGACGCCCTCTGAGGTCCAGAACGACCCTGCGGTCATCGAGGCCTACCTGGGCGTCGAGATGAACGGAGGGGCCGCGAATGCTTGAGGTGAAGAATATTCGCGCAGCCTACGGGCCCGTTGCCGCGCTGCACGACATCTCGCTTACCGTTCCCGCGGGGCAGATTGTGACCGTGCTCGGCGCAAACGGCGCCGGGAAGTCCACCACTTTGCGGGTCATTTCCGGGCTCTTGCGTCCGCAGGCCGGCTCGGTACTGTTCGAGGGCGAGCCCATCCAGGGCCGTCCGCCGGATTGGATCGTTCGTCAGCGCATCGGGCACGTGCCCGAGGGGCGCCAGATCTTCGCCACGCTATCGGTCGAAGCGAATCTGAACCTCGGCGCATACACGAGGAAGGACAAGGCTGGCATCAAGGCGGATCTGGGCCGTGTTTTCGACTACTTCCCCCGGCTGGCCGAGCGCTGCAACCAGGTTGCGGGCACGCTTTCGGGCGGCGAGCAGCAGATGTTGGCCATTGGGCGGGCGCTCATGGCACGGCCGCGGTTGTTGCTCCTCGATGAGCCAAGCCTCGGCCTGGCGCCCCTGGTTGTCCGTGACATATTCAAGATCATCCGGACCATCAACGAAGAGGACGGCGTCACGATCCTGCTTATTGAGCAGGATGCAAAGCTTGCGCTCTCGGTCGCGAGCTACGGGTACGTCCTCGAGACAGGCCGGGTAGTTGTTCACGAACCTGCCGCCGAGCTCGCGCGGAACGAGACGGTACGCAAGTCGTACCTCGGGTACTAGGGAGCACGATGGAAACGTTCTTCGATCAACTGGCAATCGGTACGAGCACCGGGGCGCTCTACGCGCTGCTCGCGCTCGCGCTCGTCTTTATCTTCCGCGCCACCGACATCGTGAACTTCGCCCAGGGCGAAATGGCGATGTTCAGCACCTACATCGGCTGGTCGATCTCCCGGCCGCTGAGCTTTTCGTGGATCCCCTTCATGGGCATTGAACGGCATATCACGGTTCTCACCTGGCGCCCGGAGATCTTCGGCGTTCCGCTGTACCTGGGCTCTGAGTCGGACGGCCTTACGCGCCTTGGCTATCTGCTCGTGCTGATCGGGACGGTAGCCATCGCGTTCGTGATGGGCGGCGTGATCGAGCGGCTCGTCGTGCGGCCGAGCGAAGGCAAGAACCTGCTCAACGCTGTCATCGTCACGCTGGGACTGTTCGCTGTCATTAACTCCCTTGCGAACTGGCGGTATGGCCCTGTGCCACAGACATACCCGACGCCGTTCAGGGGCGATGCTGTCGACTTCGGGCTCTTCAAGATCGGGCAGCACAGCCTCTTTGCGCTGATCGTCAGCGTAGTCCTGATGTTTGGCATCTACGTCTTCTTCCAGCGGACGAAGCTGGGGCTGGCGGTGCGCGCGGCGGCCTTGAACCCGCAGGCGAGCGAGTTAATGGGCATCAACACCGGCCGGATGCTGACGCTGGGCTGGAGTCTTGCGGCGGCCATCGGCTGCATCGCCGGCATGCTCGTGGCGCCTTCGGTCGCAGGCATCTCGCCCAACCTCATGCTCGGCGTCCTGCTCTATGCCTTCGCCGCGGCCGTGCTGGGTGGGCTCGATAGCGCGCTTGGGGCGGTTGTCGGCGGTCTCGCAGTTGGCATCGGCCAGAGCATGGTCGTGCAGTACATCGGCTCTGAGTGGAGCGACATCATCGCATTCGGGCTCATCATCGCCATCCTGATGGTCAAACCGACCGGCATCTTCGGTTTGCCGGTAGTGAAGAAGGTCTAGCCATGAAAGTGACGGGGAACTACCGGCAGGGGATCGAACGCTTCATTCCGTCGCCGGCCGAAGCTGTGGTTCTGGGGGCGCTCCTGTTCTTCACCTGGTACCTGTATGGCGGAACCGGGAACGATGTGTTCGCGGGCCTGTCAACCCTGGTGGTGGTCGTCATCGCCTGGGTATTGGGCGTGCTCATCCGCATCGCCATGAACGACATGCGGTGGTGGCTGCTGGTGCTGGCCGTGCTGCTGGTAATGGCTCCGTGGCTGGCGCTGAACACGTTCCAGATTGCTGTGATGACCGAGGTGCTCGTCTTCTCGCTCCTTCTCCACGGCCTGAACATCGTTACCGGTCTCACAGGGCAGATGTCCCTTGGCCATGGCGCGCTCGTAGGCCTTTCGGCCTATACGGTCGCGATTCTTGTTGACCACTGGGACTGGCCGCTCCTCCCGGCGATGGTGGTTGCGGTATTGCTCACCTTCGCCTTCGGTTTTGCCCTTGGCATTCCTGCCCTGCGGCTGGCCGGCCCTTACCTGGCGATCGCGACGGTCGCGGCGGCGCTGGTCTTCCCGCTCGTTTTGAAACTGGACAACGTACAGGAATACACCGGGGGCGTGCAGGGCATCCGGCTCACCAAGCAGCCGCAGCCGCCCGGGTTCATCGGCGGGTTCCTTGAGAACGAGAGCATTGCGAAGATACCCGAGCAGAAGAAGTCTGCTCCGGAAGATGTCCAGCTGCGCGAAAGGAAGAAGTTCGCGCAGTCCACATACCTTTACTTCCTCTGCTTTGGTGTGGCTGCGGTTGGAACGTTCGCGGCCTGGAACCTCGGGCGAAGCCGGTTTGGCCGGGCATTCATCGCCGTGCGCGATGCGGAGGTTGCTGCCACTTCCATGGGCGTAAACACGGCAATGTACAAGGTGACGGCGTTCGGCATCAGCGCGCTCTACGCCGGCATCTCCGGCGCTCTCCTCTACATGGTCGTCGCCTACGTGGCCCCCGAGTCCTTTGATCTCTTCAACCTCTCGATCAATCCGATCGCCTACCTGGTGATCGGGGGCCTGGCGGCCCCGGGTGGGGCCATGGTTGGAGCCTTCGGCTACAAGTGGGGGCCCGAGGTGATCAAGAAGATCGCCCGCACGGATGCGGATTTCGACAAGCTCCAGGGGGCGCTCACCGGCCTGATGCTCATCGTGGTCATGACGCGGATGCCGCAGGGCGTGTGGGGCTCGCTCGTGCGCGTGAACAGCTTTTCCTGGGAAGGGATGATGAAAGAGACCAGGGGGTGGGTGGTGTCGCGCTCGCTGCCCTATTGGGCCGCGGTTGGGCTTGGCGTGGCCGTCGTTGTAGGGATCGGGGTATGGTTCGGCACGATCTGGGCCGTATTTGCCGCGGGCCTCCTTGTCGTGGCGCCCCAGGATGTGTGGGCGGGCGTCTACCTGTGGCTGCGGGAACTGGTTCCCTTCGGCCGCCGCCGGCAGCCCCTCTCAGCCGACGTGAGCTAGCGATCCAGCGGCAG
>CAYYYI010000117.1:0-8613 GCA_964475735.1 uncultured Anaerolineaceae bacterium
GTGGGGCAGGTGTTCGAGCACCACTGGGGCCGCACCATCAACGAGGGCGACAACAGCCTCTTTTCCAGCCTTACGCTGAGCTACAACCCCCACTACTTCAACGCCGAGTTCGCGAAGGCCCACGGCCATCCCGGGATCGTGGTCAACCCTCTGCTCGTCTTCCTCACTGCCTTCGGGCTTTCGGTAGAGGACCTGAGCGAAGCGGGCGGCCTCTTCCTCGGCGTCGACGCGCTGACGTATCACCAGCCGGTCTATCCCGGGGACACGCTGACCGCGCGCAGCACTGTCACGGACACGCGCGAGTCGGGCAGCCGCCCGGACCACGGCATCGTCACCTGGCGCACCGAAGGCTTCAATCAGCACGGGGAATGCGTCATCGACTTCCGCCGCACGAATCTCATCATCAAGCGGGGAGGACGCTGACCATGGGCTACATCACCGAAGAGCGTCGCATGATCCAGCAGACCGCGCGCGACTTCGCCATGAAGGAGGTCCTGCCCGTCGCCAATGAGCTCGACCGGGTCAAGGGCGACATCCCCATGTCGCTTCGCGACAAGATGGCCGAACTGGGCTATTTCGGCATGCGAATCCCCGAGGAGTACGGAGGCCTGGGCCTGGGAGCCTTCGAGTACATCCTCGTGACGGAGGAGCTGGCGCGGGCCTGGATGAGCGTGGCGAGCATCATCGCCCGCGGGAATGGTCTTGGCGGCGGCTTCAGCAAAGAGCAGCGGCAGAATTACCTCCCGCGCATGGCCCGGGGCGAGTTCCTGGGCGCGGTCGCCCTGTCCGAACCCGAAGCCGGATCCGACCTGGCGAACGTCCAGTGCAAGGCCACGCTCGACGGCGACGGGTGGGTCATCAACGGCAACAAGATGTGGTGCACCTTCGCCGACGGCGCCGACTTCATGACGGTCCTCTGCCGGATCGGCGAAATGGACCCGGCCCGCCGCCACGCAGGGACGGCCCAGTTCTTCTTCGAAAAGGAACGCGGGACCCTCCCGCCCGGCATCAGCGGCACCCCCATCCACAAAATTGGCTACCACGGGTGGAAGACCTGGGAGCTCCGCTTCGAAGACTTCCGCGTCCCGCTTTCCGCCCGGCTGGGAACCGACCGGGGCGACGACGCGGGATTCAAGGGCGCGATGGGATTCCTCGAAACGGCACGCGCCCACACCGCCGCCCGCTCAATCGGCCTTGCCCGCGGCGGCCTGGAAGATGCCACCGCCTACGCGAAGCAGCGGGTCCAGTTTGGCCAGCCGATCGCGAAGTTCCAGGCGATCCGTTTCAAGCTCGCCGAAATGGCCGCCGAGATCGAGGCCGCGCGCCAGCTCATGTACTTTGTGTGCGACGCCATCGATTCGGGCCGCCGCTGCGACAAGGAGGCGGCCATGGCCAAGTGGTTCGCCAGCGAAATGTCCGAACGCGTAACCAGCGAAGCCCTCCAGATACACGGCGGCTACGGCTACACGACCGAGCTCCCCATCGAGCGTTACTGGCGCGACGCCCGCCTGACCAAGATCTTCGAAGGCACTTCCGAGATTCAGCTCCGCATCATCTCCGACCGCGTCATCGGTGACCGTTGATGGGCCGGCTATCTTCCCCCCGGAGGCCACTGGCGGTTGCCATTGAGAACGCGCAGGATCACCACATTATCCCGGTCGGCCCGGTACACGATGAGGTAGGGAGTTCCCGTTACACTGAACTCGCGGGTCGCCGGGTGCCGGCCCTGGCGCCCCGCCTCTGGAAAGCCGGAAAGCACGGCAACGGCCTCGATCACCCGGTGAGCGAAATTCGCGGCGGCGCCCGGGTTGTCCGCGGCAATGTAGGCCCGCGCCTCCGCGAGGTCCCCGAGCGCCAACCTGGTCCAGGTGATGGTCACGCAGGTTCCGGCAGGGGCTTCTCGCTGTCGGTGCCCCACGATTCCAGCCACTCCTTCACCCGCGCGTGGCCAGTCACCAGACCCGCATCGGCCTGCGCGATTCCTGCCTCCACCGCGGACGTGAAGAGCCGGTCGTTCATCTCGTCGTACGCCTCCGGCGAAAGCACGACCGCTGCCGGGCGCCCGTTCTGGGTGATGACGATGGGGCAGCCAGATTCGCCCATTTCCCGCAGCAACCGCGACGCATGCGCCTTGAAGTCCCCCAACGGAACGATCCCTGTGGAAACACGCAACTCACCCATCCCGGACTCTCCTGAAGATTCGAATGCAGACCTGATTATAGACCATCCAGAAGGATGCTCTCATTGGAGGCGTGAAGCATCATGACCCGCCCGCTCAGCAGCCTGACCGCCAACGACAACTATTTCGAGGACTTCGTCCCCGGCGCCGCCTTCGAACACGCCCGCGGCAAGACCGTCACGGAAATGGACAACGTCCTCATCACCAACCTCGTGATGAACACGGCCGAGGGCCACTTCAACGAAGACCGCATGTCCCGCGGGCCGCTCAAGCACCGGATTGTGTTCGGTGGCATTACCGCGGCCATGGTCATCGGGCTGGCGATGCAGGACACGGGCGAGAACGCCCTTGCCGAGCTTTCCATGGACGGCGTTCGCTTCAAGACCCCGGTCTTTCACGGCGACACCCTCTACGCCTACACGGAGGTGGTTTCCGTCAGCGATGCGGACCGCCCCGATGCCGGAATCGTCCACTTCCGCCACCTTGGCCTGAACCAGGACGGCCGCACGGTCTTCGAGGGCGAGCGCCGCGTGCTCATCAAGCGCCGCAGCCACTGGGGCGAACGGTGAGCCAGCCACTCCCGCCCGGGGCGCTGGAAGGGGTCCGAATCATCGACCTCACCCAGATGCTGTCCGGTCCCTTCTGCACGATGCTCCTTCGCGATCTCGGCGCCGACGTCATCAAGGTCGAGCCGCTCACCGGCGACCCGGTGCGCGAGAACGCCCGCGCTCCCGGGGACACGGTCCGTTCGTACGGCGGCTACTTCCAGAGCATCAACCGTGGCAAACGCAGCATCGCCATCGACCTGAAGTCGGCCGAGGGCGTGGAGATCGTTCGCCGCCTGGCGGCCGGGGCCGACGTGTTGATGGAGAACTACAAAGCGGGGGTGATGGAGCGTCTGGGCCTGGCCTACGAGACGCTGGCCCCACTCAACCGCCGCCTCGTCTACGCCTGCATTCGCGGGTTCGGAGACCCCCGCACCGGCGAGAGCCCGTACGTGGACTGGCCCGCATTCGACGTCGTCGCCCAGGCCATGGGCGGCCTCCTGAGCATGACGGGCCCCGGCCCCGGCCAGCCGATGCGCGCCGGTCCCGCCATTGGCGATATCGTCCCGGGCATGATGACGGCCCTCGGCATCGTCTCCGCCGTGTTCCACGCCTCCCGCACGGGCGAAGGCCAGTTCCTGGACGTCGGCATGTACGACACAGTCCTCGCCCTGTGTGAACAGATCGTCTACCGGCACTCCTACCTGGACGAGGTGACGGAGCCTTCGGGGAACGGGCACCCGTTCCTCTGCCCCTTCGACGTGTTCCCGGCAAGCGACGGAGCGGTGGCGATCTGCGCGCCGCTGGACCACCTCTGGCAAGGGCTCTGCATGGCCATGGAGCGCCCGGACCTCGCAGCCGACGAGACCCTTGCCAGGGCCGCTGACCGCGCCCGCAACTGCGGCCGCGTGCGCGCGGAGATCTCGGCGTGGACATCCACGCGAACGAAGGTCCAGATTGTGGCGGTCCTGGGCGGGCGCATTCCCTGCGGCCCGGCCAACTCCATAGTCGATATCGTGAATGACCCGCACGTGGCAGCGCGCGGCATGCTGCCGGAGATCGAGCAGCCGGGGATCGATCGCAAGGTGCGGGTACCTTCGAGCCCAATCAAGATGACGGCGACCCCGGCCGGACCTCGCGGCCGCGCCCCCCTGCTGGGCGAACACACCACCGAAGTGCTCGCGCTCGCCGGCTATTCCGAAGACGCGATCAAGAGCCTTTTCGCCAGCGGCGTGGTCCGCTGAGCCCAACGGGAGAATTACCGATGCGCCTGCGCCGTTCTGAGCTTTCCACCCCCGGCAGCAACGAGAGGATGATGGAGAAGGCCGCGGCCAGCAGCGCCGACCTCGTGTTCCTCGACCTTGAAGACGCCGTTGCCCCGGCCGAGAAGGTCTCGGCCCGCGCGAAGATAGTGACGGCTCTCCGCACCCACGATTGGGGCCGCAAGACTCGGTCCATCCGCATCAACAACGTCGAGACGGAGTGGGCCTTCGAAGACGTCATCCACATCGTCGAAGAGGCCGGGGACGTCCTCGACATCATCATCATCCCCAAGGTGAAGAGCGCCGAGGACGTGCGCTGGGTCGACACCCTGCTCTCCCAAATCGAGCGCAAGCACCGTTGGGAGCGCCGAATCGGCCTCGAAGTCCTCATCGAAGAGGTAGAGGCGATGATCAACGTCGAGGAGATCGCACGCTCGACGCCCCGGCTTGAGGCGCTCATCTTCGGCCCTGGCGACTACTCGGCCTCGCAGGGGGTGCGCGTCGATGCCGTCGGCGGAATCAGCCGCGACTACCCGGGTGACGTGTGGCACTACGCCCGCAACAAGGTCGTCATCGCGGCCAAGGCGGCGGGAATCGAAGCTGTGGACGGCCCCTTCGCGGACTTCAAGGACGAGGAAGGGTACCGGCGCGAATGCACCCGCGCTGCCGTGCTTGGCTTCACCGGCAAGTGGGCCATCCACCCAAGCCAGGTTCCCATCGCCAACGAGGTGTTCTCGCCCACCGAGAGGCAGGTCGAACGCGCCCGGAAGATGATCGCCGCCTATGAGGAGGCCGAGCGCCAGGGGCTCGGCGCGGTGGCGGTCGATGGTGTAATGGTGGATGCAGCTTCGGCGCGGCTGATGAAAAACGTGACCGCAAAGGCGGATGCTATCGGGATGTAGCCGGCCGAATTGACACGCTTTCATTCACGGCCCTACTCTCACCTCTGATGTGACACTGGCATCAGATCAGAACTGAACAGCTGTAGTAGCACGGAGGCGAGCGTGGATTTCGGACTCACAAAGGACCAGCTAGCACTACGCTCTCAGATCGACTCATGGCTTGATGAGATTTCCCCAGTAGTCGGTGAGTCCCTCAGCAACGAGATTTCGAATTTCGAGGCTGCAAGCACCTTCACCAAATTGGCTTCCAGGAAGGGCTGGCTTGCTCCCTCATGGCCTCGCCAGTACGGCGGCATGGAGGCTTCCCCGATCGAGCAGGCGATCTTCTCGGAGCGCTACGCCTATCGGCGCGTTCCGACTGGACTCACCATTGTTCCGATCGGCTTTGCCGGTCCGACTATCATCCACTTCGGCACGGACGAGCAGAAGAAGCGCTTTCTTCCTGGCATCACGGCTGGCGAAACCATCTGGTGCCAGGGGTTCAGCGAGCCGGGCGCTGGTTCCGATTTGGCGTCGCTGCAGGCCCGCGCTGTCCGCGACGGGGACTCCTACGTCGTCAACGGCCAGAAGATCTGGACTTCGTTCGGCCACCTCGCCGACTGGTGCATTCTCCTGGCTCGCACGGACTTCGAGGCGCCCAAACACCGGGGCATCAGCTACTTCCTTCTCGATATGAAGTCCCCCGGAGTCACCGTCCGCCCTCTGATAAATATGGCCAATACTCACGGATTCAATGAGGTTTACCTCGAAGACGTCCGGATTCCGGCCGAAAATCTGCTGGGCGAAGAGAACCGTGGCTGGTACGTGGCAACAGCCACGCTTGACTTCGAACGGTCGAGCATCGGGGGCACAGCCTCGACGCGCCGCGCAGTCGACGATGCGATCGCGGCCATGAAGGAAGGGACGCTACCGCGACCGCAACATTCCCGGAACAAGCTCGCGGACCTGGTAATCGCCTGCGAGGTGGGGCAATGGCTTGCCTACCGCGTGGCGTGGCTCCAGGGTGCTGGCGCAATTCCCAACCACGAGGCGAGCACGGCCAAGTTGTTCGCCTCCGAACTTGCCCAGCGGGCGGCAAACGCGCTCATCGGCATGGTGGGACTCGGCGGACAGCTTCGCGTGGACGAGTCCCGCGCGCCGCTTCAGGGCATCCTGCCCGAAGACTATATGCACCTGGTTGCGCTCACGATTGCCGGCGGAACGAGCGAAGTCCAGCGAGGCATTATCGCGACCCGCGGCCTGGGAATGCCCAGGGGCTAGAGCGAGTCAGGAAGCGGCCGCGACCTCTCGATAGGAACCCTGCCAATACACGAGCGGGGGGCGATCATCGGCGTGCCCGGTGGCATGGACATTGCCAATGAAGATGGTGTGATCGCCACCCGGATGCGCGTTCGCCAGGCGGCAATCCAGGTAGGCGAGAGCGTCCCCGAGAATGGGCGCGCCAGTAAGGCCCACGCGGAACGGGAGGCCCGGGTCGTTCAGAGGCGCGGGCGGTCTCCCGGGCCGGGCGAAGTAGTCTGAGAGATCGCGATGCTCGGCTGCAAGAATATTGACCGCGAAAACGCCACTGGCAGAGATCATCTCCGTGAGGCGGCTTTCGCGCCGGATGCAGACCAGGACCTGGAGCGGATCGAGCGAGAGGGAGCTGAACGCGCTCGCCGTGATCCCGTGCATTTCGCCCTGCCAGGCAGTCGTGATGATGGTCACTCCCGATGCGAAGCGCGAGACGGCCTGCTTGAACCCGGCCGGATCGGCCTTTGCCTGCTCAATATCCATCAGCAGACCGCCGTGGCATCGCCGGTGATGAGCACCTCGCCCTTCTGATTGAGGGCCACCACCTGCACGTCGACCCTGCGCTCGCCATCCTCTTCGTAACGGCGCACGACCCGTCCGCGACAGATTATGTCGTCGCCAGGCCAGAGTCTCTGGGTGAAGCGCACGCGGTAACGGCGCAGGCGCTCCACTCCTAGCCAGTCGCTCACCAACCTTCCGAGAACGCCTGCGGTGAACATCCCCTGGCCAAAGACTGTCTCGTTCCCGGCTGCCTTCGTGAAATCATCGTCGTAGTGGATGGGGTTGAAGTCGCCCGAGGCCCCGGCGTAGCGCACGAAGTTGATGCGGCTCACGTTCTCCACGCGGATCTCCGGGGACTCGGCGCCTTCGATGGCGGAGTCCCAATCGAGTTGCTTCATTCGCTCTGCGGCCATGGCGCTACTCCTGCACGGTTCCGCTGGTGACGATGGTCACCGTGCGAACAGTGAGCACAAGCTCGCCGGCGGCGTCGCAGTACTCGGTGGCGGTGGGATAGAAGGTCATGGTCCCGCCGCGGCGGCCCTCCTTCGCGAACGAGGCTTCCGCCTTCGTGACGCCGTACAGTCTTTCGCCCGCGACGATGGGACGGCAGTAGATGAACTCCTGTTCGCCGTGGAGGACGTAGCGCATGTCCAGACCTTCGGGGATGGCCTGAGCCCCCGGTGGCTGGAAGAACGAGGCGCACATCGAGTACGTGGGAGGCGCTACGACTGAAGAGAAGCCCTTCGAGCGAGCGTGGCCCTCGTCGTGGAAGAGCGGGTTGTCGTCGGTGACGGCGAGGGCAAACTCGTGGACCTTGCCGCCTTCGATGGGGAACTCGAACCCTTCGGGGACCGCCATGACTAGCCCTGCGCAGCCGGAATCGAGGCTGGATTGACAAGATCGCGCCCGAGGCTGCCGGGGAACTTGCGGGCGATCTCGTCCACCGTCCAGGTGCCTTCGGACGTCCAAATGGTCCGGATCTCCACGGGCTGAGACATGAGACTTATGTAGCCGCCGCCAACCAGGAAGTCGTAACCGTTGACGTTCGCAGCATCGTCCGTGCCCAGGTAGACGACGAGCGGCGCAACCTGCTCGGGTGTGAGCTGGGCCATTCCTTCCAGTTGCGGCCCGGCGATGCCCGCGGCCTTCGCCCGCTCCGCCGCTTCCATCATCTCGGGGCTGAGAACAAGGCGCGTCCCGGCGCGGGGGCGGATGGCGTTGCAGGTCACTCCATACTTACCCATGTCGCGCGCCACCGTTCGCGTAAGTCCGACGATGCCTTCCTTGGCGGCCGAGTAGTTGGCCTGCCCCATGTTACCGAGACCCGATTCGGACGAGGTGTTGATGATCCGGCCGGAGCGCTGCTGGCGCATGACCTGTGTCGCGAAACGTGTGGTGGTGAAGTGCCCCTTGAGGTGGACGGCAATGACCGCGTCCCACTCTTCCTCGGTCATGTTGAAGACCATGCGGTCGCGAAGAATGCCCGCGTTGTTGACGAGGATGTCGAGCCGCCCGAATGCGTCGAGCGCGGTCTTAACGATGTTCTCGCCGCCTTCCATGGTGGCGACGGTGTCGAAGTTGGCGACGGCTTCGCCCCCGGCCGCCTTGATTTCAGCGACGACCTGGGCAGCAGGGCCGTTGTCATGTCCGGTGCCGTCCGGGTTGACGCCGGGATCGTTCACGACAACTTTGGCGCCTTCTTTGGCGAAGAGAAGCGCTTCCGCACGGCCAATGCCGCGCCCGGCTCCTGTAACGATTGCCACTTTTCCGCTGAGTCTCTGTGCCATGGTTAGGACTTCCTGCCTCCAATCTGATTCGGGAGTGGGTTCCGGGCGGATCTGCCGGGGGCAGTGTGCGGACCGGAAAAAGCGCCAGGAACTGATATTGACATCAGTGTCAGAATCCGTACCATGCGCACGTCTGGCCTGTCA
>CAYYYI010000118.1:0-7887 GCA_964475735.1 uncultured Anaerolineaceae bacterium
AGTGCTCAACGAGACCGTCACTGGCATCTCGCTCGAAAACGCCCTGAAGCTGGAAAACCGCAACCAGGCCCTCGCCAGCCAGACCGCCGATGCTACCGAAGCACGCCACGCCTGGTTCGAGAAGCGCGACCCTCAGTGGCGCGACGCCTGAGCCCCTGCTTCGCCTGTATCATCGCTCCCATCTGAACCCCGGAGCGACCCCATGGCCACCATCGACGGCGCAACCATCATCGCCCGAAGCCTCAGGCAGCAGGGCGTCGAGTACATGTTTGGCGTCGTCGGCGTCCCCGTCATCCCGATCGCCTTCGCCGCCCAGCGCGAGGGCATCAAGTACTACGGCTTCCGCAACGAACAGGCGGCCAGCTATGCCGCCGGCGCCGCCGGCTACCTTACCGGCAGACCCGGCGTCTGCCTGGCCGTCTCTGGCCCCGGCATGATTCACGCCATCGCCGGCCTCGCCAACGCCTGGTCGAACTGCTGGCCGATGATCCTGATCGGTGGCGCAAACGACTCCTACCAGAACGGGCGGGGAGCGTTCCAGGAGGCGCCGCAGGTGGAGGCGGCGCGCCCGTTTTCGAAGTACGTCGCCCGCCCCGAGAGCACGGCCCGCCTTCCCTTCTACATAGAGCAGGCTGTGCGCTCCACCATCTACGGACGCCCCGGGGCCGCCTATCTCGACCTCCCCGGGGACATCATTGGAGCACAGGTGGAAGAGGATCTGGTCCGGTTCCCCCCGTCCTGCCCCGAGCCGCCCCGTACCTTCGCCGACCCCGAAGCCGTGCAGCGCGCCCTTGCCGCTCTCCGATCGGCTGCACGGCCGCTCGTCATCGTCGGGAAAGGCGCTGCCTATGCCCGGGCCGAGAGCGAGGTCCGCGCCTTCATCGAAGCGGCGCAGCTGCCCTACCTCGCCTCGCCCATGGGCAAGGGCGTCCTTCCCGATGACCATCCCCTCTCGGTCGCGCCCGCGCGCTCGTACGCTCTCCAGAATGCAGACCTCGTCCTCCTGCTAGGCGCCCGGCTCAACTGGATAATGCACTTCGGTCTCCCGCCCCGCTGGGCCGAGGGCGTGCGTGTCATCCAGGCCGATATCGCCCCCGAGGAGATTGGCACCAACGTCCCCTCCGAGGTCGCGCTTGTGGGCGACCTCAGGGCCGTCGCCGGCCAGCTCAACGGCGCCCTCCAGGACTCCCCATGGCAGTACCCCGCCGAAACCACCTGGTGGACCGGCCTTCGCGGCAAGATCGAGGCAAACCGCCAGGCAACCGAAGCGATGCTGAACGACGACGCCGTGCCCATGGGCTACTACCGCGTTCTGAGGGAGATCCGTGACCTGCTCCCCCGCGACGCCGTCATCTGCAGCGAAGGCGCGAACACCATGGACATCGGCCGCACGGTGCTGCCCAACTTCCTGCCGCGCCACCGGCTCGATGCCGGTACGTTCGGGACTATGGGCGTCGGCCTCGGCTTCGCCATCGCTGCTGCCGCCGTTCACCCTGACAAGAAAGTCGTGGCCGTCGAAGGTGACTCCGCTTTCGGCTTCAGCGGCATGGAGGTTGAGGTAGCCTGCCGCTACGGCCTGCCCATCACGTTCATCATCATCAACAACAACGGTATTGGTGGCGGACCCGGCAAGCTCGACCCGGCGCGTATCCCACCCACGGCCTACACGCCCAACGCCCGCTATGAGCGCATCATCGAAGCCTTCGGCGGCAAGGGCTACTTCGTGGAGACGCCCGCGGAGCTTGGCCCCGCGCTGTCCGAGGCACTCGCGGCCCCTGTCCCAACCATCGTCAACATCATGATCAACCCCCGCAGCCAGCGAAGACCCCAGGAGTTCGCCTGGCACACGCGCTAGCAGGGGTCAGCGGGCAAGTCGCAAGCTACCTTCCACAAGCTGCCCGTCGCGGTACACGGCATGGTCAGCAACTGGGCGCAGGAAAAGTCACGGCTGGTCGCTGCGAGGGCCACCGCTTCCGCCGGCCGTGGTGATTGTGAGGCAGCATATGGGCGCCGGCCAGCGGGGCGCGCGCGGCGTGAGATTCACCACGAAAGGGGGCACGCGGTCATGGTTCGGCGAAAATCGGAGGCCCAATGATTTACGTGGAATTGATGAAGTCCGATGTGAAATATGCTATATATGGCCCCGGGAGCCGGGAGCCGGATCTAACGGCGAAGGAGCGAAACGTGCACCAGCGCTATGACCCACCGGAGGTGTACGCGCTCCTCTGCAGCACCCATGTCCCGGCCCTGACCGAGGAACAGCAACTTGCCCTGGCGGACTACGCGGCGGGCATGTCGCACGACGAAATAGGGGAGCGGCTGAGCATGGACAGCCGGACGGCGCGAGGAATCGTCGAGGCTGTCGAGAAGACGATCGCCATGGGCTGCGGTCTCCCACGCCGGAACCCGTTCGTCACCGGCCTCTGGTTCGTCCTGCACGCCAGTTGCGAACGCCGCTGCACTGCTCGCGCCATGGCCGTGCTCACCGGCAAAGAGACCGTCGCGTGAACAAGCGCGGAATGGATCCGCGGCGGAAATCGATCCACATCTCGATCCGGGAATTGATCCGAGTATCGATCCGTGAAACCGGCGACGCGCCGAGCCGCAAGATCCAACCTGTCTCCCAAGGCGTCGCGCCGGAAACGGTAAGTCCAAAGACGCTGAGGGAGGAAAGCCATGAAACGGCTTCTCCGCATCATCCTGCCGTGCGTGCTCGCGGGCATCAGCCTCGTCGGGGCCGCTGTTCCGGCGTACGCCGGGACGAACGGCCAGCAGATCAAGGTGTATGAAGCTTCCAACATCGGAAGCGTGTGCATCTACGGATACAACCAGAATGCGTCGTGGATACAATACTGTTCCACCGCTCCGGCCGCCATCTTTCATACCAACAACTACAACGGATACTGGTGGAAGACCTACAGCGGTGTACCAGTGTACCTTTACTACTACGGAGCGGCCGACTTGACCAACTACCTTGGGTCCAACACCTGCTCGGTTCCTGAGTACCAGCCCGGGAACGATTGGACACAATGCAACTCGGTGTGAGTTCCCGTCGACAACGGTGTGGGTGCCGAGCGCCCCTGGCCCGGCACCCATCGAGAACGGAGGAGGTCGCGATGATGGGAGCCACTCTTCGCTGGGTCGCAGCGGTAAGCGTCGTTGCAGTTCTCCTTGTGAGCGCTGCGTGTGGCGGCGAGGGTGCCGGCAAGAAGCAGCCGCTCCCGGAGGGAGCGGGCGCCGTGGTTCGGGAGGAAGATCTCCCGAAGGATTTGTCGGCCTACCAGCGCGCGATACTCGGCGACGGCATACTGACGGCGGCCGAGTACCAGCGAGCGGCACTCGACGTGGTTCGATGCCACAAAGAAGCGGGCGCAAGCATCGTAGGATATCCCGCCCACCCGGGGGAACCAGGCCTCAAGGAGCCGTGGTGGTCGCCGCGTGGGCAGTACATGTACGTGCCCGTTTACAACGAGAACGACGCGGCCGCGGAGGAGAAGACGAACGCATGTGAAGACGAGTACTTTCGCTATATCGGGCCGATCTGGGCTAACTACATCGCGCCAACACCCAGGGAGATGCAAGAAGCTCGAGACATTGTCGGTCGCTGCCTCAGGGATATCGGGATCGACGTACCCGAACATCCCGCAACTCAGGACCTTGGGCCGCTGCTCGCCGCACGCCGCCAGGAGCCTGAGGTGGCGCGATGTGCACGGCTAGGCGCAGACCACCTCGGTATGATGTTCTTCGCCGGGTGACGTCCGACAGGCCGGGCAACACGAAGCTGCCAGGGGCCACCAGCCGGGAAGGAGTGAGTGTGCGATGAGGGGCATGGTGCGGGCAGCCCCGATCGTGATCGCTCTCCTGGCGCCGCTCGCGCTCCTCGGAGCTATGTCCTGGCTGGACGAGGACACACCCCCGGAGTCTGTTCGCACAGCCGCCGCCGCCGTCCTCTCCGAGGCCCAGGCTCGCACACTCCTCGATGAGAAGCCCGCTTCGGCGTCGTTGACCGCGCGCGAAGGCGCCTCCATCGTCGCCCCGGCCTGGGCAGGACTCGTGGTCGCCTCCTACGTGGCGCCGGGGACCGTCCTCACCACGGGCTCCGGCGTCGCTAATGTCGGGGGGGTTGTGCGGATGGCGGCCCGCACAGGGGCGCCGTTTTATCGGCCGTTGCGCACGAATGATAGCGGTGCCGATGTCGCAGACCTCAACCGCCTCCTCCTGAAACTCGGGCATCTCACGGCTCTGCCAGAGCCTGCCGACCGCTTCACGCTGGCCACTGCTGCCGGTGTCCGTTCGCTCGAACGAGGCCTCGGCGTCACTGCCCCAACCGGGGACTTCGACCCCGGTTGGGTCGTCTGGCTCCCATTCGAACCGTTCGAGGCCGGTGAGTCTTCGCTGGTGACCGGGGCCCCCGCACCGGCGCCCGGGCAGTCCCTGGCGAAGGAGCCGTCCCGCTTGCTGCGCGTCACCCTGGCTGCCGCGAACCCCGGGGAGGCCCTGGCCCTCGACCCGATGGTGGAGTGGGTTTTCGTCACCAACCGCCAGCGCTTCGGCGTGGACCCGCGCACGCTCGAACTCGAAGCGGCGGCCCTCCCGGAGGTGCAGAAGTTGCTGAAGCCGAAGCAGGAACGGCTCGACGGTCTCGTCCAACGGGCCGAGCCGTTGAACGTCGTGGCAATCCCTTCGACCGCCGTCCAGGTGGGCCGTGGGGGAGATCTCTGCGCGTGGGTGCCAGAATCCGCGGGCTACCGCGCCGTACCGGTGAAGGTCGCGAGTGCGCGGGCGAGTGTCACGAATGTCACCGAGGGGCTGTCCGCCGGGGCGCGTGTCCTCGCCAACCCCGCCGACGTGCTGGACGCACCGCAGTGTCCCTCGCCGTAGCGAGCGTCGGGCACCGCTACTCCGATCGGAGCGCAGCCGTGCTGACTGATGTCTCGCTCATCATCGCGCCGGGCGAGTCTGTCGCAATCATGGGGCCGTCCGGTTCGGGCAAGACGACGCTGCTCGGTATCCTCGGGCTTCTCTTTGTCCCCAGGGACGGCCAGGTGCTCCTCGACGGCGCACTGGTACCGCGCAGCCGCCGGACATCGCTGCGCGCGGGCTCCTTCGCCTGGGTCTTTCAGGGCACCAACGTCATCCCCCGGCGGTCGGCGCTCGACAACGCGGCGCTCGGCCTGCTCGCACGCGGCGCCTCTCTCGCCCAGGCGAACGGGGCTGCCCGGGCCGCACTTGCCGCCGTGGGCGCCGGTCACCTCGCTGAGAAGCCCGCGAACACACTCTCCGGGGGCGAATTGCAGCGTGTCTGCGTCGCTCGCGCCATTGCCGCCCGCCCGCGGTTCATCCTTGCAGACGAGCCGACAGGCCAGCTTGACCACGCGAACACAGAGGGCGTCATCGAGGCGCTCGTCGCAAACCGCCCCTCCGGGACGGCGGTTGTCATTGCCACACACGACCCCGAGGTTGCCGCCCATTGCGATCGCATCGTCCGCCTGCGCGATGGCCGCGTGGTAGAGGCCAACTCATGAGCTGGCGCACCTCCGCCCTTCTGCGCGAAGCCTGGCTGAACGTCGCAAGAAATCCGGTGCGCTCGGCTGTTGTTGTGCTCATCGCCGCGGCTGCGGTTGGCGTGCCCGGCTACCTCGAACTTCGTACCGCTGCGGACCTGACGACATTCCAGCGGGACTACGCGGCAGCCGGTGGCTACGTCGCGGTGGTCACCGGGCAGGAGGGAGGAATTGATGGTGGGCGCTGCGCCGCCCTCGCAAACTGGGAGGGCGTGGTGGCAGCGGGCGGCATGCGGATCGCCGGGACGGTGAGCTTTGTTTCCGCGCCGGGCGTGCTCTTTCAATCGGCGGCAGTGACGGAGGGCGCCTTGCGCGTCTGGGCGCCGTCTCAACGCGCAGAACCCGCTGATGGCACACCGGCGTACGTCGCCGGCAAGGCGCTTGCCAAGGAGATCGGCCTTCGTGAGGGCTCGCTGACGGCGCTCACGGGGGAACCGGTGGCGCGCGTCCGGGGCGTGATCGAGAGCGAGCGCCGCAACCCGCAGGTCCAGCGCTGGTCGCTCGACGTTGTCTCTCCTGCCGGCACTTTCGATGAGTGTTGGGTGGAGTTCAGCCGGGAGAGTTACAGCCCTGGCCTCGCTGCGCTGGCGGCATGGTTCGCCTCAGGCTCGGAGGAGCCGATCGTCCGGCCCTACACCCGCAAGGACGAGTTCACTCGCGACCCTCTCCAAGAGTTTCGGGATCGCCCACAACGCTACGGCTGGGTAGCGGCTGGCGGGCTCATCGCGGCGATCTTCCTGCTCACTGCCTGGTTCCGCCGCTCGGAGCTCGGTCTGTACCTCGCCACGGGTACGGGCCGCCTGCAGCTCGTCACCATGCTTGCGGCCGAAGCGCTCTTGCTGGTGGGAACAGGTGCGCTGATTGCGGCGTTCTGGGGGGCAGCCATCCACGCCGCTCTGGGCCACAACCTGCCCCGTGACCATCTCCAGATCGCTGGCCGCGCGCTGCTCTCGAGCGCGCTCCTCGGCCTGCTGCTCGCGCCATGGGCGCCCTCGCTGGTCGCGCGCGGCAACATCGCTTCGCTCCTCAAGGACCGCTAAGGGGCTGCTGTGAAGACCAGCAGCTTGCCTGTCGAGTAAGGGTTGGTCCGTGACGATTCGCGACCAATCTCACAGAATCGCCAGGAGCGCCTCGGTCGAACTACTGAAAAGTTTGCCCCATCTGTGGTCTGAGGCGAGTTCGGCCAGGATCCACTTCCTCAGGGCATCCTGTTCGTCGTCGGGAAGGTTCCCGGCCTCGCCGAATGCCCGCTGAAGTAGCTGGGTCACGGTGTGCCCAGTATACCGCCCGGACCCCGAGCAGCTAAATTGTTTTCGACCCACTATGCGAGGAGCCTGCCATGCCCACCACCATCGGTGAGATCCAGGCCAACGGGATGACCTTCCGCTGCCGCTTCGCCGGCGAAGCAGGCGAGCCGGTCATCCTCCTGCACGGCTTCCCCGAGACATCCCACATGTGGGCCGGCCTGCTGCCTGCGCTCGAAGCGGCCGGGTACCGCTGCGTCGCTCCCGACCAGCGCGGCTACAGCCCCGGCGCGCGCCCCGAAGGCACCTCCAGCTACAGCTACCGCGCCATCGGCATGGACGTCATTGCCATCGCCGATGCCTGTGGCTTCGGCCGCTTCCACCTCATCGGCCACGATTGGGGAGCCGGCGCCGGCTGGGCGGCCGTTGCGCTCGCCCCGGCCCGCATCGCCAGCTGGACCGGGCTATCCGTGCCCCACATCGCCTCATTTGGCTCGGCTATCCGCAACGACGCCGGCCAGCGCCAGATGAGCCAGTACATCACCTTCTTCCAGGAGCCCGGCGTCGCTGAGGCTGCCCTATCTGCCGATGACTTCGCGGGCCTGAAGCGCATCTGGTCCGAAAGCGCGCCCGTGGAAGTGGAGGAATACCTCTCGGTCTTCCGTCAGCCGGGCGCTCTCGCCGCCGCCCTCAACTGGTACCGCGGTTCCCGCGGCATCGACCCCACCGACCCCGAAGTGCTCTTTGGCCCCGTTGATACACCCACCCTGCTCATCTGGGGCAACCGCGACATGGCAATCGGGCGGACCGCTGTCGAAGGGGCCGTGCGCTTCATGACCGGCCCCTACCGCCTCGTCGAGCTCGATGCGGGCCACTGGCTTGTCCAGGAAGCACCCGGCCGCATCGCCTCGGAAATCCTCGCCCACCTTCGCGGCAATAGGATCGGGTAACCCCCACATGCCCATCGATTTCGCCAGCCTCACCCCCGAGAACCTCGCCACCGCCTGCGAATCGGCGATGCGCACCTGCGACGAGCAAGTAGCGCGCATCGCCGCTATCCCTGCCGCCGAGCGGACCTA
>CAYYYI010000118.1:7897-8557 GCA_964475735.1 uncultured Anaerolineaceae bacterium
CCAACACCCTCCTCGCCCTCGAAGAAGCCATCGAGCCCGTGAGCATCGCCTCGGGCGCCTACGCCTTCATGGCCTACGTCTCGCCCAACGATGCCCTCCGCGAAGCTGCCCGCGAGTGGGACGAGAAGCTCGACAAGTACATGGTCGCCCTCTCCTTCCGCGAGGACCTCTACAACGCGGTGAAAGAGTTCGCCGCCACGCCCGAGGCCGCTGCTCTCACCGGCGAGGACGCCCGCTACCTCCAGTTCGAGCTGCGTGACTACCGCCGCAACGGCTTCGAACTGCCGCCGGAAGAGCGCGCCGAGGTGCGCTCTCTCTTCGACCGCCTTGTCGAACTCGGCACGCAGTTCCGCAACGCCATCGACGACTGGGATGACGGCATCGATGTGGCGCGCGAGGACCTGGCCGGGATGCCCCCCTCCTGGATCGACTCCTTGAAGACGGTCGAAGCCGGCGGCCAAACCCGCTACCGCGTCTCACTCGACTACCCCGAGATCCAGCCTTTCATGGCCAACGCCGAACGCGAAGACCTCCGCCGCGAACTCTTCACGAAGGACCAGTGCAAGGGCGGCCCCGAAAACGTCGCCCGCCTCGAAGAAGCGATCGCCGTTCGCCAGCGTATCGCCGCCCTCCTTGGTTACGACTCCTGGGCCGCGTACG
>CAYYYI010000119.1:0-4692 GCA_964475735.1 uncultured Anaerolineaceae bacterium
CCCCACGTTCACGTGTGGCTTCGTTCGCTCAAATTTCGCCTTCGCCATTGCCGATGATCCTTCCTTGACTGAACTCGTTGTCTAGCTAGCGACTGCCTGCTTGGATAGCTGGGCAGCGAGGTTTTTGGGAACTTCTTCGTAGTGGTCGAATTCCATGCTGTAGGTTGCCCGGCCCTGCGAGAGGGACCGGAGGTCGGTCGAGTAGCCGAACGTTTCGGCCAGGGGCACGTGCGCGTGCACGATCTGGGTCTTGCCCATGGAGTCGGTGCCCATGATCATCCCGCGCCGGCTGTTGATGTCGCCAACGACAGCGCCGAAGTAGTCCTCGGGGCAGCGGACTTCGACGCGCATGATCGGTTCGAGGATGACCGCGCCTGCTTTCCGGGCTGCTTCCTTGAATCCGATGGACCCGGCGTTCTTGAACGCCATTTCCGATGAGTCGACGGGGTGGTAAGAGCCGTCGAGCAACGAGACCTTCACGTCGAGGATGGGGTAGCCTGCGAGCACGCCCGACTGCAAAGCCTCGCGCACGCCTTCGGACACAGGATTGATGTACTCCCGGGGGACAGAACCACCGACGATCTTGTTCTCGAACACGAAGCCCTGGCCGCGTTCGAGCGGCTCGACTTCGAGCTGAACGACGCCGAACTGGCCCCGGCCGCCGGTCTGGCGAACGAAGCGGCCTTCAGCGCGCGCTGCGTGGGTGATCGCTTCGCGGTAGCTCACCTGGGGGCGGCCCACGTTCGCCGCCACTTTGTGCTCGCGCAGCATGCGGTCGACGATGACTTCCAGGTGTAGTTCGCCCATGCCAGAGATGAGCGTCTGGCCCGACTCCTCATCGAAGGTCCAGTGGAATGTGGGGTCCTCTTCGCTCAGCTTCATGAGCGCGTCGCCCATCTTGTCCTGGTCTTCCTTGGTCTTCGGTTCGAGCGCGACACGGATGACGGGCTCGGGGAAGGTGATGTTTTCGAGGATGACCGGGTGGTCGAGGCTGCAGAGGGTGTCGCCGGTGAACGTCTTCTTGAGGCCGACGGCGGCGGCGATGCCCCCGGCATAGACGGCGTCGACTTCTTCGCGCTGGTTGGCGTGCATGCGCACAATCCGCCCGACGCGCTCCCTTTCGCCCTTGGTGGCGTTGAGGATGGACTCACCCTGCTTCATGACGCCGCTGTACACACGGAAGTAGGCCAGCCGCCCGACGTACGGGTCGGAGACGATCTTGAAGGCGATGGCACTCAGCGGTTCGTTGTCATCGGCGGAGCGGATAACCTCGCCGCCATGCTTGGGGTCCACGCCCTTCACCGGCGGGATGTCTATCGGGCTGGGGAGGTAGTCAATGACCGCGTCGAGCAGGGGCTGGACGCCCTTGTTCTTGAGCGCCGAGCCGCATAGCACGGGCGTGGCGAGGTTGGCGATTGTGGCGCGGCGGATGGCGGTCTTCAGCTCGTGGCCATTGATATCGTGGCCCTCGATGTAGCTGATCATGATCTGGTCGTCCACACCGCCGATGTTCTCAATCAGCTTTTCGCGCGCGGAGCGAACCACTTCATCGTATTCGGGAGGAATGTCGCGGCGTTCTGGCACTTCGCCCTTTTCGCCGCCGAAGTACCAGTAGCACATCTCGACCAGGTCCAGGCAGCCGGTGAATTCAGCTTCCGCGCCCGCCGGGATCTGGACGGTCACGGGGTTGGCGCCGAGCCGGTCCACCATCATGTCGAGGGTGCGCTGGAAGTCGGCGCCCGTCCGGTCCATCTTGTTGACGAAGCAGATGCGGGGCACGCCGTAGCGGTCGGCCTGGCGCCACACGGTCTCAGACTGGGGCTCCACGCCGGCCACCGAGTCGAAGACAACGACGCCGCCATCGAGGACGCGGAGGCTTCGCTCCACCTCGGCGGTGAAGTCGACGTGGCCGGGAGTGTCAATGATATTGACGTTGTGGCCGTTCCACATGGCGGTGGTGGCAGCAGAGGTGATGGTGATGCCCCGCTCACGCTCCTGATCCATCCAGTCCATGGTGGCGGTGCCTTCATGGACCTCGCCGATCTTGTAAGTCACGCCCGTGTAGTAAAGGACGCGTTCGGTCACGGTGGTCTTGCCCGCGTCGATGTGGGCAATGATCCCGATGTTCCGGATGCGTTCGATGTCGATTGGGCGGGGCATTGTTCTGGGCCGGTCTTCCTTGTGTGCGCCTACCAGCGGTAGTGGACGAAGGCGCGGTTGGCCTCGGCCATGCGGTGGGTGTCTTCGCGGCGCTTAATGGCGGCGCCGGTGTTGTTGGCTGCATCCATCAGCTCGGCGGCGAGGCGCTCTGACATGGAGCGGCCGCCGCGGGCGCGGGCTGCATTGAGGATCCAGCGCATCGCGAGCGCAATGCGGCGGTCCGGTCGAATCTCAATCGGCACCTGGTAGGTGGCGCCGCCAACGCGGCGGGGCTTCACTTCGAGCACGGGCGTGGCGGCTCGCATGGCCGCCTGGAAAGTGTCGAGCGGGTCGCGGCCCGCCTGGGACTGGATGCGGTCGAAGGCGCCGTAGACAACGCGCTCGGCGGTGCTCTTCTTGCCGCGCGTCATCACCTTGTTGATAAGGATCTGCACCTGGACGTTGTTGTACCGCGGGTCGGGTGGAATGTTGCGCCGGGCCGGCCGGTTTCGTCGCGCCATGGTTCAGCTCTCTCGGTTCATTCTCAACGGGCGGCTGCGCCTGCTAACGGCGGCCGGCGGGCTGGGCATTCTTGCGAGTGCCATACTTGCTGCGCCCCTGCTTCCGGTTGTTGACGCCGGTGGCGTCGAGAGCGCCTCGAACGATGTGGTAGCGGACACCGGGCAGGTCCTTCACGCGGCCACCGCGCACCAGTACAGCCGAGTGTTCCTGCAGGCTGTGCCCCTCGCCGGGGATGTAGGCTGTGACTTCGATGCCGTTCGTCAGCCGGACGCGGGCGACCTTGCGGAGCGCCGAGTTGGGCTTCTTGGGGGTTTGCGTGCGCACCTGGGTGCAAACGCCGCGCTTCTGGGGCGAACCCTTCCCGGCCACCTTGCGCAGGCGCCCGGTGTGGGAGTTGAAGCTAAAGAGCAGGGCAGGCGCGCCTGACTTCTTGCTCTTGGGCGTGCGCCCCTTGCGCACCAGCTGGTTGATGGTCGGCATAGTCGCTTTCCTTCGCTATTGCGCCGTGAAGGGTTGGGCACGGCGATCCCGGGATTGGCAGGCGCGTCGCAGTGTGACTTCGAATTCGAGGCACGAAAGAAGGCCGGAAAGCCTGTTCGTGAACAGCGCCCCGGGGCCTTGCAGCGCCGGAGCCGTCTTCAAGCACTCAGCTTTGCGACCTGGCGAACTCTTCCAAAAAGCTGGCCAGTCAATAAGCGCCGAAGGCAAAGCCTAGCATAACGAGCCTGACTGTCAACCTGAGCACGCCTCCAAAGGCGCGGTTTCGGCCGGTGTCACATAGGCGTTGGGAGCTGTCTCGGCGCTCACCGGGGCGGGTCCGCGAACGGCCGCGGACCGGCATCGGCCCTTGGGCCGCCAACGTACACCAGCATGACCTTCCCACCCGAAAGCAGCAGCGCCGAAGGGTCGCCCCCTGCGGCCCGGGCGCCCGAGTCGAGCGTCCAGTTCGAGCCATCGGCCGAAGTTGCGGACCAGATGCCGTCCCGCCCCGAGCCGTAGTAGCGCAGGACATCCCCTGTGGCCACGGCGTTGCCGATCCACTGCCGCCCGCTGCCAACGTCGACTTTGGAAAGCTCGGTGAAGGCGAGGCCGTCCGTGGAGATCGCGTGGTACCCCTTGCCGGTGTTCGCCTCGGAGGTGTGGGAGAACATATGCCACGCTCCCCTGAACCACACCACAGCCGCATCGACGGTCCCGGACGTGGGGGCGAAGCGCGCTCCCTCTTCAAACGTGTAGTCCAGGCCATCGGCCGAGATGGCGGAGTAGATGGCGGGCCTACCGCGGCCGCCAGTTGCGTTAGAGGTGAAGTACAGCCGGTAGCGCTCATCCTCCAGCTGAACGATCGTGGGGTCGAAGGGGCGCATCAAACCGGCAGGCAGCCCATCTACAACGATTCGCGACGGCGTGGACCAGGTGGAGCCGTCATCGCTGGAGAAGGCCACAGCCACCTGGTCGAAGTCGTCCTGGCGGTCGAAGGGGAACCACTGAAACACGGCCACCAGGCGTCCGTCGCGGTCGCGGATGACGCACGGCACGCCACCCCGCTCGACGAATACCGCCGAGGCCCCGAAGGTGAGGCCATCATCTGAGTACGCGACCTGGAGGTCGCGATTCCAGGGGCCGTCGGTGGACGAGGGTTGTGGCCCGGGAGGCCGGGCATCATTGGCAGGCGGCCCGCCGGTTGATTCGTGCGTCACATCCGGCACGACCACCGTTTCGGGCAACCGGGTCTCGGCAGGCTGGGCCCGTTCCTGGCTGCTGCAGGCCACCGCGACAAAGGACCAGGCTGCCACGGCCAGTGCCAATGCGGACAGGGTTCGCTGCGTGCGCATCTTTCGGGCCCTCCTCACCGGCTTACATGGCCCGCACCACGCCCATGGTGACGGCAAGCAGAGGTAAATGTCGCAGCCTGGCTATGGGCGCCGCGGGTCAATCGGGGTCACGACCCCCAGCCGTTCTTCAATTGCCTGCCCGGCGGCGAAGCAGAGGTCCTCCCGGTAGCGATCGGCGATGATCTGCACGCCCTGCGGC
>CAYYYI010000119.1:4792-8420 GCA_964475735.1 uncultured Anaerolineaceae bacterium
GCGATCTCGGTGAAGAGGAGGCCGTACCACGTCTCCCGGGCATCGGCGACGCGCGGAGGGTCCACCTCGCAGACCTCGTAGCCGGCATCGCGGAGCGCATCCGCGGCCCGCATCACGCCAGCCGCAACCTCGGCGTCGATGCCTACGCCCGCGGGATCGAACGTCACTGCGACGCGCTTCGGCGCAGGCGGGCCGCTGAGGGGGGCCGGCGTCCACCATGGATCCCGGGAGTCGCGCCCCGACATGCACGCAAGGGCGATTTCGAGGTCGCGGACGTGCCGCGCCATGGGTCCCTCGACCATCATCAGCTGGATCGACATCGGCCGATCGTTCGCGGAAGTGGAGAGGTGCTCCGGAATGCGCCCGAGCGTTGGCCGGATAGCGGTAGTACCGCAGCACTGGGAGGGCCACCTCAGCGAGCCGCCAATGTCCTGTCCCAGCCCGAGCGGCGTCATGCCCGTCGCGAGTGCGACCGCGTCGCCGCCGCTGGAGCCGCCGGGCGTGAGCGCCGGGTCCCAGGGGTTCAGGGTCTCTCCGCGAAGACCGCTGCCAGTGTGCCAGCGCAGGCCGATATCGGGCATGTTCGTGCGTCCGATGGGTATCGCCCCCGCAACCTTCAACTGTCCGACGTGCGGGGAATCAATGGCGGGCATGATCCCTTCCATGAGGACCACACCATGCGTGGTGGCCGAGCCCACGACGTCGATGTTCTCCTTCGCCGTGAAGGGAACGCCGTGGAGCGGTCCGGGAGTCTGCCCGGCAGCAAGCGCGCGATCGGCTTCCTCGGCGGCGGCGAGCGCTTGTTCCGCAAGCACAACGGTGACCGCGTTGACGGCGCTGTTCACCTGCTCGATCCGATCGAGGTGCGCCTGCACCACTTCGCGGCTCTTCACTTCGCGGTTGCGGATCGCGCTCGCGAGGTCAGCGGCGCCGAGGCGCCAGAGTTCGTGTTCCATCGGGTCCTCCCGGCGCCTGTTCGCCGCGGAGGAGTCTACAGTCTCAGTGGGCGCATTCCCACCGTGGGCTCGCCCGCACTGTTGAGGCGGGGCCCAAGGGGCGACCGTTCGCGGGTCCGGATGGCCCTTCCGGGCGGGGGAGGAATTCCTAGACTGAATCGGGAGGAGCCGCGCCATGAACGCTATCAGATCAGCCATCAGGCGGCACCCGCTGCCGGCTTACTTCGTGTTGACGTTTGCGATCTCATGGGGTGCGATGCTGGCGCTGATCATCCTTGGCGGTGGCGGACTGGTCCCGAGCGAGGAACGGGCAGAGGAGCTATTACCGTGGGCCGTGGCAGCGGTGGTCGCGGGCCCGTTCCCGGCGGCCCTGCTGTGCACAGCGATCTCGGACGGCCTGCCGGGACTGCGGGATCTCCGCACGCAGTTCCTGCGGTGGCGTGTCAACTGGAGCTGGTACGCGCTTGCCTTCTTCGGCGCCCCCGTCATGGGTCTTGGCGTGCTCTTCCTGCTGCTCCCGGCTTCGTCGCAGTTCGCTCCGGGTGTGGTGGACAGCAGCAATCCCGTTGCACTTGCCTTCTCGGGAGCAGGCGTTGGACTGGTTGCGGGCATCTTCGAGGAGGCCGGCTGGACAGGATTCGCCACCCCGCGGCTGCGCCGGCGCTACGGCATCCTGGCAGCGGGGCTACTCCTGGGATTCCTGTGGGGAGCATGGCACTACATCACAGCCCTTTGGGGAAGCGGCACAGCGAGCGGCTCGATGTCGGTACCTCTGTTCTCGGCCATGATGCTGTTCTACGTAGCCGTTCTCCCGCCGTACCGGGTGCTCATGACCTGGGTGTACGACCGAACCAGGAGCCTGCCCGTGGCGATTGTCATGCACGCCAGCCTCACCGGGAACGTCCTCTACACTCTGATGCCACCCGACATCGGCAACTGGCCGCTGTTTGCCTGGTACGCCGGAATGGCTGCAGTCCTGTGGACGATTATCGTCGTATCGGCGGTCGCGGCACGCGGCCGGGCGGTATCACTCCGGCCGCTCCCGTCCCAGGCTACCTGAGAGAACTGCAAGACCACTGCTGACGGCGCGCGTCGCATCGGGAGTCCGCGGACTCGTTCACCTATTAGAACATCTGTCCGCTATACTGCGCGCATGGCCCCGCCCGAAGAACGGTTCCTGGCGCCTGCTCCCATCCTCGATGACGACGAGGTGGAGCACTCGCTCCGCCCGCGCATCCTGGCGGACTTCCCCGGGCAGGACCGGGTCAAGGAGAACCTCGTCATCGCGGTGGAAGCGGCGAAGAAGCGCGGCGACGCCCTCGACCACCTGCTCCTCTACGGGCCACCGGGCCTGGGCAAGACCACGCTGGCGAACATCGTCGCTCACGAGATGGGCGTGGCCATCCGCACCACCAGCGGCCCCGCCATCGAGCGGCCCGGCGACCTGGCGGCCATCCTCACCAACCTCAAAGAACACGACATCCTCTTCATCGACGAGGTGCACCGGCTTTCGCGCGCGGTCGAGGAGATCCTCTACCCGGCGATGGAGGACTTCGCGCTCGACCTCGTGATAGGCAAGGGCCCCGGAGCGCGCTCGGTCCGGCTGGCGATGCCGAAGTTCACGCTCATCGGAGCGACCACGCGCTACGCCATGGTGAGCGCGCCCATGCGCGACCGCTTCGGGTCGGTCTACCGTCTCGACTTCTACGATGCCCCGACGCTGGCGCAGATTGTCGGGCGATCGGCGCACATCCTCGGGGTGCCGCTGCCGGAAGACGCCGCCTTCGAGATCGCTCGCCGCTCGCGCGGGACGCCGCGAATCGCCAACCGCATCCTGCGGCGGGTGCGCGACTACGCGGAGGTCCGGGGCAGCGGCTCCATCACGCTCGAATCGACGCGCGAGGCCCTGGCGCTTCTCGAGATCGACGACCTGGGCCTCGACGAGACGGACCGCCAGGTGATCCGCTGCATTGTGGAGAAGTTCGCCGGCGGGCCGGTGGGGCTCGACACCATCGCCGCCTCCATCGGCGAAGAAGCGGACACCATCATGGACGTGTACGAGCCGTTCTTGCTGCAGCGCGGGTTCCTGCAGCGGACCCCGCGCGGGCGGATGGCCACGGCAGGCGCCTATCACCACCTCGGTCTCGAACCCCCACGAGGGACAGGAGCGCAACCCCAACTCTGGGACGGCGCCGGGCCCGGGGAACCATCAGCAGGAGATGATGAATGAACCGGAAGCGCATCTCATCGGGAGGGCCATGGGAGGAGCCGTTCGGCTATTCACGCGCGGTCCGGGCGGGCAACTTCGTGGCTGTGAGCGGAACTACGTCGGCCAACGCGGACGGCGCCATCCACGGCGAGGGCGACGCCTACGCCCAGGCACGCCGCTGCTTCGAAATCATCGAACGGGCGCTCAAGGAAGCCGGCGCCGGGCTGGCGGACGTTGTCCGCACGCGCATGTTCGTCACGGACATCTCCCATTCAGAGGGGGTCATGAAGGCGCACGGAGAGTTCTTCCGGGACGTGCGCCCCGCCGCGACGATGGTCGAGGTCCGCGCGCTTCTGCGCCCGGAGATGCTCGTGGAGATAGAGGCGGACGCCGTCATCGGGGACTGACGGCGCTACCGCAGGAGCCTGAGCGGCGTCGCTGCCACGAGCGGGGCGAAATCGGC
>CAYYYI010000120.1:0-5496 GCA_964475735.1 uncultured Anaerolineaceae bacterium
AAGGACACTACGCCCTGAACGTAGCGCGTCTGCCATTCCGCCACTTCGGCACCTGTATCCCATTATGGGAGCCGCCCTCCAAGCGTTCAACCGCGGATTCCTGCCCGGGGCACCCCCGGCAACCCCAGCACCGCGCGAACGCGGACCGCGACCGTGGCGCCCGGCTGCGAATCCACGACCGGTATCCCGAGCCGGGAGCACTCGCGGCGCAACCAGAGCCCGTACGCGTAGCTCACCGCCGCCAGGCGTTGCTGCCTTTCGCTCGAACCGTCGTCACCGCCCTCACGCAGCATGGCGCACGCCAACTCGGCAGGGTCGTTTTCGAAGAGGAAGACTGTCCTCGCATCCGGCCGCTCACTCGCAGTGGTCGCGAGCCTGGCGGCGAGCGATGGCAGCAGCCACGAGCCTTCCACCACCAGCCCGGGCCCGGCGTGCGCCTGGAAGCGCAGCGGCGGCTCCAGCGCACCGCAGACGACCCTGGCGGCCTCGGCGAACCCGTCAAGAAGCTCGCCCAGGGGAGTCGACTCCTCCATCTCCGGGAAGAGGTGCAGGGCCGGGTACTGCTCGCGCGATGTGACCTCGCGGAGCGCGTGCCAGTACGCGTCCGACCTGAGCAGAAGCACCCCCAGCTCACGCGCGAGCCGGGTCGCGACTGCCAATGTCCCGGTTCCCGCGCTTCCGCCCACCAGCACGACTGGTGGTGGTTCGCCCGGGGCGGCTCCTCTCACCACCCCTGCCGGTACCTCAGCGCCATGCCTGCGCCTGCGCCCGTGTGACGGCCGCGGTCGCAGGCCACCTGGCCGTTCACGACCACCATGGCTATGCCCTCCGGCTCCTGCTTCGGCTCTTTGTAGGTTGCCGTGTCCCGGACCTTGGCCGGATCGAAGAGGACAAGGTCGGCGAAGTACCCCTCGCGAACAAGCCCCCGTCCGGCCAGCCCGAAGCGTTCGCAGGCGAGACTGGTCATCCGCCGAATCGCTTCCTCCAGCGTGATCACCCCGCGTTCGCGAACGTACCGGCCAAGGACGCGTGGCATGGTGCCGAAGAGCCTCGGGTGCGGCCGGCCCTTGAGGTCCGGGATTCCGTCCGAGCCGATCATCATGCGCGGGTGGCGAAGGTTCGTCTCGATATCCGCCTCGTCGATGATGAAGTGCGTGCAGATGATCTGTTTCCCGCGCGGCGCGGTCAGCAGGTCGCGCACCACCTCTGCAAGCTCGCACTCCCGCTCGGCCGCAATCTCGGGGATCATCATCCCTTCCACTTCCGGGGTGTCGGGGCAGCTGTTGATCATCACGTTCGCCGCCCACTCCGCGTCGATGGCGTCGAGGTTCACGTACTGCCACATTGGGCCGCTCCCGGCGGTGTACGGGTAGACGTCGAGCGTGACTTCCTGGCCTTCGGCCACCGCCCGGTCGACGCGGGCGAGCGATTCGCCGACGCGCCCCCAGTTGTTCTTGCCCGCCGCCTTGTGGTGGCTGATATGCACGGCCACGCCCGCTTCGCGCCCGATCTGGAGCGCTTCCTCCACGGCATCGAGCAGGCGATCGCCTTCGTTGCGCATGTGTGTGGCGTAGACGCCGCCAAAGGGGGCCGCTTCGGCAGCAAGGGCGCTGATTTCGTCCGTGGCTGCGTAGCGGCCCGGTTCATAGATGAGTCCCGTCGAGAAGCCCACGGCGCCCTGCTCCATGGCCCGGGCGACGTGGCCGCGCAACTCCGCCAGTTCGGCAGCGGTTGGCGCGCGTTTCTCCAGTCCCACCACGTAGGCGCGAACGCGGTTGTGGCCCACCAGCATCGCGTTGTTGATCGCAGGGCGCCGCGCCAGGCAGGCCGCGAAGTAGCTTGCGAGGTCACTCCAGCTCGAATCGGCGCCTGCAATATCGCCGGGCATGTAGGTGCGGCCCGGCTCGTTGGGTACGGTCGAAAAGCCGCAGTTTCCGCTCACTTCGCTGGTCACGCCCTGTGCGAGCTTGAATTCCATGCCCGGGTACCGCAGGAACGCCCCGTCGTCGTGGGAGTGCGTGTCGACGAACCCGGGGCAGAGGACGAGGCCCGTCGCGTCGACCTCGCGGGCGGCCGCCCCTGCCGAGCCGACCAGGGTTATGCGCCCATCCTTCACCTCGACGTCGGCGGCGAACCCGGACGAGCCGCTTCCATCGATGACTGTGGCGTTGCGAAAGGTGATGTCGGCTGGCATTCGAAGGCGCTCCCTGGCAGGTGGTCTCCGCTCGCTTTCAAAGCCTACAGGAGCGCGCCACGTGACGCCGCCGGCCTGCGCCCGCTACGGTGGATCCTGTGACCTGCGGAGGCGATCGATGGCCGGGTTAGAACAGTTGCCCAATCGCCTCGCGCGCGAAACCAGCCCCTACCTTCTCCAGCATGCGAACAATCCCGTGGACTGGTACGCCTGGGGCGAAGAGGCGTTTTCGGCGGCGCGAGATTCGAACCGGCCGATCCTCCTTTCCATCGGCTACAGCTCGTGCCACTGGTGCCACGTGATGGCGCACGAGTCGTTCGAGGACCAGGACGTTGCGGCGCTCATGAACCGGTGGTTCGTAAACGTGAAGGTAGACCGCGAAGAGCGTCCCGACGTCGACAGCGTGTACATGACCGCCGTGCAGGCGATGACGGGGCAGGGCGGCTGGCCGCTCACAGTGTTCCTGGCCCCCTCGGGCGAACCGTTCTTTGGCGGCACCTACTTCCCGCCGCAAGATGGCTTCGGCCGCCCGGGGTTCTCCCGCGTTCTCGAAGCGCTGCACGGCGCGTGGGAGAACGACCGCGATCGCGTCCTTGCCTCGGCCGGCCAGATCGTGGTCCATCTCGAGAACACGGTGAAACTGGCCTCTTCGGGTGATTTCGCCGTTACAGATGACGTGCCCCGGCAGGCACTGGCCACGTTCCGCGAGTCGTTCGACCCCGCCTGGGGTGGCTTTGGCGGCGCACCGAAGTTCCCTTCGCCGGCCAACCTAGAGTTTCTACTTGCGTACCACGTTCGCGAGGGCCGCAACCGCGACGAGGGTGCGCTCGAGATGGTCCTCCACACCCTTGACCGCATGGCGGCTGGCGGCATCTACGACCACCTCGGCGGCGGGTTCGCACGCTACAGCGTGGACCAGCAATGGCTGGTGCCGCACTTCGAAAAGATGCTGTACGACAACGCTCAGCTTGCCCGTGCCTACCTGCACGCGTACCAGTTGACGGGGAACTCCCGTTACGAGCGGGTGGCCCGCGAGACCCTGGACTATCTGCTCCGCGAGATGCAGGACCCCGCCGGCGGCTTCTACTCCGCACAGGACGCCGACAGCGAGGGCGTGGAGGGCAAGTTCTACCTGTGGACGCTGGCAGAGGTTGAGGCCGCGCTCGGCGCCGATGCTTCACTCTTCTGTGCTGCCTTCGGCGTGAGCCCGGAGGGGAATTTCATCGACCCGCATCGTCCGGAACTGGTGGGCAGAAATGTCCTGAGCCGCGCCCTCTCCCTGCGTGATCTCGCCGCGCACTTCGGGCTGGATGTTGAGTCAACTGGCGCGAAGCTGGAGAGCCTGCGTGCGCGCATGTTCGCTGAGCGGCAGAATCGCGTTCCGCCCGGACTCGACGATAAGGTCCTTGTGTCGTGGAACGGGCTTGCCCTTGCCGCCTTCGCGGAAGCGGCGCGGGTGCTCGATGATGCCAGCTATCGCTCGGCCGCGGAGCAGAACGCGGCCTTTGTGCGAGAGGAGCTCTGGACGGGTGGACGCCTCCTGCACACCTGGCGGACGGGGACTGCCCGGGTGAACGGGATGTTGGACGACTACGCTCTCTACGGGCTCGGGCTGGTCGAGCTCTTCAAACTCACGGGCGACCGGGCTCACATCGAACGGGCGAGGACCCTCTTTGAGGCCATGATTCGAGATTTCCGTGATTCGCAGGGCGGGGGGTTCTTCGAAACACCCGCGGACGGTGAAAGGCTACTCTTCCGCCCGAAACCGCTGTTCGATGCGGCGACGCCTTCGGGGAACGGCGCTGCGGCGCTACTTGCCCTATGGCTCAGCCGTTACTACGGGCGGCCGGAGTGGGAGGAAATCGCCCGGACCACCCTCGCGGTCGCAGGCGACGCTCTCCTCGCAGCCCCTGCTGGTTTCGGAACCATGCTGCAGGCCGCCGAGTTCCTGCTCACGCCGCCCCGCGAACTGGTCATCCTGGGCAACCGGGTTACGCGCCAACCGTTCGAGCGCGAGGCCGGGGCCCGCTATCTGCCATGGCTCGCCATCGCACCCACCGCTGGCGGCGGCGGTCTGCCGCTGTTCGAAGGGAGAGAAGACGCGTCAAAGCCGCTTGCCTGCCTGTGCGAGGATCGCTCGTGCCGTATGCCCGCACGGTCTGCGGCCGAACTCGCCGCCCAGCTCGACGAGATGGCCTGACCGCGCTATCTCGCGAACACCTGGTCCACCGGGGTGATGCGGACCGCCTCCGGGCGAATCCCGAGCTTGAGCGAACCAATGGCACGGTCCTCGTCGAGCACGTCCTGGGGTTTGGCCGCGTCATAGGCGATGGTCGCCGGCCGGTCCGCCAGAAGCTCGTCTCGGAGCCCCGCGGCGTCTTTCGTGATGAAGACGGCGCTCAGGTTCGTTGCCGAGAGGTGCCGCCGGATTGCCGTATGCACCGCCGCCGGTGTGAGAGCGGCAAGCTGCTCCCGCATGACTGTCGCGAAGTCGCCGATCCCGTACCAGCGGCTGTCGAGCGCATACCCCAGTTGCTGGTCCTGAGTCTTCAGCATCACGTGGATGTTCTTCAGCAGGTAGTTGCGGATGGCCTCGAACTCGTCATTGCTCAGACCGTGTTCGATGAGCCGCCCGAGCTCGAAAAGCGCTGTCTTGAACGCGAACACCGCATTCTGCGGCATTACGGGCCGGATCCAGATCTCGAAGATCTGCGCCCGGCGCGCCAGGTTCGGGTCGGGGAAGAACTGGAACATCCCACGTGGGAAGGCTTCGACGTAGGCGTAGTTGCCATAGTTCATGCCGCGCACTTCGCGGATGCGCTGGAAGAGCCGCCCGTGAGAAGCCCGGTGATCGCCCAGCCATGCCCGCGCCAGCCACAGCGCCGCGAAGTCCGGGTGGCTGCGGGTCACCTCGATCGGGTGGCCAAAGGAGATCGCAGTGGCCCGGGTGTCCTTCTCAATGATTTCGACCTCGATTCCCCGGGGCTGCCGCCCCGCGACTTGCGGAGGCGAAACCGGCTGCCCGGCAGGCAGCCCCGAGAGCTCATCCCGTAGCCGGTCAATGAAGGCCTCCGGGAAGTCGCCCGCAAGCCCGAGGGTGAGGTTGGCCTGCGTGAAGAACCGCTCCATGAAGCCGGTCGCATCCGCCAGGGCGAGGCTCTCTATACCGGCAGCGGTTCCCGCCACCGGGTGCCGGTAGGGCGTACCGGCGAAGATGTTCTCCTGCAGCCGCTCCTTACCCAGCTCCTCCTCGTTGTTGGCGCGCAGGTCCTGGAGGAGCTCGTTCAACTGCTGCGACTTCA
>CAYYYI010000120.1:5596-8191 GCA_964475735.1 uncultured Anaerolineaceae bacterium
TCCTCGTTGTTGGCGCGCAGGTCCTGGAGGAGCTCGTTCAACTGCTGCGACTTCAGCCGCGCGAAGTCATCCTCGCGCATCCCTGGTTCGAGCAGTTGCTTGAGCACGATACCGGCGAAGCCGTCGAAATTGTCCCGGTGAACCACGCCCGTGAAGGTGGTCATTTCGCGGTCCACCTGCGCGCGGAAGCTGCCGGCGATCGGGAATAGGGCCTTGTTGATCTCGTCGATGCGGAGTTCCTTGCTCCCTGCTTCGGCGATCATGCTCGCAGCCATGGCCGCAAGCCCCTCCTTGCCCGGCGGGTCATATGCCGGCCCCGCGTTGAACAGCAGCTTGAACCGGAGAAGCTGTGAGGGCGATTCAATCCGGACCGTTGCGACGCTGGCCGTCCCGGCCGCCGCGCTTCCCTCGGGGATCGATGGTGGGGCTTCGAAGCCTGCCGGTTGAACTCCGGAGCAAAGCGTGGTCACGACCATGCGCTCGTTCGTGAGATACCGCCGCGCCGCCGCGTTGAGGTCGCCTACTGTGAGCGAGTCGTAGACGCGGTAGAGGTTGTTGAGGGTTTCATACGAGCGCCGGAACCGGACGAAGGTAGCGAGCGCCGCAGCGATGGACTCCGAATTGTCGAGCGTCCGTGCGAAGGCGTAGCGGTTGTGCGACTTCGCCTCTTCCAGCCGCAGCGCCGATACTGGCCGCCGCTTCGCGCCCGCGATGGTATCGATGATCGCGTCGCGGATGTACGCAGCGTCGGCCAGGTCCTTCACCCGCGCCATGATCGTGGGGAGCCCCGGATCGGTGGTAGGGGGCATGTAGGGGAAGATCTGGTCTACCTTCTGCTCCTGCTCCACCAGCCGCCGGTACAGGTCCGACGTTTCGCCGAAGTGGAGGTCAAACAACACGTCGAGGGCCGCGAAGTCCTTCTCCGTCTCCGAGAAGGCGGGGCCGTGGAAGCCCACGGTCACCCACGGGAGCGTCTCCGTTTGCCATGGGACATGGGCCGCGACAGATGCAGAAGGCACGGGCTCAGCCGGGATGTCGACGGTGTGAGTCCCCCTCTCCCACCTGCCCCAGTGGCGCTCGATCATTGCCACGACTTCGGCAGCATCGACGTCGCCCGCGACGATGATCGTCGTGTACTCGGGCCGGTACCAGCGCCCGAAGAACTCACGCGAGTATTCGAACTGGTTCGGCATGTCTTCGATGTCCGCGAGGAAGCCCATCGTCGTGTGCTTGTAGGTGTGCCGGGTGAATGCGTGCTCGCGCTGCACCTCGATGAGCTTGTTCAGCGGATCGGCGCTGTTCTTGTTGTATTCGCCGAGCACGGCCCGGGCCTCGGTCTTGAAGTCCTCTTCGGAATAGGAGAGGTTCATGAACCGGTCGGCCTCAATCTCAAGCACCGTCTCCAGGTCTTCCCTGGCGAATGTGATGTGGTAGTTCGTGTAGTCGTCGGTGGTGTAGGCGTTCTGGCGGGCGCCCGCCCGGGTGATGACCTGCTGGTAGCGATGCGCCGGGTAGCGTTCGGTGCCGCGGAACATCATGTGTTCGAAGAAGTGTGCGAACCCGGACTTCCCCGGCTCGACCTCGTTCCGCGAGCCCGTTTGGACCGGGATCTGCAACGAAACCAGGTTCGGGAACCCCGTCGGGACGACGATGACCTTGAGGCCATTTGCGAGGGTGGTCTCAGTCGCCTTGAAGGGAAGGATGTCGCCACGGGGCGCGGGGCCTTTCTCGCCGCCCATTGAAGGCTCCTTGGGATGAAGTGACTCCCAATTCTACGCCGTCGCCGGATTCGGAGGCACGCGCGCCCGTGCCCGAACTGCCGCCTCGCGCTATCATCTGGGAAGGAAAGCCCCCGTAGCTCAGCGGATAGAGTGTCGGCCTCCGGAGCCGAAGGCACAGGTTCGAGTCCTGTCGGGGGTACCATCTGCAGGCGCGGCCAACCGCAAGTGGGAAGGGCGCCGATTGAGCGGCCACTCAGCGGCCCATGTAACGCACCGGTAGAAATGACAATTTGAGCGGTCATTAGAATTTGCCAATTGCGCCGATGTGGGGATGTATTCCCACCGAAAGCCCGCTAGGATGCCCCCAACTCTCTGGGGGAGGACCCACCCATGCGTCGCGCTTTGCTGGCGGTCACAGCAATCCTTTGTGGCTTCATGTTCCCAACGGTCTACGAAACGAACCTCGACAGGCCAGTCGAGACGGCCCGCGCGTTGCCGTCGTTGAGCGGGGCCATTGCCGCTCAGGTGCCAAACGGGGACTTCTCGGGCACGGGCCTGGGCGAGGTGGGCACGCCGCCCGCAAACCACGACTTCGAGACGCCGGGCGGGCCGGTCGGGACGCCGCCGGCCAACCATGACTTCGCCACCGGCGACCTTACCGGCTGGACACCCACCGGCTCCCCCACGGTGCAGAGCGGCGGGCCCAGCGGGAACTATGTGGCGATTCGCAGCGGACAGATGGTCCAGAGCTCAGCGTTCACGGTGGCGTCCGATGCTCAGGTGCTGACCCTCAAAGTAGCCCAATCTGGTTCCGGGACGCTCCAAATTCAGGTGGTGATCTACTACGGGACAAACTACGCGAGCAGCAGCACGC
>CAYYYI010000121.1:0-8151 GCA_964475735.1 uncultured Anaerolineaceae bacterium
TCGGCGACCATTGCCCACGAGAGCAGGTAGTCGATGATCTCCTCGCCACCAAGTGCGCCGCACACGGCAAGGCCGCCGTCGTATTCAGCGGCGAAGTGTTCGAGCGAAAGCGCCACGACGTTGCCGCCCATCGAAGCGCCCGTGATGTAAGTCCGCCCGGGCGCACCAAACTGTTGCGCGAAGTGCTTCTTGAGCGCCAGCGTGTCATCGGCGCCGATGCCAGGGACGTAGCCGTTTTCGCTGTAGGAGCTTGCCGCCCATGCGTATCCCTGCGAGATGAGGAGGCGGCGGAGGGCACCGCGCGGGCTTTCGACCGTCAGCTCCGCATCGAAACCCCGGAACCCGTGGGCCCAGAGCACCAGGTCGCCATTCCAGGCATCAGGAATCTCGATCCGGTAGGCGGCGACGCCGAGCTTGCCAGAGTAGGCCCTGGCCCCGGGAAGGGCAGTGAAGGAGGGGTCAGCGGCGGTGTGCGGTGCGCCGGTGGGCGCGCCAAGGGTCTTGCGATCCGCGGGCGCTGTGGTTGGCGCGGCGGCTGGGGTGGGCGAAGTGCCGGCAGTGGCGGTCGCCTCCGCCGTCGGCGCTGTCGGAGAAGGAGTCGCTGTGGGTGCGTCGCTGCACGCCGCCAACAGCACCAGGAGCAGAACGATTGGGGAGTGCAGCCAGGCTCGCGTCCGCATATGAGTCAGTCTACCCGCCCGCCCCCTCCGATGGCGTGCTCCCGGCGGGCCGGATGATCACCGTCATGGCAGACCCGGCAATGGGACCGAACACTCTCACCATGAGCACAGCTGGCAATGACCCGATCTACAGCGGCTGGCAGGAGCTGTACCGCGAGAAGTGGAAGTGGGACGCGGTGTACTGGGGAACGCACTGCGTGGACTGCTACCCCGGCAACTGCCCTATGCGCGTGTACGTTCGCGACGGCATTGTCTGGCGCGAGGAGCAATCGGGCACGGTGGGTACGGTCGAAGAAGGCGTTCCCGACTGGAACCCGATGGGGTGCATGCAGGGGGTGTCGTGGAGCCAATCGCTCTACGGTCCGGACCGGGTGATGTACCCGCTGAAGCGCGCGGGCGAGCGCGGCGAAGGAAAGTGGACCCGCATCTCGTGGGATCAGGCTTTGAGCGAGATAGCGGACGGGATCATCGACGCCATTGGCGAGTCGGGCCCGCTTTCGATCATCCACGAGGGCTCCCCCGAAGTGGTCACCTCCACACCCACGAACCGGTTCTTCGGGACCATCGGCGGCCTGGGCACGGACGTGAACGGCTCGATCAACGACTTTTCGATCGGGCTTTACGAAACGTTCGGCAAGTTCAGCCCGGAATCGTCTTCGGACGATTGGTTCCACAGCGAGATCGTGCTGCTCTGGCACATGAATGCCGTGTACACGCGCATCCCCTTCTACCACTTCATCGCCGAGGCTCGCTACAACGGCGCCGAGGTGGTGAACATCTCGCCGGACATCAACCCGACTCACGTCCACGCCGATCTCCAGATCCCGATCAAGGGCGCGAGCGATGCCGCCTTCGCGCTGAGCCTGGCGCAGGTGATGTTCGCGGAGGACATCGCCGACTGGAAGTTCCTCAAGGAGCAGACCGACTTCAGCCTGCTGGTGCGCCGCGACACGGGCCGCTACCTCCGCCAGCCCGACGTTGAGGGCGAAGGGCGCGAGGATCAGCTCTACCAGTGGGAGCCGGGCACGGGTCCGCGGCTGGCGAACCGCGGCGACCTGCGGCTGGACGGACTCGACGTGGCCCTCGACGGGGAGTTCGAGGTTGCGCTTCCATCGGGCGAGACGGTGGCTGTGACGCCGGTGTACGCGCTGCTGCGGGCGAAACTCGACGCCGAATACACGCCCGAGAAGCAGGAACCCATCACCGGCGTGCACGCGGAAGTGGTGCGAGACCTGGCTCGAAAGATGGCGAAGAAGCGCTCCAACATCATCCTGGGGGCGAACGCCTGCAAGCTCTACCACGGCGACCTCGTGGAACGGGCCATGTGCCTTGCATTGGCGGCGAGCGGCAACTGGGGGAAGAAGGGCGCGGGCATCCGCATGTGGTCGGCAGGACTGCACGACGGCATGGGGCTGGCGCTGGCCAAACCCGGGCCCGGCGCGGAGAACACGGAGATTATCCTTTCGGCCCGCGATTCGGCCATCAACATGATCAAGCAGCTCGATTCGACCATGACGACCGAGATGGCCGTGCGGGAGATGAGCCGGGGGCCCCGGGGGGTGCTGCGGCCGTTCGCCTCGATGCTCGACCGGAGCGCGGGCAAGGTGTCGGGATCGAGCGCGCCGCCCGTGTTCGGCTGGTACTGGCACGCGGGCTACGCGAAGCGCTGGAACGTTCGCGAGTGGGGCGACGAGTCGCTGCCGCGGAGCTTCGACGACTACTTCCACGAGGCGCTTGAAAAGGGCTGGTGGGACGGCGCGAACAAGCCCGGCCCCGAGAACGAGCCCCGGGTGCTCATCGAGTGCGGAGGCAACATGCTTCGGCGCACGCGCGGCGGCAAGAACGCCCTGCTGCCCAACCTGTGGCCGAAGCTGAAGCTGGTGGTGATGATCGACTTCCGGATGAACAAGACGGGCCTCTACGCGGACTACTTCCTGCCGGCCGCTCAGCACTACGAGAAGGTGGCATTCGCCCTCCCGGGGGCGCACGTTCTCAACCTCACCTTTTCCGACAAGGCCGTGGAGCCAGCCGGTGAGGCGAAGAACGAGTGGGAGATCTTCCGCATCCTGCTCGAAAAGATGGCCGAGCGCGCCGCCGCGCGTGGGATTGAGAACATCCAGGACGAAAAGGGGAACACCAAGCCGTACAGCTCGCTCGTGGCCGAATACACGATGAACGGCTACTACAACGACTCCGAACGCCTGGCCGACGAGCAGGTACGCGACTCCGCGCTGGCGGGGACGTTGCCGCCGCGCACGACGCTGGAGACGTTCCGGGAGAAGGGCCACGTGCGCTTCATCGACTGGGGGCTGACGCCGCTGGCGCTTTCGCAGGCTTCGCCGCTGAAGCCGGACGAGACGCACGCACCCTTCCGCGACCACGTCGAGAGGGGCGTGCCGTACCCAACATTCTCGCGGCGCGCCCAGTTCTACATCGACCACGAGTGGTTCCTGGAGGCGGGCGAACAGTTGCCCACGCACAAACCGAACCCGCGCATGGGCGGCGACTACCCGCTGGGCATGACCGGGGGCCACAACCGCTGGTCGGTGCATTCCATGAACCACACCAACAAGGTTGTATTGGGGACCCACAGGGGCGAACCGACGGCGCTCGTGAGCATCGCCGACGCGCGCGTCCGCGGCGTGAACGACGGCGACCTGATTCGCGTTTTCAACGACCTGGGCGAATTCCGTGTACGGGCGCGGGTAGCGCCTTCTGTGCAGCCGGGGCAGATCGTCTCCTACAACGGCTGGGACGGCTCGCAGTACACAGGCTGGGGCGGAGCCAACGAGATCGAGCCCGGGATGGTGAAGTGGATCGGCATGGCGGGCGGCTATGGCCACCTGGCACATCTCTCGACAGACTGGCAGCCAGTGCCCGTGGACCGCTGGGTTCGCTGCGACTTTGCGAGAGTCGAAGAGTGAAGCGCGGAAGCACGAAGTCTGTAGAATCGGGCGCCACGACCATTCGAAGCACGAAACGAGGGAGGACGGCTTGGCCTACATAGACCGCGACGGAGTGCAGATCTACTACGAGGACCACGGGCAGGGCCCGGCGATCCTGTTCAGCCACGGGTACAGTGCTTCGTCGCGCATGTGGACCGGCCAGGTTGAGGCGTTCTCTGACCGGTACCGTGTCATCACCTGGGATATGCGCGGCCACGCGATGAGCGACAGCCCGGAAGATCCCTCGCTCTACTCCGAAGCCCACACCGTGGGCGACATGCGCGCCATCCTTGGTGAGTGCGGGGTCGAGCGGGCCGTCATCGGGGGTCTCTCCCTTGGCGGGTTCATGTCGCTCGCCTTCAACCTCGCCCACCCGGAGATGGTGCGGGCGCTGATGCTCTTCGACACCGGCCCGGGCTATCGCAACGACGAGGCGCGCGCGGGCTGGAATCGCACGTCCATCCGGCGGGCGGAGAGGCTCGAAGAGCGGGGCATCGAGGTCCCCGAGAACGCAAGCGCTGAAGTGCGTGTCAGCCAGCACCGCTCGGCCGCGGGCCTGGCGAAAGCCGCCCGCGGGATGCTTGCCCAATTCGACAGCCGCGTTATCGAATCGCTCCCGGGAATCTCCGTCCCGACGCTCGTGCTCGTGGGGGCCAACGACCAGGGGTTCCTTGCGGCGACAGACTACATGGCTGCGAAGATCCCTGGCGCAAAGAAGGCGGTCATCCCGGATGCCGGGCACGCCGCGAACATGGACCAGCCGGAGGCTTTCAACGCGGCCGTGGCGGAGTTTCTCGCGGGCCTGTAGCGGGACGGGGGACCGGGCGCGCCCTTGCCTGCGCATCACCTCCCCGGCATCGGGAGCGCAACCGTCGCCGTCTCCCCCGGCGCCGCCGCAGGCAACATGCCGAGCGCGGTGTAGATCGGGGCCGGCTGTTCGTCGCGCAGGCGGCCGGGAAGCACCCAGAGGAGCGTCGCGCACGCGGCGAAGAGGGCGACCATCCCGGCGATGCTGAGGATATCAAGCGCGGCGGAATCGGGGCCGGCCATGCTGAAGAACTGGTCACCGGCGAGCGCGTAGGTAAGGAAGTTCCAGGAGCCGTGCACGAGCACCGCGAGGGGGTATCCCACCAGGTAGCGCGGCTTCTTTCGCAGCAGCGCATAGAAGCCGAGAGCGGATAGCCCCGACGCGAGCGCGTGGATGGCGCCTGTCCCCGTGCGGGCGACGGCGAACAGCCACCACTGGTTGCCCATCGTCTGGTCGGCCAACTGCTCCGGACTCACGAGCGCGACGCTGTTGTCGAACGTTTCGAGCAGGTTGAAGCCAGCTCCGGCCAGGGTCCCCCAGAGGAAGCAGCGCGCAGCCCCTCCCTTGCGGTAGAAGAAGAGGGCTACGAGGGCGCCCTTCCAGAACTCCTCGTTCACCGGGGCGACGAGCGACAGCACGCTCAGGTCGAAGAACAACCCCCAACCGCGCGGGAGCGTGGACAGGTTGTTCCCGATGTCGAAGGCGTCGCCATAGCCGAATCGGTCGATGAGAAAGGCGCCCATGAACACCAGATACAGGGTGTTGATGATGGCGCCGATGGTGGTCGCGCCCACCGCGCCGTAGATGAAGCCGCTCGACCACTCGCGCCAGCTCACGGGCCAGGCCAGCGGGTTTCGCCGCGAATAGCGCACAGCCACGACGCCCGCGATGACGGTCGAAGGGATGCTGACGGCCGCCAGGTTCGCCACGGGGAAGAGCCACGGCATTCGCTCGGGGTCGTTTACGAGCCACTGACCGAGACCGATGGCGGCAGGAAGCAGGGGAAGGAGAAGCCACGGCCGCCGCAGGCGGAGAACGGTTGAGCCGGTACCCCCGAGCGCCGAAGCCGCCTGGTAGACAAGCACTCCGCCCAATGACATGTAGACGGTCGCCGTGCCGATGACGAGGTTGATGAGGAAGAGCTCGTATTCGGGGTCGTCGCCGGCCCATGGAAGGATGAGAAGGACCCCGAGGCCAAGCAGAAAGCCGAAGGAGCCCGCGACAAGCGCGAAGCCGGCGACGGTGCTCCGCCGCCTGATGGCGCTACTCGCCTTCGAACCGCGTGAGCGCGCCGGCCGAAACGATGAAGCGGCCCGAGGCGCGCGTCATCACTTCGCGCACGCGGTCAGGCTCGGCGGTAGTGACGATGGTCTGCTGGAAGTTGTCGAAGAATTCGAGGACGCCCTTGCGGCGGCGCGCATCGAGCTCGCTCAGCACATCATCGAGAAGAACGACGGGGTCGTCCCCAAGGACGTTGCGAAGGTAGTTCGCTTCGGCCAGCCGGAGCGAGAGCGCGGCGATGCGCTGCTGCGCGCGCGATGCGTAGGCATCGGCGGGCATCCCATCGATCTCGATCGTGACGTCGTCGCGATGAGGACCGGCGATGGTGGCGCCGGCGCCGATTTCGCGGCCGCGGAGGGCGCTGAGGGCCCTGAGCATGCGCGCAATCCATTCTGTCTCATCGATGGGCAGGCTGGAGTCGTCGAACCCACCCAGTGAGGGCCGGTAGGTCAGCTGCAGGCTCTCCTGCCCATCGCTGAGACGCTGCATCTGGTGGGCAGCCTCAGGGACGAGCGAGCCAAGTGCGTCGGCGCGCGCCTTCATTATGATGCCGCCCGAATGCGAAAGCTCCTGATCCCAGAAGTTGAGCTCGCCGGTGGACGCTTCGCGCACCTGGATGCGCTTGAGAAGGCTGTTGCGCTGCTGAAGGACCTTCGCGTAGCGCTGCATGGCGCGCAGGTAGCCGCGGTCGACCTGCGAGATCATCATGTCGAGGTAGCGGCGGCGCAGGAGCGGCGGCCCGGCCACAATCTCGATGTCGAGCGTGCTGAACAGCACCGCGCAAAGCTGCCCGACCGCATCGGAGGCGCGCCGGGGGACGCCGTTTACGCGAACGCGCTTCCCGGCACGGTGGTTCGCATCGGTTGTGCGGCCAACGATAGCGACCTCCAGGTGGAGGCTGCCGGCGGAGCGGTCGACCTGGCATTCGAGCCGCGCGATGGGAAATTCGGAGACGATTATGTCGCGCCGCACGAGATCGGCGTCCGAACTGGCACGGCTCGAACGAAGGGTTGAAAGCAGATAGATGGCTTCGAGGAGGTTGCTCTTGCCCTGGGCATTGTCGCCCACAAACAGGTTCAGCCCACGGTCGAGCCGGATGTTGGCGCGAACGTAGTTCCGGTAGTTGGTGATCTGGAGCTCAGAGATAAACACGACTCGCAGCCAGTATAAACGACTCGCGTGCGATGGGGCGTTAAGACCGGCGAATTCCTGCATGGCGCCCCTGGAAGGGGTGGTGAATTGTTGACCCGCCTAAGCGGTCGCCTTGTCTCGGGGGCGCATTCGGCCATATAATCCGTCGAATCGCTTAGGCGGGTGAACCAGTGAAAGTCCAGGTGCTACAGGAAAACCTGCATCGCGGCCTCAGCATTGTCGGCCGCGCTGTCGCCACGCGCTCGACGCTGCCCATCACGGCCAACGTGCTGCTGGCAACCGACCGGGGGCGGCTCAAGCTTGCTGCCACGGACCTCGACATATCCATCAGCACATGGGTGGGAGCGAAGATCGACGAGGAAGGCGCCACCACTATCCCTTCGCGCCTCATCACAGACTTCGTTTCGTCGCTGCCGTCGGCGACGGTGAACCTGGAGATCCCCGAGCGCGGGCGCCAGGTGAAGCTTGAGTGCGCCCGCAACGAATCGACCATCAACGCGATGGACGCCGAAGACTTCCCCCGCATGCCCTCAATCACCGAGGGGGCAAGCATCGAACTCGACCCGAAGGCGCTGAAGCGGGCGATCGATCGCGTCGAATTCGCGGCCGCAACAGACGAATCGCGCCCGGTGCTCACCGGGGTCGAAGTAAAGACGGACGGCACGCGGCTGACCTTCGCGGCCGCCGACGGGTTCCGGCTGGCGGTCTCTGACATCACCCTCGCGGCGGCGCCGCCGGAGACGATGGCGGCGATCGTCCCGGCCCGTGCGATGCGCGAGGTGGCCCGGCTGGTGGGCGAAAGCAGCGAGCCGGTGACGATGCGCGTGAACCCGCAGCGCACGCAGGTGATGTTCGAAATCGGCGATACGGAGATCCAGCTGGTTGCGCAGCTCATCCAGGGGACGTTCCCGAACTACAACCAGCTGATCCCGGGGGAATGGACCACGCGCTGCGTGGTGAACGTGGACGAGTTCAAGCGCGAGGTGCGGATTGCGGCCATCTTCGCGCGCGACGGCAGCGGCATTGTGAGGCTGCAGATTCAGCCCGGCACGGGCATGCCCGGCAAGCTCAAGATTAGCGCCCGCGCCGAGGAGATCGGCGAAAACGACGGCGAGGTGGACGCGCAGGTGGAGGGCGACGCGGGGCGGATCGCGTTCAACAGCCGCTACCTGCAGGACGTCCTGAACGTCCTTTCCGGCGACGTGGCCCTGGAGATGACCGGCCCATCGAGCCAGGGCGTCTTCCGCCCCATCGGCGAAAGCGACTACGTGCACGTGGTGATGCC
>CAYYYI010000122.1:0-7916 GCA_964475735.1 uncultured Anaerolineaceae bacterium
ATCGTGTCGCGGATGCTGGCGACCGTGCGCAGCGGGCTTGTCAGCCCGCACATGACCACCGACGGCCCGCCGTTGGCGCTCAGCCACGAAGGACCCTACGAGCTAACCGATCTCGATACCGAGATCATCGCCGCCATGGCCTCCTACTACGAGCACGACGAAGGCCCGGAGTCGGACGAAGAGCCCCACATCGTCGCAGGCCGGGCAACCCTTGCCGCCGCGCGCTACGCCGCCGCCATGGTCCACAACCTGCCCCTACCGTCGCCAGGACCGCGCCAGCCCGGCTCGACGGCCGCATAGAGTACCAACATCGCCCGGGGAGCGGGGCGGCTCTCCCCGGGGTCCTTCACTTCCGGCGCCCGGACAGTGCTATGATCTCAATAGCGGCGCTGCCCGGGGCCGCGAAGCACTTGGAGATGGCAGTCCGGGCGATGCCTCCCAAAGCGCGTCATCTTGCGCCAATGTGGGAGGCTTTTTTCATGTCCAACACAGCTGCATCCAAGGTCACCTTGGACCAAATCCGCGAGACCGAGAAGACAGCAGGCGAGCTCTGGGCGGCCCTCGAAAAGAAGCGCGGCCATCTGCTCAAGGCCGGAATCGACGTCTTCGACCCGGCCAACCGCGCGCAGGCCGACGATCTGCTTGACCTTCATGCGGCCTTCGACTCTGCCTCGCGCCACGCCGACGTCCTCAAGCGCCAGTACGGTTCTGAGACCGGCCGCGACCTCTTTTCCGGTCGCAGCCCGAGCGACCGCCTGCCCGTCCCGGCCTCGCAGCCCGGTGGAGCACTGGCCGGGACGGCGTTCGCAAACCACGCCCGCGAAACCAGGGCGCACGACGCCCCTTCCGGGGGCGCCGGCCTCCCGTCCATCCTCGCGAGCTACCTTTCGCGCCCCGTCGCGGATGGCGGTTATCGCGCCGCCTTCGACGTGACCGGGGGTGGTGGTGTCGCCTCGCCGCCCATGATGACCTCCACCTTCTCGCGGCTGCCCCATCGGCCGCTCAGCGTCCTGGACCTCATCCCGTTCGAAGACGTGGCGGGACTCGGTGGCGAGAGCCTCGACTACCTTCGTCAGACGGTCTACACCAACGCCGCGGCCGTGACGGCCCACCTGGCCGCGAAGCCAGAGAGCACCCTGTCGGTTGAGCGGGCCAGCACGAGCCTCTACACCGTCGCGACGGTCAGCGACCAGATCCCGCGGCAGCTCCTGGCAGCCTTTGGTGACCTTGAGAGCTTCGTCAGCAACGAGCTGGGGCTCGCAGTGCTGGAATCCTGCGAGAACTACGCCTTGAACGGGACCGGCTCGGGCCAGCCCACCGGCATCCTCAACGCGAGCATCGGCTCGCAGGCGAAGGGCGGCGACTCCACGGCCGATGCGATCCGCAAGGCGATTACGACGCTGCGAAACGCGCATGTGACGCCGGAAGCCGTGATCATGAACCCCAGCGACCTCGAGACGCTGGAGATGGAGACCGACGCGAACGGCCAGTATCTGCTTGGTGGCCCGGTCGGCAGCGCCCCGGGGTCCATCTGGCGCGTTCGTGTCGTGGAGAGCACGGCCCTTGCGGCCGGGACCGGACTCGTGGGCAACTTCGCCCTCGGCGCCCGGCGGTGGATGGGCCTTTCGCGGCTGGCGTGGTCCGAAGCCGTCAGCGATGACTTCGCGAAGAACGCCGTCCGCTTCCTGGCCGAAACCGGCTTCGGCTTCGCGACGCTGCGCGCGAATCACTTCGTCGCGGTGACGGGCATCTAGCCGTGAGCGCCTCGGTGGACCGCTGGCTCAGGCAGGGGCGAAGGGAGATGTCCCCCCGGTCCCGCGGCGACACGCTGCCGCTTGTACAGGCGGCAGCGGCGATGGGCCGGAGTGAAGCCGAGGTCCGCGACCTGGCCTTGGGCGGGATGCTCGACTACGAGATGGCTGGCGACGTGATGCGCGTGCGCCCCAAGCTGATCGCAGGTCCGCGCATCCGCGCCGTGGTGTAGCAGGACGGGCGTCAGACCGTCCCAGCCTCTCCGGGCGGACCTCGGAATATGACCTCCGGGGTCCGCCCCTATTCGTCCCTGGGGCGCGGACCAGACTGAGAGCGCACTCGGCCCGGACGGCCAGCCGTCCGGATAGGAGTACGTTGACGGCGGTGACCCCTCATTTGACCCCTCATCCAAGCGGAACCGTGCGGTTCGCAGCGGACACGCAGGCGGCGAAACAGATTCGCCCGCGGTTCGTAGCGGACCGTGGCGGCCCGTCTCGTGAAGTTCAACTCCCCCGCGTCTCCACCACTCATCCAACGGGGGCTGCCAATGCGGCGGCCCCCGTTTCGCATTTGCCGGTCCCGTGGTCCTACCGCTTCCGCCCGATGACGATGATGTGGTCGCCCCGATCCGCCAGGCGCGGGTCCTCGCAGAGGGCGAGCTCGAGCTGCAGGAGAGCCTCGCGTCCCGGGGCGCTCGCGGCGGTCTTCTCAAGCGGCACCAGGCCCCACGAAAGCGGGTTCGCCACGCCTGTCCGCATCACGTCGCACCCGCTTTCGGCAACCAGGTCTCGCAGGTGGTCTGCGGAGAAGAGCGCCATAGGCCGGTGGAACTCGGGCGACTCCTGGACGGTCATCACGCAGCCTGGCAGGGCCGGGAGGCCGTCGCCCAGTTCCAGGTGGTCCGCCATGGTCTCAAGGAACCCGGGAATGTCGAGGAGGCCGAGCAGTTGCAGCACGCCGTAGAGAGTCATCGCGCTGAGCGCGACGAATCCTCCGGGCTGCGCAACGCGCACCAGCTCGCGCAGAGCTTCGCGGTGGCGCTCGCGGGTGTAGGAGACGGCCCCGCCATAGCAGACCACGCCATCGAAGCGCCCCTCCGGGAAGACGCCCAGATCGCAGATGTCGAGCTCGTGGACGCCGTCGACCTGGCTCTCCAGGCCGGCCGCCCGCACGTTCGCCACCGCCAACTCCAGTTGCACCGGCGAAAGGTCCGCCAGGGTGACCGTGGCGCCTGCGCGCATCAGGTCGATGGCGTATCGCCCGGGGCCGCAGCCGGCGTCGAGGATTCGCATCCCCGGCCGGACCTCGGGCGAGAGGAGCTTCCAGTGAATGGCGTAGCTCGTCTGCCCGGCGACGTCACGGGCGAGCCGCTCCCACTCGCGCTGGCCGTAGCGGTCGAAGAACTGGCGGACGGACTGCTGGTCGTACGTGTCCACCTTTGGCCTCCCGGGCGCGCAGATGGCGCATTATGACACCTGCACCTTGACCCATGCTTGCACCACACCGGCGATGGTTCAGAATCCAGCGGGCAATGCCTCACGACTTCGACACCGTCTACGACCGCACCGCCACCGAGAGCTCGAAGTGGCACACCTACCCGCCGGACGTGCTCCCCATGTTCGTCGCGGACATGGACTTCCGTTCGCCGGAGCCGGTCATCCGTGCGCTGCGAGAGAGAATAGAGCACGGCTTCTTCGGCTACGGAACGGAGCGGGCGGAGTTCCGGGAAGTGGTTTGCGCGCGGCTCGCGCGGCGGTACGGCTGGGTCGTAGAGCCGGAGGCGATCGTGCTGATGCCAGGGGTCATCGCCTCGTTCAACCTGGCAGCGAAGACGTTCACGGCGCCGGGCCAGGGAGTGCTCACGCACACCCCGACCTACGGGCCCATCCTCCACTGCCCCGAGCACTACGACCTGGAACGCCACGAGGCGCCGCTCGTCCCCGGACCGGGCGAGCGCTACGAATGCAACCCGGCGGCGTTCGACGCCGCCGTGAATGAGCGGACGCGCATTTTCCTGCTCTGCAACCCGCACAACCCCACGGGACGGGTCTTCACTCGTTCAGAGCTTGCGGCGATGGCCGAAACCTGCTTGCGCGAAGACCTGCTCATCGTCGCCGACGAGATCCACTGCGACCTCGTGTACCCGGGTGCGGCGCACGTGCCCATCGCCACGCTTTCGCCCGAGGTTGAAGCGCGCACGATCACCCTCATGGCCCCGAGCAAGACATTCAATCTGCCGGGGCTAAAGTGTTCGATTGCCATCGTTCCAAACGCGGACCTCCGCAAGCGGTTCGTGGAAGCCCGGGCCGACCTCGTGCGCGTGCCCAACATCCTTGGCTACACGGCCTCGCTCGCCGCCTACCGCGACTGTGATGCGTGGCTCCTCGACCTGATCACGTACCTGGAGGGCAATCGCGCCCTTGTCGCACGTTATGTCGCGGCGAAACTGCCGGACATACGGTTCTGCCCACCCGAAGGCACCTACCTCGCCTGGCTCGACTGCCGCGCTCTCCCAGTGCCGGACGGCGACCCCTACCGGTTCTTCCTCGAGCAGGCAAGGGTAGGGCTCAGCAACGGCGCCAACTTCGGCGAGCGCGGGCACGGCTTCGTGCGCCTCAACTTCGGCTGTCCGCGCAGCCTGCTGGAGGAAGGGCTGGAGCGCATGGCGCGGGCGATTCAGTCGCTGTGAGCCGGAGAGCAGCCCTTGGGGTCGACCTTGGCCTGAAGCTCCTGCTGGTGCTCCTCCTGCTCATGGCCGTCGCCTTCCCCGATTGGGAGCAGTTCGAGGGGAAGGCAATCGGCACGCGCATCCTCACGTACCCGCTCTCGGGGCTCGTCATACCCGCGGCGTGGTGGTTGTTCTTCCGAAAGCACCCGTTCCCGATCGCGGCCGACATCGTGGTCATCCTGCCGTTCGTCATCGACACGGCGGGCAACGCGGCGAACCTATACAACACCATCTGGTGGTGGGACGACGCGAACCACTTCGTGAATTGGGGCCTGCTCACGGCGGCGTTCATGCTGGTGACTCGCCCCGTGGGGCTGCCGTGGTGGAACGCGCTCGCCCTGGGGGCAGGCTTCGGCGCCGCGACGGCTATCGCATGGGAGCTGCTCGAATACTTTGCCTTCATCCGCAACTCGCCCGAGCTGGAGACTGCCTACACCGACACCCTCGGGGACCTATCGCTGGGGCTGAGCGGATCAGTCGTCGCTGCCACCATCATCGCCGCCGCATTCCGCGACACCGGACGGTAGCCAGCCATTCGCGTAGCCCCGATGGTCGCCGCTCAGCCCCGCTTGCGTTCGACTAGCGCGTCGAGCTCCAGCTTCAGCCGGTCCAGCACTGCGTCGTAGGCAAAGGCGCCAACGGTCTGGCCGCCACGCTTCAGGTTCACGGCCGCGGGCCCGCACCAGAGGCCGAGGTCGGCGTCGTCCGTCTCGCCGGGGCCGTTCACGCGGCACCCCATGACTGCAATGGTTATGTCGCAATCCTTTGCGTACTGCGCCAGCTCACGCACCCTGAAGGCGAGGTCAACGAAAGCTTCGTTTTCAACGCGGCTGCAGCTCGGGCAGCTGATGATGTTCAGCCCGTGGTCGAGGAACTCGGGGACCGAGCGGAAGCGCCCGGCTTCGACGTCGGCGATGATCTGCTGCCCGGCCTCGACCTCGCGCCACTTCTCGGCGAAGGGGAGCGTGAGCGAGACGCGCAAGGTGTCGCCAATGCCCTGGCTGAGCAGTTGTTCGAAGGCGATGCGCGTCTTGATCACGCCATCCGGGAGCATGCCCGCTTCGGTCACGCCCAGGTGGAGGGGCACATCGGGCCGCGCGGACGCGAAACGCCGGTTCCCCTCGATCACCTTCCGGGGATCGCTGTCCTTCATCGACACCACGTAACGCTCGAACCCGAGTTCGTCGAGGTAGCGGCAGTGCTCGAGCGCGCTTTCGACCATGGCCGTCACGCCCGCGAGCTCGCGCGGGTCGGCGCCATCGAAGCGAGCCGCCATCTCAGGGTCGACCGAACCGCAGTTCACGCCGACGCGGAGGGCGCAGTCGTGGCGCGCGGCGGTCTCGGCGATGAAGGCGACCTTCTCGCGGACGGGGCGGTCCTTCTCGTGGTGGTAGAGGTGGCCGGGGTTGTAGCGGATCTTGGCCACATGCGGGGCAACCTGCGCCGCCAGGCGGTAGTTCTCCTGCAGGTCGACCACGAGGTTCGCATCAGGCACGTGCGCCCGCACTTCGGCCAGGGCGGCGACGTCCTTCGCGCTGTCGACGGCGATGCGCACGAGACCTGCGCCGGCCTCGTGCAACATCCGTGCCTGGGCGGCGGTCGCCTCGACGTCCTGGGTGCGCGTGGCGCACATCGATTGGACGACGATGGGGTTGCCCCCGCCGATGACCGTGGAACCGGCCCGCACGGAGCGCGTGGCGGCGCGTTTCATTGGATTCGAGTGTAGCAGGGGCGGCTGCAAGGGGCGGTCACGAGGCCAACGCCGTTATCATCGCCTGAGCAACCCATCCCGGAGCCCGCCGATGCCACTCCCTCTATTCGAAGCCGATGCCTTTGAGATAACCACGCTGGTCGACAACCAGATCGACGCCCTGCTGCCGGGGGAGGAGCAGGTGCGGCGCAATCCCTGGGTGGGGGGCGTCCGAAACCCACTCATCGACGCGCCGGAGACGATGGTCAGCCTGCGCGCGGAGCACGGGTTCGCGGCCCTCATAACGGTCTACGCCGGCGGCGAGCGCCACATTCTGCTCTTTGACGCCGGGCTATCACCGGATGGCCTCGTCGAGAACATGGACCGCCTCCAGGTCGACGCGAAGGAGATTGAGGCGGTTGTCGTGTCGCACGGGCACTTCGACCACACGGGCGGCCTCGCGGGCCTTTCGGAGCGGCTTGGACAGTCGAATATGCCCCTGTTTGTGCACCCGAGAGCCTATACGAAGCGGCGAAGCGCGCCGCCGAACGCCGAGCCCCTGCCCCTCCCGCCGCCGTCTCGCTCCGCGCTCGAGGGGGCCGGGTTCGAACTGCTTGAGTCGGAGGACCCTTCGCTGCTCTTCGAGAACGCCCTCCTCGTCACCGGCGAGGTGCCGCGCGTCACAGACTTCGAGCAAGGGTTCCCGTTCTTCCAGGCGGAGAACGCGGGCCGCTGGGAGCCCGAGCCGCACCTGATGGACGACCAGGCCGTGGTGGTGAACGTGCGAGGGCGCGGCCTGGTTGTGCTCACAGGCTGTGGCCACAGTGGCATCGTCAACATCGTGCGCCGGGCCGTTGAGCTTACCGGGATCGAAACGGTGGCGGGTGTGCTCGGGGGCTTCCACCTTCCCGGGGCGTATTTCGAGCCTCTCATCCCGCTGACGATCGACGCCCTGCGCGGATTCAACCCGGCCATGGTTGTCCCGGGGCATTGCACGGGCTGGAAGGCGCAGCAGGCCTTTGCGGCAGCCTTCCCCGAGGCGTATGTGCACAACGCCGTGGGGACGACGTACGCGTTCTGACGCACTCGAGTGAGAGAAAGGGGGCGCCGCTCGCGCCCCCCTTTTCTTGTGGTGGTTCGTGTCCCCGCCGGGCTACTACGCCTTTTCGAAGTCGCAGCGGGTCCAGCGGGAGCTGGGGATGGGCTGCCAGTGCTGGAAGTAGTAGCGAAGCTGGCCATAGCCGCCAGCCCAGCCGTTCCACTTCACCATCCCGGGCTCGATCTCGTTCTCGCCGTCCCAGTTCTTGTACTGGAAGGGCGCCCAGCCGTTGTAAGAGATGATCTGCCCCGGCATCACGTTCGGCGCCACCTTGGCCCGCACCAGGAACGACCCCACGTCGTTGAACACCCGCACCAGGTCGTCGTCGCCAACGCCGCGGGCGGCGGCGTCTTCGGCCGAGACCATGACGTGCGGTTCGCCGCGGTGCGTATCGAGGATGACCTTGTTCGCCTGGTTCATGGTGTGGATGGACCAGCGGTTGTGGCCCGAGGTCATGCCGAGCGGGTACTCGCCGCCCATCTTGGGGTTGGGCTTGTAGGTGGGGAGCTCCTCGCCCGATTCCAGCCACCAATCGTGGTCGATGTAGAACTGGGCGCGGCGCGCGTAGGTTGGGAAGGGCTCGCCCTTCTCGACGTGGTTGCGGAAGGGGACGTGGGTCTTGTTCGGCTCAAGCGGCGACGCCTGCG
>CAYYYI010000123.1:0-3358 GCA_964475735.1 uncultured Anaerolineaceae bacterium
GTGATCGAGGAGTTCGGCGTCGTATCGCCCGAAACCGCCGCCGAAATGGCGCGCACCGCCAGGCTGAAGCTGGGCACGGACTACGGCATCGGCATCACCGGTGTTGGCGGCCCGGACCCCATGGAAGGCAAACCGCCGGGGACCGTCCACGTTGCCGTCGCCGACCCCGATGGGGGCGCCTCCACGCTCTCGATGTCGATGAACCAGGGACGCCCCGCCGTGAAGCGCCGCGCCGTGCTGACGGCGATGATCCTGCTGCGCCGCGCCCTCCTCGGCGAGCGAAGGTGAGCAAGGAGGGCGACCGGATATGGCCGATGTGAAGGTGATCTACGACAGACTGGGCGAAACACTCGTCGTCTGGTTCGGCAACCCGGCCGATGAGGAAGTCTGCGAGGAGACCGGAGACGAGGTCATCCTCATCAAGGACCGCGAGGGGCGGGTGATTGGCTTCGAGAAGTTGAACTTCCGCCTGCCAGATCCCAATCACGCGGCCTTGGCCTTCGAGGCGGCCACGGCATGACCACTGGTCCGGCAGAGGTAGTCACCGCCTTCCTGCGCGAATTCGACGTGCCCAAACCCGATCGTGCGCGGTTGGCTTCCTACTTCACAGAGGACGCCTTCTACCACAACATCCCGCTGCCTCCCATGACCGGCCGGGACACGATCGCGACATTCCTCGCCAACATGGGGCCCTTCGAGCCCGCCGGCTTCGAGGTCAAGCATCAGTTCGCCAGCGGCAACGTGGTCATGAACGAGCGAATCGACCGGTTCACGGCCGGCGGCCGGGTGATCGAGCTGCCCGTTATGGGCGTGTTCGAACTCCGCGACGGGCTCATCGCCTCGTGGCGCGACTACTTCGATCTCGCCATGTTCCAGAGAGCGCTGGCGGGCGGGTAGCGGCCCCTCACACCAGCTTCGCGCAGGCCCAGCGGAATAGCTCCGACGCCGTCGGGTACGGGTGGATGGTGCTCGCCACCTGCCGCGCGGTCATGCCGTGCTGGATCGCGAGGCACGCCTCCCCCACAAGCGTGCTGCCCCGCGCGCAGATGAAGTGCGCCCCCAGCAGCACCCCCGTGTCCCCGTCTGCGATGACTTTGGCGAAGCCATCCGTTTGCGAGGTCGTGCGAAACCAGTCGAACTCCTCGGCGCGCAGGATGGCCGTGCGCACGTTCGCGTGCTCTGCCCGCGCCTGGTCCTCCGTCATCCCCGCGTGGCCGATCTCCGGCTCGGTGAAGATCGCCCACGGCACCAGCGTCTCCGGAATCGGATCGCACTTCTCCTCCAGGATGTGACGTGCAATGTGGTGCGCCTGGTAGCTGGCGTAGTGCGTGAACTGGAACTTCCCCGTCACATCGCCCGCTGCCCAGAGACCGTCGAGGTTCGTCCGCCCGCACTCCGCGACCGCGATGAAACCACGCTTGTCCCGCTCCAGCCCGAGCTCGTCGAGCCCATCCGGCACCTGCGGCCGACGCCCGGCAGCCACCAGGATGTCGTCGAAATGGAACATCCCGCGCGGCGTGCGAACCGTGACCCCGTCTTCGCTGCGGTCGATTCGCTCAATGGCCGCCCCTGTCTCGACGCGGATGCCGTCCCGCTCGAACAGCTTCGTCAGCTCGAGCGAAATCTCCGCATCTTCGGTCGCGGCGATGCGGTCCAGGGCTTCGAAAACCGTCACTTCCGTGCCGAGGCGGTTGAACGCCTGCCCCAGTTCGAGCCCTATCGGCCCCCCGCCGATGACGGCCAGGCTCGCCGGCTGCGAAGGCAACGTGAATATGGTGCGGTTCGTCTGGGGCCGGGCCTCAGCCAGCCCCGGGATGGGCGGCAGGCCGGGCTCGGTGCCTGTCGCCACAACCGCGTCCTTTGCCGTCAGCACCCGCCCATCCACCGAAACGGTAGTCGGCCCGGTGAAGCGGGGGTTCCCCCAGGCGAGGTCGATCCCGTCGCCGCGCATGCCGCCGTTGGGGTCGCTGCCCCGCACCAAAAGCTGCACGGCGTGAATTCGCGCCACCACCTCGTTCCAGGTCAGGCCCTCGTCCCCCGCCCGCCTGGAGATGTCGATGAGCGCCTTGCTGGGAACGCAGCCGTCGTTCAGGCATTCCCCACCGAGGTGGTCGCGCTCCACCACAGCGACCTTTACGCCGCGCCTGCCCAGCGTGCGGGCGATGTTGTCCCCCGCCGATCCGTTGCCGATTACGATCAGGTCGAACTGTTCCATGCCTGAAAGCATGCTGGTTTCGGGGCATCATCGCCAGCGCGCCGGCTCACCGGGGAAGTCCCAGCCCCCGGGTGGCGATGATGTTCCGCTGGATCTCGCTCGTCCCGCCCGCGATAGTGCGGCAGACCGTCGTCAGGTACGTGAGGGCGAACTGCGCCTGCAGCCGCTCATGGCGCGACCCCGGCATGAGCGCCCCGTGCGGCCCGAGCACGGCCAGTCCCGTCGCGGCAATGCGCTGGTCAAGCTCGCTCAGGAACAGCTTCAGCAGGCTCGCCTCCTGGTTGGGCACGCCCCCGGCCGCGATGATGCTGGCCACGCGGTAGCTGAGCATTGTGGCTACCTGCACCTCGATGGCGTGCCCTGCGATCCGCAGGCGGTGCGGCCCCACCGCTTTCCCCCCGCTTTCCCGCAAGAACGAGCAAAGGTCGTCGATTGTCCGCCGGGCCGCGCCCGCGTTGGCGATGTTCGAGCGCTCAAGATCCAGGGTCGTGGTCGCCATGTACCAGCCGCGGTTCACCTCGCCAAGCAGCGCGTCCGGCGGCATGCGGACGTTGTCGAAGAAGAACTGTCCGAATCCCTTCCGTCCTGCCATGTTCAGGAGCGGCTGGAACGTCACTCCCGGCGACTTCAGATCGAGCACGAAGTAGCTGATCCCGCGGTGCTTCGGCGCTTCCGCGTCCGTGCGGGCAAGGAGGTACATCCAGTCCGCGTAGTGGCCATGGCTCGTCCAGATCTTCGAGCCTTTCAGGATCCAGTCGTCACCATCGCGCACCGCCGAAGTCTGCAGGCTCGCCAGGTCCGACCCCGACCCGGGCTCGCTGAACCCCTGCGCCCACACGGCGTCCCAGTTCGTGATGCCCGGCAGGTGGCGCCGCTTCTGTTCGTCCGTCCCGTACATGATGATCGTCGGTCCGGCATAACCAACCGCCGGGCCGCGAGCGCCGTTTGGGGCGCGGGCGTAGGACATCTCCTCGCCGAAGACGAGCTGCTCTACCGCGCCAAGGCCCATGCCGCCATATTCCGCCGGCCACGCAGGCGCGATCCAGCCCTTCGCCGCGAGCGTCCGGTTGAAGGCCCGCAGCCGCTCCGGCTCCTCCTCCTCTGCGTAGGGGAAGCCTTCCATGTCCGGCGTGACGTGCTCGC
>CAYYYI010000123.1:3458-7895 GCA_964475735.1 uncultured Anaerolineaceae bacterium
CCCTCCAGCCACCGGTTCCGGCCCCAGTCCACCACAAACACCGCCGGCAGGAATTCGGCCAGCCACCCGGCTGTGTGCGGGTCATCCTCGAAGTGCGCCAGCGGTCTCAGCTCACCCAGGCGGCGAGCCTTGAACTCCGCCGACGTCTCCCTCCAGTGCGGCCGCAAGTCCAGCGGCGGCACGAACCCGAAGTGCCGCTTGAACCAGCGTTCCGTCAGCGCGCGCGCCTGGTTCCCGCGGGCCGACACCACCCGGCAGTCGTACGCTTCCATGAGCGCCAGGAACCCTTCTCTCGCCCCCGGCATTGGCCTGCGCAATGCGTACCGCCACCGCTCGGTCAGCCACAGCAGGTTCCTCTTGCCCTTCGCGTCGCGCCGCTTGCCCCTGCCATTTCCCGGGTTGATCCCAAACGGCGGCCGGCAGAGCACGCCGTCGAGGTCAAAGGTCAGCAGGGACCGGTCACCGGGCATGGCGTCCATCGTAGCGGCGGAACAGCTGGCGTGCCGCAGGTCCCCGTGCTCAGGATTCCGATCTATACTCACGTCGACTCCTCCGCGAGGTGCTGCCGGTGCTCTGGGTCTCTACGCGCAACCTTGCCCTCCTTTTCGTCTCCGTCGCCATCGCGCTCGCTGTGATCGCCGGGCGGCCGCCAACGACGGCAAGTGCCGCGCCGCCGAGCGCCACCAGCGAGGTTAGCCAAACACCGCCGGCGGGGAGTGCCGTGGCGCTTGGGACCCCGGTTACTTACGTCGTCACGGTCACTCTGGTTACCGGTCAGGCGACTTCGCTTACGATCCAGATGACTGGTGATGCCGATATCACCAACCGCACCCTGACCTGCACCAGCAGCTCGAATGGTTCGGCCGACGTGACCGGACCGGGTGGCGCACCAAGCTGCATGTGGACCGGGCCGGTGCTTTCCGGGACGTTCACCTTCACCTTTGCCGGCACGGCCGCAGGGCCAATCGCCAACCTCCTCCCCGGCAGCGTCGTCTGCACCGACAACAACTCCACCAACACCTGCAACGACGAACCAACGGGCGATCAGGTCCCGCTTTCCGATAGCAACGGCGACGTGGGGCCGATCGCGTTGGCCGATCCGCCCCAGGCCATGTCGCAGGTCGACCAGGTCCCTCCTGCGGGAAGCGTTGTGCCCCACGGCACGCGCCTGACGTACACCGTGACCGTTACCGTCATCGCGGGTCAGACCCTTCCGCTGACCATCCAGCTCCGCGGCCAGATGGACCTCATCAACCTGGCGCTCACGTGCACCAGCACCACCAATGGGCCGGCGGACGTCGCCGGCCCGGGTGGCGACCCCAGCTGCATGTGGAACGCGCCAGTCGTGGCCGGGACATTCACTTTCACATTCGCAGGCGACATCACCGGCGCCATTGACGACGCTGTGCCCACAGCGGACAGCGTGGTCTGCACCGATACGAACGCGAACAACTCCTGCGCCGATGAAGCGCTCGGCAACCAGGTCGCGCTCGCCGACTCCGACGGCGACGTCGGACCCGTGACGATCATCCCTGCGCCGGACCTGACCTCTGAAGTGAACCAGGCGCCGGATGGCGGAACCGTCATCACGAACGGCACACGCGTCACCTACACGGTCACGGTCACGCTGGTCACGCCGCAGAGCAACGCGCTGACCATCCAGTTGCGCGGGGACGCCAATCTCAACAACCGGGCGCTCACCTGCACCAGCACTACCAATGGGGGCGCCGACGTGACCGGTCCCGGTGGGTCTCCGAGCTGCATTTGGTTCGGTCCGGTCGCGGCAGGCGTCTTCACATTCACATTCGCGGCCGACGCCAGTGGGCCTGTCGGCGATGCCGTGCCGGCGACTCTGAGCATTGCATGCGCCGACCTCAATGCTTCCAACACCTGCACCGACGAGAGCCCGTTCTACACGATCCCGCTCGTTGACGCGGACGGCGATGTCGGCGCCCTTCTGTTCCAGTCGACCTTCAAGGTCGTGGTGCCGCTCGTCGCGAAAGACTGACCAGCGGGGAATTCGCGCTTAGACCGGCCCTCGGGCGATGCTGAGCGGCGATGGAACTCCTCGAAATCGCCGGCCTCGCGGCGGCCGCGTTCGTGGGCGGTGCGATCAACGCCGTTGCCGGGGGCGGGTCGCTCATCAGCTTCCCGGCGCTGCTGGCAGCCGGCTATCCCTCCAAAGCCGCGAACGTGACGAACTCCGTGGCACTGTGGCCGGGGTATGCCGCGGGCTCGTTCGGCTACAGGAGCGAGCTCCGCACCCAGGGCACGCGGGTCAAAGCTCTCGTCGCGCCGAGCGTCCTCGGGGCTATCGCCGGATCGGCCATCCTGCTCTCGACACCTCAGACGGCCTTCGACGTCATCGTGCCGTTCCTCATCCTCTTCGCCTGCGCGCTCATGGCGGCGCAGGACTGGCTGGGCGGCTTTGCCACCACCCGGCGGCTCGCGGCCCGGCACATCGAACACGTCCCGGCCTCGGCGCACCTCAGCATCTTCGTTCTCGCCATCTATGGCGCCTACTTCGGCGCCGGCCTGGGAATCCTCACGCTGGCTGTGCTCGGACTTCTCCTGCCCGACGATATCCAGCGCTCAAACGCACTCAAGGGGATGCTCTCGCTAATCATCAACGGCGCGGGAGCGATCTACTTCGTGGCGTTCGGACCCGTCGAGTGGGGGCCCGCCGCGGTGATGGCGGTGGGGGCAATCGCGGGTGGCTACCTGGGCGTGGGCTTGGCGCGCCGGCTCGGCCGGAAGTGGCTGCGCATCGCGGTCATTACCTACGGGCTCGTCGTTGCCGGAGTCCTCCTGGCGAAGCTCCTCTAGCGACCCTCTTGCTCCGGCTCGGCCCGCCGGAACGCCACCATCCGCACTGCATCGGCGAGCGCTGCGGATGACTCTGGAGTGCCACCGAAGGGGACTCCGAGCCAGCGGCCGAGTGTCCGTGCCGCCCTGGGATGCTCACGGGCATACCGCGCCAGCTCCGCCCGGCGCTCTTCGACCGGCAGGAACCGCTGCTGCGGAGCAAACCGCTCGGGACCGGTACGAACCTCCTCCGCGGGCCGCCGGCAGATGTTCCGGTACCAGTCGGCGTGCTCCCCCCACGCCGAGACAACCAGCCACTCGCCGCGTTCTCTGTCGACCCGAACAACTTCAAGTACGGTATCTCGGAGCTTTCCGGACTTCCGGCCCCGATGCCGAACGAGCATGAACCGCCGGCCAAGAGCCCGTCCCAGTCCGAGCCGGTAGGCGAGCACCGGCAAACGGGCGGCCAGCCGCGTGACCCCGCGCGGCCGTGGCCGGGTCACCGAAACCGGGCCCTCGTTTCTCTTCTCTGCGTCCGGAGCCATTGGCGGCCATTCTACGATTCGTCGCCCGGGACCAGGGCGCTGGCCCGCCACCGCCATCGAACGTACGCTTGGCCCCATGCCAGACCATGAAGCAGCTCTTCACCAGCTGCAACGCGCCGCTGGCTGGTTCGATGGCGCGATCGCAATTGTCGCCGCCAGTGCCGGCATCGAACTCGGGCTATTCGAAGCGCTAAGAAGCGTCGGCGCCGCATCGCCCGCGGAGCTGGCTTCCGCCCGCAGCCTCGACCCCCACGCCGTCCAGGTCTGGGCAATCACGCTGGTTCACCACGGGATGCTTGAGCCCGCCGGAGTCGGCGAAGTGGCTCTTGCCGCAGGTGTGGAGCATCTCGTCTGCGAAACGCGGTCGCCTTTCCACATGGCGCCCCTTTTCGAGTTCCACACCCGCTTTCTCGGCCTCGACTTCGCCGAACTCCCGCGCTTCTTTCTGGATGGCCGCCCGGAGCCACCCACCCGCCACGGTCTCCCTCTCGTTCGCAACATCGCCGCGCAGACGAGCGCCATGCAGGAGGCGTTCGCCGCCGCCGTCCTCTCCGAGTTGCCTGAGATCGGGGAGCCGCTGGCTGCGGGCGGAATGCTGCTCGACGCCGGCTGTGGCGCCGCCGGGCTCGGCGTCCGCCTTTGCGAAACGTTCCCCGCGGCCCGCTACCTGGGCGTCGACCTCGATGAGCTGGCCATCGCCGAAGCCGCGCAACGCATTGCCGCTGCTGGTCTTTCAGACCGGGCCACGGTGGAGGCGATGGCCGTGGAAGCGGTCTCCCCGGCCTGCGCCGATGCCGCCGCGTTCTTCCTTTCGCTGCACGAGTTCCCCCTCGAGGCGCGCCTGCCTTCGCTGCAGGCCGCGGCAAGGGCGCTCAAGCCAGGCTGCTGGCTCATGGTCTTCGAAGAGCCCTACCCGGCCACGCCACTCGAAGCGCTCGACTCGAGGTTCAGGGCAGCCATCCAGTTCCAGTACGAGGAGCTCCTCTGGGGCAGCCACCTGCTCACGCGCGCGGAGTTGGATAGCCTCCTGCGACAGGCCGGCTTCACCGAAATCCTCCGACGCCCGATGCTTGGCGGGAGCATCGAG
>CAYYYI010000124.1:0-1749 GCA_964475735.1 uncultured Anaerolineaceae bacterium
AGCCCCAAGAGGAGAAGGGTATCTGGTGCTGGTATGCGGAACGCCGGGTGTATCGAGGCGCGGAACTCATCGAAGAGGCCGACATCGATGACTAAAGGACCCCGTTCCACCCTACCGCCGCTTCACCCTGTATCCCTTCCCGTCGTAATCGACGGTCACGACGATAAGGCTCGCACCACACGCTTCACCGGACAGCGCAAACTCGGCCTTGTAACAGCCCGCCTGGATTTCGGGGATGCCCAGCAGCTGCGGCACGCAGCGGGTCATGCTCGCCTCCTGGATGGCGACGCGCCGGGCCACGCCCAGGAGGTCGCCCGCGAAATCGGGGCTCGGAATCTCCGCTTCTTGAGCCAGCGCAGCTCGCCCCGGGCGGCGGCGGAACTGCTCCCTCAGGCCGTCGGTCACACGGAGCAGGGCGCGGTCCACGTGCGCGCCCATGGCTCTCTCCACGAAGTAGCCCGCCACTGCCCATCCGTACGGCTGCGCCGGGATCGCGAGGTCGATAAGGAAGTCGAGCGAGCCCCACTGAACGCCAAACTCGCGAAGCTCGATCGGAGTCGGCTTGAACGCTGTAGCGAGCTCCTCTCTCGCCATGCCCTCGATGCCGTGGAGTTCCTCGGCTGCGAATCGCTCCGCCGGCTGCTCTACGTTGGGGAAGTCGAATACCAAGAAGCGTTCGGGCTGCTGATTGATGCGGACGTCATAGGTGATTCGCACAGGGCACCCCCCAGAAGGTTGCGCGCAGTCTATTGCCTGCATCGCAGGTCGTCACGCGTGCCCGTGCGCCGTGCCACGCCGACCCCTTGCCGGGGGCGAGCGGGATGATGCAGTGCGTTCGCCCCTGGAAGGGAGCTTGAATGAACGAGTCAATCTCCGGTCAGCATCTGCCCTTGGCTCTGAAACCGTGAGGGGCAAGGCCTAGCCATGCCGCCGAACCGGAGGCCGCCGCAACTGAAGGTTGGCCCGGCTCTCCCCTGTGACCGCTGCGCGCAGCGCACTCCGGGCCGCAAGCGTCTCTTCGACGGGCGCGTGGTACCCCTCTGCCCCGATTGCTGGCGCACCGGGTTCACTCCCGAGCAGCGGCTTCGCATCATCGACTCAGAGCGCAGGGCCAAGGAGCCGCCACCTCGCTGCAAGCTTTGCGAAGAACCGGTCATGTCTCCCGGCGCCTACCGTCCCGACTGGCAGGACCGTCTCTGCGAGCGTCATTGGCGCGTCACCTACGGGCGCCCGCCTGGTCGGCGAAGGCGCCCCGCCCGGCCGCCGAAGGAAAAGACAACCGCCGTCCCCGGTTCCCAGGCGGCGCCCGGCAAGAGTGGCAACGCCGGGCCGGCTGCCGCCAAGAAGCGCAAGAAGAAGCGCGGCAGTTGGCGCTGGGGCAAGTCTGTCCGTACGGTTAGCGGCGGCGCGCCCGGCCTGGGCAAGCGGAGATAGGAGGGCAACCCGGGTTCGCAACTGAAGCCTGCTCCGGCCCAAGCCTGCGGGCGTGTGGTATGGTAAGGACGTAAGGCACGCATTACGGAGGTGTCGCGATGCAGGCGGTTGCCAGGGTCACGGCCAAGGGGCAGACCACCATTCCCCGCGCCGTCCGCGAGGCGCTCCACGTCGCCCCGGGCGACTTCATCGCCTTCGAGACGGGCCCGGGCGGGGCAGTGACCGTGCGGCGCGTCTCGCCCGTCGACATCGAGTACCTGCGTGCGCTTGAGGGCGCCCTCGGCGAGTGGTCCGGCCCCGCCGACGAAGAGGCCT
>CAYYYI010000124.1:1759-7817 GCA_964475735.1 uncultured Anaerolineaceae bacterium
CCTACCGTGACTTTTGAGCAGTTCACGGTCGTCCGCGTGCCCTTCCCCTTCACCGATCGGAACACGAGCAAGAACCGGCCCGCGCTGGTGCTATCGGCGGCGGCCGCCTTCAACACGCCCGCGGGCCACTCGGTGATGGCGATGATCACCTCGCAGCTCGCGCCCGCCTGGCCGCTCGATTGCGCGGTGACGGACCTCGCGGCCGCGGGGTTGCCCGCGCCCTCCACCGTGCGCTTCAAGCTGTTCACGCTCGATCATCGCCTCGTGCGGGGCGAGAGCGGCCGGCTCGCCCCGGCCGATGCGGAGGCCGTCGCCGCGCGGCTCGCGGCCCTCCTGGGCAGCCGGCCCCCATCCGCCGGCCCCGGCAAGCGGAGATAGGAGCGAAGCGTGGGTTCGCAGCTGAAACCGGAAGCCCGTGAGGGCCGGGGGCAGCACATGGACAGGGGCGCTATAGTTGCACCGGAGCCCGCCATGACCATCCACCCGCATCCGAGCCTGCACGACGCTCGCTACACCATCCGCGATGCCTCCCGCCTGGCCGGAACCAGCCCCCAGAACGTGCGCCGATGGCTGTTCGGCTACCAGGCGCCGGGCCACCGCATGGCGCCCGTCTTCGGCAAGCGCGACCAGGAAACGCGCCCCCTGCTTTCCTTCGTCGAACTGTGCGAGGTGGCCGTGGTCGCCGCATTTCGCCGGGCCGAACGGCCGGTGACCCTGGAGCGCCTCCGGCGCGCCCACGCCTACGCCCGTTCGACGCTCGCCTCGGAACACCCGTTCGCCAGCGAGCGAATTCGCACGGAAGGGGGCCGGGTGCTGTACGACTTCGCACGGCACGAGCCCGGGCCGGGAACCCTTGTGCTGGACGAAGGCGGCCAGGTCATCCTGCCGTGGCCGGTGGTCGAGGTCCTTCAGCGCTTCGAATACGACACCGATGAGCGCGTCGCCCGGCGGTGGTTCCTCTTCGGCCGCAGCATCCCGGTTGTGGTCGACCCGGACCACGGCTCGGGCCTGCCGACGATCGCCGGGCGCAACGTCCGGACCGATTTCATCGCCGGGCGGTTCAAGGCGGGCGAAAGCGTGGCTTCCCTCGCCGAGGACTACGAGTTGGACCCTTCGACGGTCGAGGCGGCGCTGCGCGCGGCGGCGTTCGCCGAAGCGGCGTGAAGCTCTTCTTCGATGAGAGCGTTGGCACACGGGTGCCGGGAGCGCTGCAGTACATCGGCATCCCCGCCGAGGAGATAGCCCGGCCCACAAGGTCCGGACCCGTGGCGCTCGGAATGCCCGACCGGGAGTGGATTCCGCTCATTGGCGCGGGCGGCTTCCTGGTCGTCAGCCACGATTTGCGGATGCTCGCGGTCCCGGCCGAACGGGACGCGCTTGCGTCGGCGCAGGTGGGCGCGGTGTTCGTCGATGCCGGTTCGGAACCGCGCTGGCGGGTTCTTCGGCTCCTCCTTGGCCGTTGGGAATGGCTCGAACGAATAGACAGCACGGAGGAGCGGCCATTCGCCTACCGGCTTCCGTTGCGCGGGCGGCCGCGAAAGGAGGCGTTGTCTTGAGTGGCAGTGGGTGCTGTTACGGCCTTCGCAAAGGGCACGACGGGCGCCGGGAACAGGCAAGCGGAGATAGGAGCGAAGCATGGGTTCCCAACTGACGCCGGAAGCCGATGACGACCGGACAAGAGGATGCAAAGCCCGACAGCAGGTGACGCCCCGCTGCCGTAACCTTCGAGGCTGTCCGGACGTTACCGGTGTTACAGTGTGGAAAGGAGTCGTAAGTGGCTGATCTTCGCACGCTCGACGAACAGCGCATCGACGCAGCGCTTCTACTGGCGCTCTGGAGCCGCGCCGCCCCGGCTGGCAGCGACGATCTCGGCGACCGCCTGCGGCTCATGAAGCTGGCCTACCTTGGGGCCCGCTCCTGCGCTGAGCGCCGCGCTCGTGGCCTGTCAACCAGCTTCTACCGCTGGCGGTGGGGCCCGCTCTCGAACGAGGTCTACCACGCGTGGGAGCAACTCGCGGCCGCGCGCCTGTTGCAGGACGACGAGCACATTGTACTCACCGAAGATGGCGCCAGCCTTGCGGACGACTTCTACGACGAGGTCCTCCGGTCGGAAGAGAATGCCTCAATCCGCGCGGCGCTCGATGAGGTGGCGGAGAGGTGGCGGGCCCAGCCATCGACCGGCGCCATCATGGACTATGTCTATTCGCTGCCGGCTCGTTCCGGCGCCGGGAACGGCGAAACCATATCCAGTACGGCGCTTGGCGCCGGCCTGCTCAAGCCGCTATCAGCGCGCGCGGCCCAGTCAACCATCAGCGTCGACCCGGGCTGGCTGGAAACCCTGGCGCTTCTCTTCAACGCACCTGCCAGGGCAAGGCTTCGCGAAGCCGAAGCCGACTTTCGGGCAGGAAGGTTCCAGGTTGCCTGAAGGCGCACCGGCGTGGGACGTGCGATACTCGCGCGTGTTTCGCCGCCAGCTCTCGATGGCGGACCTTCGCCCTCTTGCGGCCACCATCGAGCGTCGCATCGGCGTGCTGCTACAGGACCCCTACCAGGCAGCAGGCGCGGAACGGCTCCGGAACCAGTTCGCGGGACTTCGGAGCGCCCGCATCGACCGGCGGTGGCGGATCATCTATCGCATTTGTGGTGAATGCCGCCAACTGGGCGACCAGCGTCGCCGTTCGCTGGACTGCTGCCTCGTTGGTGGCACAGCGGACCGCACGGTGAACATCCTGATGGTCTCTGACCACTACAGCGACATCCCTGAGGGGTTTGAGTTCGATGACTAGCCTTTGGGCCACTGGCCGAGTGAGGGCCCCCGGACCTATCCGCGGTTGGCGCCGGTCATGACGCACTCCTCGGGTCAGCAGGGCATGCATATCCCCCGGCCCATCGCCAACGATGGCCTCACGGGCACGATGGAAGCCCGCCTGTTGGAGGCGCTGGGCTGGGTTCGCCCGCAGTCGGTGCGAATCGCCACGGCCTACTTCACCCCCGATGGCTTCATGTCGCTGAAGGACGGTCTGACCGGGGCGTCGTCGGTGCAGATCCTGCTCGGAGAGAGGCCGTTCCTGAGCCGCCGCGGCCCCGAAGAGCGCCTCCGCCAGCCCTCTGACGATGAGGACCTGCAGGGCCCGAGCGAAGCGATTGACTGGTACGCCTTCCTCGAGGGCGACTACCCCTGGATTCTCCTCACGCACGACCGGCGCAAAGAACTGCTGGAGAATCGCGAACTTGACCCCGATGCCGCCGAGCCCTTCGACCACCGGATGTGGGAGAAGGTGCGCGAGCTGGTCACCTTCCTGCAACGCGATGGCATCGAGGTCCGCCGCTTCCTCGCCGACAAGGCCGGCAAGATCCCGGAAGGGGAAGTGCTCAGCCACAAGACCACTTCGAAGATCCGCCTCCACGCCAAGAGCTACATCTTCCGGGGCGAAACCGATGCCTTCGCGACGGTCGGATCGAGCAACCTGACCAAGGGCGGCCTCGGGGACAACATCGAGCTGAACCTCTCGAGCACCGACACCGCCCTCGTCGCCCAGCTCGAGGAGTGGTTCTCGGCCAAGTGGCAGCAGGGCCAGGACTGCCGCAACGAGTTCATCCGCCTCCTCGAGGAGTGCGTCCTCTTCGGCCGCCGCTACACGCCGTGGCAGGTCTTCATCAAGGCCCTGCACGCCGCCTACGGGCGCTACCTCGACCTCGCCATCGACGAGGACATCGCGTCGAAGCTCGCCGACTTCCAGCAAGAGGCCGTGAGCCGCTGCGTGACCCTGCTTGACCGCCACTGGGGGGCGATGCTTTGCGATTCCGTTGGCCTCGGGAAGACATACGAAGGGCTCGGCATCCTGGGCGAGTTTGTCCGCCGCCGGAAGGATGCATCTGGAAAGGCGGTCAAGGCGCTTGTGGTCTGTCCGGCCCAGCTAAAGAACAACTGGAGCGGCGACAAGCTCCTCTCGTACGGGATCATGGGCGAAACAATCTCGATGGAGGAGCTTCCTCAGCTCGTGCTGGACGAAGACGAAGGCGAGACACCCACGGAACGGATGCGGCGCGAACGGCGGTTGCGATTCCTGAGAGGCTTCGACATCGTCCTCGTCGATGAGTCCCACAACTTCCGCAACCCGGCGACCAAGCGCTACCGCGCGCTGCAAGAGATCATCCGTGGCGCGGGCGACATGCGGGTTGTTCTGCTCACGGCCACGCCCATCAACAACTCACCCTGGGACCTCTACCACCAGCTTTCCCTGGTTACGCGAGGCGACGACACGTGGTACGCCGGCCGCGGCCCGATTTCGAATCTGCGCAACACCTTCCGGGCCATCGAAGAGGGCGCCAACGGCGCCGGTCTGCTCGATACGATGCTCCTCTCACTCGTGCGGCGCACCCGGCACGACATCCGGGCCATGCAGGCCGCCGGGAAGCCCATGGAGCTCGCCGGCCAACCGATGCAGTTCCCCCACCACGAAATTCCCGAGGCGATCCATTACAGCCTCGAGGCGCTCTACGGCGGCATCTACACCGAAGTCACAGCCACGATCGAAGGCCTGAGCTTCGCAGTCTATGACCTGGAGAGCTACGGAGTCGAAACGGAAGAAGCCGAATCGTCTGAGCGGCTCAAGCAGCGGAACCAGAACTTCATCGGCATCATGCGCACGATCTTCCTGAAGCGGATGGAGAGCTCGGTCATCGCGCTCATGAGCACCGTCCGCTCGATGGTCGAGTATTCGAACCTCTTCCTGTCTCACATGGAAGGACAGGGCCGCGTCCTGACGCCGAAGGACGCCCAACGGCTGCGGGCCGTCCTGGGTGGCAGCCTCCCGGACGACTCACTTGAACTCGCGGAATGGCAGGAGAAGGCCCGCCAGGCGGTGAAGGATCTCCCCCTCGCTCCCTCCGACCCGGATGAGCGGCAACGGTTGATGGACGCAGTGACCGCCGATCGCGACCGCCTCCAGGCGCTGCTGGGAAGACTGGAGGAGACACAGGCGAAGTGGGCGGAAGGGAACGATCCCAAGCTCGTGGCTCTGCGGTCGCTGCTCGAGCGCCTGCCAGCCGCCGACCAGCACGGTGTGCCCACCAAGGTGGTGCTCTTCACCAATTACAAGGACACCGCGGAGTACATCTTCCGCCAGTTGGGCGGGCCAGGTGACTTCCGGAAGGCCGGGCTCCGGCGGGTGGGCTCGAACCTCAAGGATGGTCGCTGGATGGCCCTCCTTACCGGCGCCGATGACCAGAAGCGCCGGTCGGAGATCCTGCAGTACTTCTCGCCCCTGGCCTTCCACCGCGAAACCGAGCCCCCGGATGACCCGATCCTCCTGGAAAAGATCGAGCCGTTCCGCGCCGAGGGTATCGACCTCCTGATCGCGACTGACGTGCTCTCCGAGGGGCAGAACCTGCAGGATGCCCAGTACCTCGTGAACTACGACCTTCATTGGAACCCGGTGCGTATGATCCAGCGCGCCGGGCGCATCGACCGCCTCTTCTCGCCCCACGACCGGGTCTTCTTCTTCAACATCATGCCCGAGAAGGAGCTCGAGTCGCTGCTGAAGCTCGTTCGCCGGCTGAGCGCCAGGGTGGCAAGCATCGAAGGTATGGTGGGCCTCGATGCGTCAGTGCTTGGCGAGCAGATCGAAGCCAAGGCCTTCGACCAGCTGATGAAACTCGCCGCTGGTGGTGCGCAGGCCGAGAGCGTCTATGCCGAAGGCGAGAAGGCGCAGGGCCTCGACCTGGCGTTCGCCGAATTGCAGCGCTACGTCGATCTCGTCAAGGGGCTCGGCACGGAAGAGGTTCGCGAGATACCCGACGGCGTCTATAGCATCCGGGTTGGCGACGGGGCGGGCATCTTCATCATGCTGAGGATGCCGGAAGACCTGAGCGGGCAGGTCTACTGGCGGTTCTACCCGCTGGACGAGAAGCAGGCCCTCGCTGCGGCTGGCGAGGTTCTCAAGACCATCGAAGCGACCCGCGAAACCGAGCGTCAGGACCTGCCCGCCGATGAGAACCCGTTCACCTACCTCGTCGGCCCGCTTCACGCTGCTATTGACCAGCTTGGTCAGGAATA
>CAYYYI010000125.1:0-6388 GCA_964475735.1 uncultured Anaerolineaceae bacterium
TCGTCATGATGCATCACCTCAATGCGGCGCTGCGCGCTCGCTCGCTGTTCCATCGCGATCAGCACTACGTGGTGAAGGACGGCGAGATCATCATCGTCGACGAGTTCACCGGGCGGCTGATGCCGGGCCGGCGCTGGAGCCATGGCATCCACCAGGCCGTCGAGGCAAAGGAAGGCCTGAAGGTTCAGCGGGAGTCGGTGACACACGCCACCATCACCTTCCAGAACCTCTTCCGGCTTTACGAGAAGCTCGCGGGCATGACCGGTACGGCCGAAACCGAGGCCGAAGAGTTCCACAAGATCTACAAGCTCGAGGTGGTGGTCGTCCCCACCCACCGCCCGATGATCCGCAAAGACCACTCGGACGTGGTCTATATCAACGAGCGCGCGAAGTTCAACGCCGTCGTCGGTGAGATCGAGGAGCTGAACCAGCAGGGGCGGCCCGTTCTCGTCGGCACGACTTCGATCGAGAAATCGGAGTACCTCGCTGCGCTGCTTACGCGCAAGGGCATCCAGCACAACGTGCTGAACGCGAAGCAGCACGAACGTGAGGCCCACATCGTGGCGGAGGCGGGCCAGCGCAGCGCCGTGACAATCGCCACAAACATGGCCGGGCGCGGAACGGACATCAAGCTCGGCCCCGGCATCGCCGACCTGGGCGGCCTGCACGTCATCGGGACAGAGCGCCACGAATCTCGGCGCATTGACAATCAGCTGCGCGGCCGGTCAGGGCGGCAGGGGGACCCGGGCTCGAGCCGGTTCTTCGTCTCCTTCGGCGACGACATCATGAAGCGGTTCGCCCCGGACTGGGTGCCCGGCATGATGCAGAAGCTCGGCATGACCGAGGAGATGCCCCTCGAATCGCGCATGGTGACCCGCGCTATCGAGCAGGCGCAGCAGAAGGTCGAGGGGCACAACTTCGACGTCCGCAAGCGGCTGGTCGAGTTCGACGACGTCATCAACGAGCACCGCACGGTCATCTATGCGGAGCGCGAGAAGATCCTGCGCGGCGCGGATACGCGCGCGAACGTGCTGGGGCTGCTAATCGACGAGCTTGAGTCGCTGCTGCGGGACGCCGGTTCGGGGAATCTCGAGTCGCTGGAGATCCTGCAGAACGAACTGCGCGAGATCCTCCACCCCGAGGACCTGCCATCGCTGGAGGAAATGCAGGAACTCGGCGATGAAATGGCGGACGAGGTGCTGGACCGCGCCGAGGATCGCTACGAGCAGATCGAGTCGCTCATCGGCGAAGAGAACATGCGGCGGGTTGAGCACTGGCTGCTGCTGGAAACGATCGACTACCACTGGCGCGAACACCTGACCGCGGTCGAAGACCTGCGCCAGAGCATCGGCCTGCAGGCCTACGCACAGGTGGACCCCCTGGTTGCCTTCAAACGCGAGGGGTACGACATGTTCCAGCAGCTGCAGGCGAACATCCGCCGGCAGGTGGCGCGGACGATCTTCAAGGTGCGCATGGTGGAGCAACCTGCCCCGGCGCCCGTTTCCGAGGAGGGCGCTCCTTCGCCCAATGGCGGCAGCGGCGCGAAGGCGGCGCCCGTGCTCGCGCGGTCGAGCGCTCCTTCGGCAACCTCGCTTCGCACCAACCGCGAGGAGGCGAGCGCATCGCGCACAGCCGGGCCTGGGGTGCCCAAGCTGGGGCGTAACGATCCCTGCTACTGCGGCAGCGGCAAGAAATACAAGCGCTGTCACGGCGCTTGAACACCTCAGCGGCGCCCACCCTGCGCGTTGAACCGGGCGCCGGCCACCCATGAACGATCTGATCCCGCTGCTCGGGCTCGCGATACCAGTGGCCATGGCAGTTGGCGCGGTGGCGGCGTGGCGAATGACCAGGGGCGAGCAACGCCGCGAAGAAGAGGCGCCGGCCTGGCGCGACGACTCCCTGGACGAGTGGCGCCGCGAGCGTGACGACGCCGCCGCTGCCGAGCGCGCCGCCCGCACCAGTGTCGACAGGGACGGCCTCACAACCGGACAGGCGAGCGACGAAGGCGAGACCCGGAAGCACCAGCGCATCGGCGGCTGAGGTCCGGGGCGCCGATCAAACCCTGTACGCTTTCTCCATGCCCGAGATTCCCGAGCTCGAAGCCATCCGGGCGTATTTCAACGCGAACATCGCGGGGAAGGCGATTGCCACGGTCGAAACGCGCATCCCGGTGGTGTTCCGCACACCCGCCGCCGGGCTCCGGGAAACGCTCCCCGGCGACGCGTTCGCCAGCGTCCTTCGCCATGGCAAGTTCCTGCTCTTCCACCTGGCCTCGGGGCGGATCCTGGCCGTCAACCCGATGCTCACGGGGCGTTTCCAGTACGTCGCGCCGGCCACGAAGCTGGCCGCGAAGACATGCCTGGTGATCGGTGTCGAAGGTGGCAGGCAGCTGCGCTACGTCGACGACCGCCTGATGGGCAAGGTCTACCTTGTCCCGGCCGATGGGCTGACGAGCATCCCCCGCTGGGCGGAGAACGGCCCGGACCTGATGGATCCTGAGCTCACGGAGGAGGAGTGGCTGCGGCGCCTGCGGAAGTATCGCGGGCAGGTGAAGTCAATCCTCACGAATGCGGAGTTCGTGCAGGGGATCGGCAACGCCTACAGCGACGAGATCCTTTGGGAGGCGCGGATCAACCCCTACACCCCGAAGGCGCAACTGAGGGAGGAGCAGCTGCGCCGCCTGTTCGCCGCGGCCCGGGAGGTGATGACCCGGGCCACGCCGCTCGTCGCCGCGGCGATGGTGAAGGACGGCGACCTCGACTACGAGGAGCGCCGCGATTTCATGAAGGTGCACCGGCGGGGCGGACAGCCCTGTCCCCGCTGCGGCGCGGCCATCAGCGAAATCACTGCGAACCAGCGCATCACCAGCTTCTGCCGGGCCTGCCAGGGGCCGCCCGCAGGCTCCTGAGCGCCGGGCCGGGCCTTAGACCTCCAGCCCGAGTCCCCGCAAGAAGGCGTCGCTGTTCGGCTCGCGGCCGAGGAAGCTGCTCACCAGCTCGTCGCCATCCACGGAGCCGCCCCGTTCGAGCACCCGCTTGCGGTATTCGCGGCCCACGACCGGGTTGAGCGGCCCGGCCGCTTCAAAGCGCGTGAACATGTCGTCGCCGAACACGTGGGACCAGAGGTACCCGTAGTAGCCGGCGTCGTAGCCAAACAGGTGCCCGAAGCCGGACTGGAAGTGCGTGCCCGGGGTATAGGGAAAGCCCGTGATCTCATGCAGTTCACGCACCGCCTTCGTCGTGTCGCCATCGAAGCCAGGCGAGTGGTAGGCGAAATCGAGCGTCGCAAAGAAGAGTTGCCGGGTGGTGAGCACGCCCGAATCGAGGTTCTTGGCCGCGATCATAGACTGGAGCAGAGCCTCGGGGAGCGGCTCCCCGGTCTGGTGGTGGCGGGCAAAGCTGCGCAGCACGCCCGCATCCCAGCACCAGTGTTCGAGCATCTGCGAGGGCGCCTCAACGAAGTCGCGCTCCGTGGCTGTGCCCGCGAAGCGCGCTCTCCGCGTGCGCGTCAGCGTCTGGTGGAGGATGTGCCCGAACTCATGGAAGAGGGTGATGACCTCGGTGTGGCGCAGCAGCGAAGGTTGCGTGGCGGAAGGTTTCGTGAAGTTCGCCACGATGGCGCTCTCGGGGGACTGGTAGCCGCCGCCCGGCAGTTCCCGGCCGCGCCGGAGGGTGAAGGCCGCCGCGTGGCTGTACTTGTTCGGGCGGGGAAAGAGGTCCATGTGGAAACGCGCGAACGGCACGCTCCCCTCACGCTCGTAGATGTCGAAGGTGCGTACGTCCGGGTGCCAGGTGCGCGCCCCGCTCACGGGCTCGTAGCGCAGGCCGAGCAGGTCCTGCGTGATGCGAAAGAGCCCATCGAGGCAGGCATCGAGCGGGAAATACTGCGCGACTTCGAATTCGTCGACCGCGAATTTCGTCTTCAGGAGCTGGTTGTGATAGAAGCGCCAGTCCCAGATGTGCAGGCTGTCGTCACCAGCGTGTGCGCGCTTCGATTCGCGGAGGGCGGCCATGTCGGCCGCGGCCTTCACAGCCAGTTTCGCCCGCAGATCCGCAAGGAAGTCCTCGACCGCCTGCCGGCGCTTCGCCATGCGCACTTCGACCACGTAGGCGGCCCAGGAGTCGAAGCCCAGCAGCGCCGCGATACGCGACCGGACGGCGATCGCCTCTTCGAGCCTTGCGACGTTCTCGGCCCCCCCTTTGCACTGGTCCTTCGTGAATAACTCGCGGCGGAGGTCAGCGCGCTCCGCGTTCGCCATGAACGGCTGGATGTCGGGGTAGTCGAGCGAGACGAAGTAGCGCGTCTCGCCATCCACATCCACCGTCTTTAGGCCGTCGATCCACGACCCGGGCATGCCCGCCAGGTCGTCGCGAGAGACGGTGATGCCGTCCTCCCAGTCGTCGATGGCGTTGCGGAACTGCGTGCCCAGTTCAACGAGGCGATCGAAGAAGCCGCGGACCTCCTCGCGGCGCTCGGGCGGAAGCTCGAAGCCGTTTCGGCGGTAGTCGCGCAGTTCAAAGTCGAGGTAGCGGGCATCCTCGCCAGGGAGAGCGGCGGCTTCCGGCGTGGCGGCGAAGGCCTTCACGGCACGGTACAGGTCCTCCCGGAAGGAGAGGGCGACCATGTACTTGTCGAGCTTTTCATCCCATTCGCGCGCGGTCTCGCGCAGCCGGTCGTCGGCGGCGACGTAGGCCATGAAGGCGTAAGCGCCCGAGGCGAAGGCCACGGGCTCGGTGGCCTCTTCGAGAGCGAGCAGCGTGTTGGCGTAGGTTCGCTCGCCATCGGGGATGGCGGCGATGCGCGCGATCTGCTCGTCGCAGGAGCGCATGGCCGCTTCGCAGGCGGCAGCGAGGGATTCGGAGGCGAGGCTGACGAAGTCGATGGGCATTTGGAACTCAGCTGATCCTGTTCGAACGAAGATGGGCAAGCGTCTCTGTGGCGACGCGCTCGGGCGCCTCCTGCACGAGCCAGTGGCCGGCGTCGACCTCCACGAAGCGGTAGGGGCCGGTCATGAACCGCGCGGCGCCTTCGACCGCCACGCGGCCAATGGCCATGTCGCGGTTCCCCCAGATTAGCAGGGTGGGCGTTTCCACCGGGCCGAAGGTCACCTCGGGGTCGGCGGGATCGATGCCCCGCGAGCCGCGGTACCAGTTGAGGGCGGCGGCCAGCGTTCCGGGCTCCCGGAACACCGAGAGGTACTCCTCCACCTCCTCGGACGAGCTTTCGGACCAGAGCCGTATGAGCGGCGCGAAGTCGTCGGCGGAAAGGGCGGCTTCGGCCACGCCTGGTTCCTGGAAGAAGGTGATGTATTGGCTCTTCTGGCGCTGGTCCGCGTCGTTGCGGATGGCAGCACCGAAGGAGGCGATGTGGGGAACGGAGAGCGCGGTCCAGCTCTGGATGCGGCCGGGGTCCATGGCCACGGCGGCCCAGCCCGCGCCGGCGCCCCAGTCGTGGCCGATGAGGTGGAAGCGCCCGAAGCCGCAGGCATCGGCGATTGCGAAGACGTCCGATCCGGTCGCCCGGTAGCTGTAGTTGGCGATCCCTTCGGGGCGCGAGCCGGGACTGTAGCCGCGCTGGTCGGGCGCGACGCAGCGGTATCCGGCTTCCTCGAGCACCGGCAGGAGCCCGGTCCACATGTGTGATGTCTCGGGGAAGCCGTGGAGGAGGATGACGGGCTCGCCCGTCTGCCCGGCGAAACGGCAGCGGAAGGTCATGCCGTTGGCAGCGACCTCGTCGGTGGTGGTGGGCATCAGGAGCACCTCGGGCGCGGGAGCATCGGGTGATTGTACAGGGTTGCCTGTCGTTTCCGGCGTGACTCGGGCTCAGGTAATATCGTTGGATGCGAGAGAGCATGACGCGGCCACCGTTTCCTCCGTTCGACGACCTGCCATCCGCACCCGCGGACGAGGAGGAGGCCCTCGCGCGCTGGGTGATGGAGGAGTACATCGCCGAGCAGCGGCTCGACGAGTTGCAGGCGGCTTCGCACCTGGCCATGCGGGAGCTGCGCAAGCGCCTCCCGGAGGAACACCTGGCCGGCTTTGACGACGACGCGGACGACCTCGCGGAGTTGCTCAGCGAAGGGGACTGGCTATAGGGGGCAGATGTCCCGGTAACTCTTGAGCGGGTGATTCGCGAAGCCGTAGTCGAACATCCGCTCGATCATCTCGGGTATCCCTGGCGTGCCGAGGTATTGCGTCACTTCGAGGCAGCCGGCGTTCACGCTGCCCTGGTCCTGCAACCCCTTGCGAAACGCCAGCGCCACGTTCGCAAACAGCTCCAGCTTCCCATCGCGGATGACAGCGTCCAGGGCTTTCGTGGGGTCCTGGCCGCGCGCGGCGGTCGCCACGGCGATGCGGAAGAGGGAGTAGGCCACAAGCTCGTCTCTGCC
>CAYYYI010000125.1:6488-7710 GCA_964475735.1 uncultured Anaerolineaceae bacterium
AGGCCGCTCACGCCCTCGCCGGGCCCAAGATCGCGCCAGGCGGTCCCATCCCAGGACTGCACGTACACCCTGCTCGAACAGGTGGAGGCCCCACAGAGGTTCGCCAGCAGGATGACGTCGGCGCGGCCGTCGCCAGTGCGCTCGGCCACGGCGAAGATGCTCCGGCCGACGATGGAGGAGTCCGCCTCGCCCGCGGGCGGGAACTGCTCGAGCCGCGGCGCGCCTGACCTTCGCACAAAGACGACCCCGGGGTGGGGAGTCTGGCCGCTTCCTGCCGGGAGGGGCACGAGAACCGCCACATCAGCTGACCCGTCGCCATCGACGTCGCCCGAAGCGCAGGCGGCTCCCCACGCGGCATGCAACTCCGCCGCGTCGGAGCAGGGGGCCGCAGCACGGGCAAGGAGCGGCTCCAGCCTGGCAGCGGCCTCCTTCGCGTCGCGAGGCGGCGAACCGAACGGGTCGGGGGTAGATGTAGGCGTGGGTGTCGTAGCGGGCGCCGTGTTTGTAGGCGAAGGCTGCACCCCCTCTCCCTCAGATGCGCACGCGGCGGCGGCGGCCACAAGGAACAGCGCCAGCGCGGCCGCTACGGCTTCTTTGCCAGGTAGTCTTCTGCGGCCCATCCTTCACCGCTCTCTGTTCTCACCTTCCACCACTGGAGCCCGTCCTTCCCTTCGGGTCCTCCAGTGACGGTGACCTGCTCGCCATCGGCGAGACAGATGATGGCGTCGTTGCTCAGGCCGGCGCCAACGCGCACGTTCAGGCAATCGCCGGTGCCCACAACCACGGCGACGTCGCCCGGCTTGAACTTCTGCGATGTGCCGCCGGGCAGGGTGGGCGAAGGGCTGGCAGCCACCGCGGTCCCCGGTGTAGGCGAACCCGGTGGCGGAGTGGGCGTGGTTGCAGATCCTCCGGGGGTGGTCCCCGGCGTAACACCAGCGGCGGGGTCTAGCTCCCCTTCGCCGTCTCCCCCCGCAATCTGGTCCACCATCCAGATAAACCCGAAGGCGACGGCCAGCGCCAACCCGGCCGCGACCGGGATGTACCAGTAGCGCAGGATGCGGTGATGGCGGTAGACGCTCGGGAGCGGCTTCTGCGGGTGGTGCCCAGCCGGGGCGCCGCGCCCTGGTCTGCGTCGTTCGCCCGCCGGGGGCGCAGGTTCAGGGTTGTAGGGGGCGCGCTGCCGCCGTTCCAGCGCGTCATCGATGATCATGCGCGGAGGAGG
>CAYYYI010000126.1:0-7705 GCA_964475735.1 uncultured Anaerolineaceae bacterium
ATTACCCCTCCTGGCAGGCGTAGAGCGCGACGGCGCTATCGCCATAGATTCGGCGTTCCTGCATCCACAGCCCGGCGGGCTGTTCCGGCGGATTGTACCGGCTTCCGTGTTCGTAGACGACCAGCCCCCCTTCGGCCACGAGGGAACGGAGAGCGGAGAGCGTCTCCTCGGCCGCATCAGAGGCATAGGGCGGATCCATGAGCACCAGGTTGAACTGCCCTTCAACAGAGGCGAGCGCAGCGGGAAGGCGACCCCGGATTACGCGCCCCTGGTTTGAAAACCCGGCTCGCGCCAGGTTCTGGAGGATGGCCTGGCAGGCGGCGGGTTCCGAGTCGACGAAGACCGCAGAGGCTGCGCCGCGGCTCAGCGCCTCAATGCCAAGGGCTCCGGTCCCGGCGAAGATGTCGAGCACGGAGGCGTCCTGCACCAGGTCGCCGAGAATGTTGAAGATGGCTTCGCGAACGAGGCCGGAGGTGGGCCTCAGCCGGTGGCCCCGCGGCTCGAACAGCGGGAGGCCCTTCGCCGTGCCGCCCGCGATGCGCAGCTTCGTGCCGGCCATCAGTTCGGAGGGGTGGCCGTCACGGTTGCCGTGGGCGTGCGCGCCTCCCGCGGTTGCACCGTCACGGCGACTTCGTTTTCGAAGTAGTAGGAGCCGTCGCTGAGCGTGAGCTTGATGGTGTATGTCCCCGGCTCAGCCGGGGTGGACCACTTGATGCGGCCCTTCTGACCTGCCCTTTCGCCGCCTTCGATGGTGCCCTTGCTCACCGTCCACCGGGGCAGGAGATCGGCCGGGTTGGGTTGCATGAGAATTGGCTGTCCGCTGCTGATGAAGGGGACGAGGGCCGTCCAGATATTGCCGAGATAGATGTCATCGCTGGCGTTTTCCACCGCTACTCCCCCGAGCTTGTAGCGTGGGATGAGTTCCAGCTTGAACCCGGTGCTGAAGAAGTTCTCGATCCAGATGGTGCGCGGTGTGCCCGATTTGTAGGTGAAGGCCACCGTCGCTGTCTCCGGTTGCCAGACGATCCCGCTAAGGTTTTCTTCTCGATCGATGTTGGTGCCCACGATTTCGACCACGGAGCCGGTGACAATCTTCTGGTCGCCGCCGGGCCCGATGCTCATCCTGGTGGCAAGCGCCATGGCATCGGAGAGGCGGAGAGTCCTCATGCCATCGGCTGCCTTCTCGGTTGCGTAGGGCGTCACGGTGAGGAGCAGCTTGCTGGGCTCGACCAGGCCGGTGAGGTGCTCGATAACGCGCGGCATGTCGCTCCGATAGCTCGACTGATCGCGGAGGGGGGAAATTGCCAGGACGTCGGCCGCCTTGCCCAGTTCCGCCCAGTCGTAGGCTCCCTCGTCGACGCGGCCCTGCACCACAATCGGCGACGGGAGCGTGAGCGTGAGCAGCTTGTTCTGGCTATGAAGCCGCTGGCTTAGTTCGGAGACGAAGAGGGCAAAGGGGGTGCGCTGGTCGGCCGGAAGGTCCATGTAGGCGATGTTGATGCCGGCGAGCTTCTTCTCGTTGACAAGGTTCACGATCTGGATGACGTGGTTCGACCTCGTTTGGGCGTCACCGAGGATGGATGTGATGGCCGGGATAGCCCCCTTGTCCCCCGCCTTGACGGAGATGACGGGATAGAAGGCGAATGAACCGTCGCTCGTGATCGCACTGAGTTCGCCGGCGATGGCGCCATCGGCAACGGGGGTGAAGTCAAAGGTATGAACCAGCGTGACCCGGCCCACGGCGTCGCGGTGCAGTTGCGCGTTGTGCGGGAGATAGGCCGCGACATGGCCGGAAGGCAGGAGCCGCCGCATGACGGCGATGACTGCGGGGGTCTCCTGCAGGGTGGCCGATGCCATCTTGCCCTGGGGATCAAGGATCGCGGGCGCGAGCGTTTCCCAGGTCTTCGTGCTCTCCACGTACTGGTAGAAGCTCAGGTTACGCTGGTCGGTGGTCGCCCTGGCCAGGGGAAGCTGGACGAGGGCATTGGAGCCATCGGGGGCGGGGCCCTTGTTCGCGTTGTAGGCGAAGATCTTGCTCACAAGTTCGTAGCCCTCGGGCGCAGAGAGCTTCTGACCAGAAGCGCAGTAGTCCGTATCGCAGCCACCCCCTCCGCAGAGGCGTGAGTAGCCGAAAAAGGCCAGGAGGGCGAGCCCCAGCAGGATGCCGCCAAGGACGAGCGGCCGCCCGGGGCCGGGCCTGGCCGAGCCGCCATAGAGCCCGCCCGGAGAGGAACCTCCCCAGGGCAGGCGGCCGCTTGAAGACCGGCGGCTCACGGCAAAGTAACCGGAGCCAACCGGCCGGATCGGTCAGGAGCGTTTGACAAGACGAACCTCGGTCTGGATTATCCGGCCGCCGCGGTTTAGGACAACCTTTACCGTCTGGCCGGGCTCGTAAGCCTGGAGGACGTTGAGCAACGGATTCTGCCGCGTAATCGCGTCATCGCCAAGCATTGTGACGATGTCGCCCACCTTAATGCCCGCATCGAACACCGGGCTGCCTGCAGGAATGGCCGAAACCAGTGCGCCCTCGTCGAGCGGGAGCCGCGGCAATCGTGCGAGGTTTTCCGGAGTCAGGTCGATGTGATCGAAGCCCAGCGATGGGCGCGGGATGGACCCGCCAAGCGCTACGATCCGGTCTGCCACATCCATAACCCGGTTCGCCGGAAGGGCAAACGCAACGCCCTCCACCTGTTGACCACTCTCTGTAAGGCGGATGACGGAAGTTGGCATCCCCACGAACTGGCCCTCGAGGTTGACCAGCGCGCCGCCACTGTTGCCGTGATTGACGGCTGCGTCGGTCTGGATGAAGTCGCGCTGGACGACGCCGTCGTAGTAGCGGGTGCGGTTGACCCCGCTCACGACGCCGACAGTGACCGAGCCCTGAAACTCCGAGAGGGTCTCGCCGATGGCCAGCACGGTTTCGCCGGGAAGTAGAGCACCGGAGTCGCCCGGCTCGATCGAGGTGAGGCCGCCCGGGCTGATTTGAAGCACCGCGACATCGGTGAATGGGTAGTCGTGCCCGATTAGCAGCGCCGGGCGCTCGGTGCCGTCGGGCAGAATCACGTTGAGAGACTCGGTGCCGATGACCACGTGGGCGTTCGTCACGATGTGCCCCTGTTGGTCCATGACCACGCCGCTGCCCACGTCGCGCTGCAGCCCCCCCGCTACACGCCGGGAGCTTTCGATTCGAACGACGCTGGCACGGCCCCTGGCGGCTGCGTTCGCGATCGCATTCGTGATTTCCAGTTTCGTGGGCGTGGGCGCCGTAGCGGTGGGCTGCGCGGCCGGGGGCGGATCACTCCCGCCGTAATCCACAACCGCCCAGACGAAGAGCCCGCTCATGATGCCGCCAATGATGCCGCCGGCCAGGCCAGCCACAATGAGGGCGATGCCGGGGAAGCGGCGCGGTGGTGGCGCTACGGGCTCTGGTGCGGAAACAACCGGCGTGCTCACAGGCGGAGGCGGCGGAGGCAGCGGCTGCTCCGGTGCAACGTGCTCGAGCAGCGGCGGGTGCGGCTGCGACCAATCGAGGCCGTCAGTTGCGCGCCGCTGCGGGAAGCTCTCCTCTCCGCCTGTTTCCAATCCCTTCCCTCGCAGTTGCATTTCATTGCGACCGGCCCTCTGGCGCGGGTATACTACCCTCGACTGAGGCGAAAGGCGCCCCAGTCTCTTTTTTCGGCCGCGAGCACAACTCTAGGGTACGACATGACCGATAAGCCGGTTCCCCTCACGCGTGAAGGTAAGGCAAAGCTCGAAACTGAGCTCGAGGAACTGCGCGCGGCGCGCAAGGCCATCGCTGAGCGGATTCACAACGCCCAGGAGCTCGGCAGCAGCCAGGCCGACGCCGAGTATGAGGATGCCAAGCAGGAACAGGGACGCACCGAAGGGCGCATCCTTGAGATGGAAGACACCCTGCGGCGCGCCGTGATCATCGACGAGGTATCAGCGCACCACGCCAACCGCGTCGTTATCGGCAGCGGAGTAGAGGTGGAACAGGACGGGAAGCGCCGTCACTACCAGATCGTTGGCGTTCCGGAAGCTGACCCCGCCAACGGCAAGATTTCCAACGAGTCGCCCGTCGGCGTGGCGCTGCTTGGCAAAGCGGTTGGCGACACGGTGGACGTCAACGTTCCGCGCGGCGTGATCAAGGTGAAGATCCTGAAGATAGACTAGTGACGCCCGCCCTCGCGCAGCGTCACGGGCCGCCGGGGGGCGGCCTTTCCATTACCGGCGGGAGGCCCTTCTGTGGATGAACTAACGGCCCAGAGGCTGGCGAAGCTGGAGCAGCTTCGCGCGCGGGGCATCGACCCCTACCCGCCGCGGGTGACGCGGACTCACACCGCTGCCCAGGCCACTGCGATGGCCGAATCGCTGCCCGAAAACGCGGACGAGCCGGCGGTTGACCCGGTCGACATCGCCGGGCGCGTCGTCGCGAGGCGAGACATGGGGAAGGCCACCTTCCTCGACCTGCAGGATGGGAGCGGCCGCATACAGGTGCTCCTGCGCCAGAATCAGCTAGGGGATGACCCGTACGAGGCGCTGCGTCTGGTGGATCTGGGAGACTTCATTGGCGTGCACGGCGCACCGATGCGCACCCGTACGGGTCAGCCGACGGTGGGCGCGCAGAGCTGGACGATGCTTGCGAAGGCGCTCCACGCCCCGCCAGAGAAGTACCACGGCCTGGCAGACATGGAGCTTCGCCAGCGGCGCCGCTACCTGGACCTCATGGCGAACGAGGAGACGCGCCGAACGTTCACCGCGCGCAGCCGCGTCGTCGCCGCCGTGCGCCGCTTTCTCGACTCGCGGGGCTTCCTCGAAGTGGAGACCCCCATTCTGCAGGAGGCTGCCGGGGGGGCTGCAGCGCGCCCGTTCATCACGCACTACAACGCCCTCGGCGAGGACCGGTTCCTGCGTATCAGCCTGGAGTTGCACCTGAAGCGGCTGGTAATCGGCGGGATGGACCGCGTGTACGAAATCGGCCGGAACTTCCGTAACGAGGGGATGAGCGCCAAGCACAACCCCGAGTTCACCATGCTCGAAAGCTACGAAGCCTACGCCGACTACAACGGCGTCGCCCGCATGGCCGAAGAGATGGTGGGGACGGTGGCGGCGGAGGTGCTCGGCCACACAAAGGTGGAGTTCCGGGGCCACGAGATCGAACTTGCGCCGCCGTGGATGCGTCTCACGCTTCACGATGCGCTGAAGGAGTACGGCGGCCTCGACATCGACGAGTTCGGCACGGCGGAGACGCTCCGGCCTGAGCTGGAGCGGCGTGGCCTGCATACGCACCCGGGCGTGGGCTGGGGCAAGCTCGTAGACGAAGCGATGTCGCATTATGTTGAGCCGAATCTCATCCAACCAACCATCCTCCTCGACTACCCGGTCGAGCTTTCTCCCCTGGCCAAGAGAAAGCCCGGCAATCCGAAGCTCGTGGAGCGCTTCGAGGCATTCATCGGCGGCTTCGAGTGCGGCAACGCGTACACGGAGTTGAACGACCCTGTCGACCAGCGTGCCCGCTTCGCGGAGCAACTCCGCCTGCGCGAGGCTGGCGACGACGAGGTCGAACTGGTCGACGATGACTTCCTTTTCGCCCTGGAGCACGGCATGCCGCCCTGCGGCGGGTTCGGGATGGGCATTGACAGGCTGGTGATGCTGCTCACGGGCCAACCGACCATCCGGGAGGTCATCCTCTTCCCGCAGCACAAGACCGTGAAGGAGTGAGCCCTCCATGTCCATGCCGCCGGGGCAGGCTCACGAAATCGAGCGGCACCATACCGCCACGGCCTATGTCGTCAGCGGCGGCCAAACGCTCCTGCTCTGGCACCACCGGCTGCGCATGTGGCTCCCGCCCGGGGGCCATTGCGAGCTGAACGAGGACCCCGTCCAGGCTGCGCTTCGCGAGGCCGAAGAAGAGAGCGGCCTCGCTGTCGAGATCATCGCTCCGCCTGACCTGCTGGCCTGCGATGGTCCTCTCGTGCTGCCGCCGCCCGCGGTCATCCTCATCGAGGACATCGTCCGCGACGACCAGCCGTTCCACCAGCACATCGACCACGTGTATTTCACGCGGGCGCTCGATGCAGCGGACTTCGACGCCGCGATTCCACACGGGCCGCACACGTGGGCGAGTGCCGCCACGCTTGACTCGCCGTTTTCCCTCCGCGCGCCCGATGGTACGCTCGTGCGCGTCGCGGAAGACGTACGCCTGCTGGGCATCCGCGCCATCGCCGCCGCCGCGGCCGGGGAATCCCTTCGTGCTTAGCATCCAGTTCATCCGCGAGAACACCGAGCGCGTGAAGCGGGACCTGATCCTTCGCAACACCACCGCACCCATCGACCGGATTCTCCTGCTGGACGAAAAGCGCCGCGAGCTTCTGCAGGACGTGGAGAAGCTGCGCGCCGAGCGAAACGCCGCCAGCAAGGCGATTGGCGCCACCAAAGACTCGGCCGAGCGGAACGCCCGCATCGCGGCGATGCGTGAAGTCGGGGACCGCATCGACGAGATTGACGAGCGCCTGAAGGGGGTCGAGCCGGAGCTGACGGCGCTCTTGCTCGAAGTGCCAAACATCATCGACCCGGAGGTCCCCCGCGGGCCGGACGAGCATTCGAACGTGGTGGTTGAGACGGTTGGTTCGCCGCGCGCGTTCACGTTCACGCCACGTCCGCACTGGGAGCTGGGCGAGCTTCTCGACGGGATCGACTTCGAACGCGGCACGAAGATGTCGGGAAGCCGCTTCTACCTGCTGAAAGGGCAGATCGCGCGGCTGCAACGGGCGCTTATCCAGTTCTTCCTCGACGAGCACGCGAAGGACGGCTTCATCGAGTGTTACCTGCCCGACATGCTCAACGAGGCCTCGCTGCTGGCGGCCGGGCAGTTGCCGAAGTTCTACGACAACCTCTACCGCGATGCGGAGGAGGACTTCTTCTTCACGCCCACGGCGGAAGTTGCGTTCGTGAACTTCTACCGCGACGAGATCATTCCGCCCGGGAAGCTCCCCGTGCGGTTCGTCGGGCACACACCCTGCTTCCGGCGAGAAAAGATGAGCGCGGGCCGCGATGTACGCGGCATCAAGCGAGGCCACCAGTTCGAAAAGGTGGAGATGTTCGTCTACTGCGAACCGGAACAGAGCGAAGCCGAGCTGCAGAACCTGGTCCGGCGCGCGCGATCGCTGCCGGAGAAGCTGGGAATTCCGTACCGGGTGGTCCAGCTCTGCTCCGGGGACGTGGGTTTCAACGCCACGAAGACATTCGACCTTGAGCTCTGGGCGCCCGGGCAGGGCGAATGGCTGGAGGTCAGTTCGGCTTCGAACTGCCTGGACTTCCAGGCGCGGCGCGCCAACATCCGCTACCGCCCGGCGACGGACGCAGCCACGAAGCACCCGCACATGTTGAACGCATCGGGCCTGGCGCTCCCACGCTCGGTGATCGCGGTGATGGAGAACTACCAGGAAGAGGACGGCAGCATCACGGTGCCAGGGGTCCTCCGCCCCTACATGAATGCCGAACGGATCGTGCCGCCAGGGGGGTAAAGGGGGCGGGGCGCCTTCCGCGGACGCTCGCAGGCCCGGCCGGGAAGGCTGGTACCCCCGCCAGGAATCGAACCTGGGCACATGGTTTAGGAAACCACTGCTCTATCCGCTGAGCTACGGGGGCACGCGATCTAGGATACTTTGAAGCTGGATTCAGAAGGAACCCGCCGCCATTGGGG
>CAYYYI010000127.1:0-1929 GCA_964475735.1 uncultured Anaerolineaceae bacterium
TTTACGCCCGGGGGCGGTTATGTGGGAATGGGGCATGACATCGGGACCGGCCCCTGCGGGCGCTCACGGAGGAAGCCCTTCGCAGCCCGCCCGAGAGCCCGGGGTTGGCTTATCATGGCGCACAAAGGGTAATGCCGGAGGGAGAGTGATCTTGGGTTCGCCGACGGCCACAGGAACCGCGCGCAACGAGGCCACCACCGGGCAGCGGAATGGGGCGCAGCCGCTGCTGCAACTCATCGACGTGCACAAGCGGTTCGGGCACAACGAGGTTCTGAAAGGGATTTCGCTCGAAGTGAACACGGGCGAAGTGGTGGCCATCCTCGGGCCCTCGGGGTCGGGGAAGTCGACTCTGCTGCGCTGCATCAACCACCTGGAGAAGATCCACCGGGGGCAGATCCTCTTCGAAGGGCGGCTCGTGGGGTACCGCCAGCGCGACGGGAAGCTGAAGGAAGAGCGCGAAGCGGCCATCGCGCGCATGCGCCGCGAAATGGGGATGGTGTTCCAGAGGTTCAACCTCTTCCCCCACCTGACGGCGCTGGGCAACGTGATGGAGGCCCCGGCGCAGGTGCTCAAACAGCCGAAAGACCGGGCACGCGAGACGGCGGTCGTCATGCTCACGCGGGTGGGGCTGGCAAACAAGCTCGATGCCTACCCGGGGCAGCTTTCGGGCGGGCAACAGCAACGCGTGGCCATCGCGCGGGCGCTGGCGATGAACCCGAAACTCATGATGTTCGACGAAGCCACCAGCGCGCTCGACCCCGAGCTTGTGGGCGAAGTGCTCGAAGTGATGCGTGACCTGGCGGCCGAAGGCATGACGATGCTGGCCGTAACCCACGAGATGGGCTTCGCGCGCGAGGCGGCGCACCGCGTGATCTTCATGGATGAGGGCGTCATCCAGGAGGAGGGGCCGCCGGAAGAGTTCTTCCGCGCGCCGAAGACAGAGCGGGCGCGGACGTTCCTGGCGCGGGTGACGGGCGCGTAGGGGGTCAGCGAGACCGGTCTCTCGGCGACACGGCCAGGCCAAGGAACACGATCAGGGCCTGGTTCAGGCGGAGAACGTCCACATCGTCGAGGTGGCCCAGCAGTGTGCCAAGCCTTGACCGCCAAACGGTCGTGACCTTGTCCACCATGAGCCGCGACGGTGCTTCCAGCCCATTTCGTTCGCTTGGTTCGATAATTGGACGGAAGAGTGGCGCCTCGCCGGGATCAGTGGTGAAGGCGCAGATAGTCACCGAGCCGGTTGCGTCGAACCGGTCATCCTGAATGACCACGGCAGGTCGTGCCTTGCCGGTGAAGTCCCCACCGCCGGCGACAGTCCAGATCTCTCCGCGCCTCATTCTTCGTTGAGGATGGACACGGAGTCGATGAACGCCTGGTCTTCTTCGGCGTGGCCGCTCCCGGAGACCGCGAGGGACTGCCGGTGAGCTTCCGCGGCAAATTCCGGAGAACGTACGTCAGGCACCCAGATCTGGATTGGGCGCAGTCCTTGCTCGCGCAGCCGTTGCCGGTAGGCGTTGACGCGGCCATGGGATGGTCTCGGGGAAGCCATGGCAGCACCCCTTTCAATGCGGTTACATGTAACAGTACCACGCTCTCGGCCGGTCGCCAACGCCCGGCATCGCGGATGGCATGGCGCCTTTGTCATCGCCTTCAGCGCGGCCCTTGCGCTGCTCGCCACTTCGACTGCGTGCACAGGGGCTGCACGGCCACCGCGGCCGAGCTGCTCGATCAGACCAGGCCGGGCCAGAAGCTGGCGCTCCAGGCGCGCTGATGGGCGCCCGCGCTGCGCTCAGCTCCAGAGAAGGAGCACGAGCGCAGCCCCAAGCCCGGCGAAGCCCCAGACCATGCTGCCGAAGCCGAAGGTTCTCATGACCTCACCTCCGCGCGGCGCGTGGCCCCTCCGATGACGGTCTGCAATCTAGGCCGCGG
>CAYYYI010000127.1:2029-6257 GCA_964475735.1 uncultured Anaerolineaceae bacterium
AGCGACGAGTGCTACGTCGCTGACATCCCCGACCTGGCGTTCTGCTCGGCCTTCGGAGGCACGCCGGAGGAAGCACTGCGCGAAGTGCAGGTGGCGAAGGAACTTTGGCTCGAGGTTGCCCGGGAGGAGGGTAAGCCAATCCCTCCCCCAATGTACCGGCCGGCCATCTATCAGCCGGTGGGGTAACGGCGGTCCATCACGTCCAGATAGCGGTAAGGATTGTGTCGGCGGGGTCGCCGTGGTCGCCGGTGTCGACGAGGCAGGGGCGGCCGGTGGTCATTTCGGCGGTGGGGATGGCGCGGTTGACGCGGACGTCGGAGATGACCTGGGGGGATGAGCCATCGAGGCGGGCGACGGCGCGGTAGGTGCCGGAGTTGAAGCTCACTAATTTGGCGCGGGAAATCATCATGGTTCTCCAAGTTCAAGGGTGATGTCGTGGCGGGGGTTCTTGGGGCCGCGGTCGTACTCGAGTTGAAGGGCGATTACGCGGAGGTTGAGGGAGGAGGGAGGAGGGAGGAGTGAGGAGTTGACGGTGATGAGGTCGAAGAGTTCCTGGCCGCAGTGGAAGGGCGCGATCAGGATGACGGTGGGCTCGTCGAGGGTGGCGCGGCGGAGGACGGCCTGGGCGCCGCTTGTGGCTTTGGCGTTGGTGGTGGCGTCGAGGTTGCGCTGGTGGTGGAGGCGTGGGCCGTGCTGGTAGATGGAGGCGAAGGTGGCGGAATCGGCGTAGCGGTCGGGGCCGGAGAGGCGGGCCCAGTTGGCGGGCGGGGGCGCGTCTTCGAGGGTGATCTCGGTGATGGGGTGGTTGCCGGGGTCGCCGTAGGTGGCGGTGGGGGTATCGGTGGTGAGTGGGTTGACGATGGTGAAGCCGCCGTTGTTGTTGGGGCGGACGTGGTCGGTGATGACGGCGAGGAGGCGTTGGAGGGCCTCGCGGCCGCTTTCGGTGGCGTTGATGGCGAAGGCGGGGGTGGTGGATGTGAAGTCGGAGGAGGAGGAGGAGATGGAGGCGGGGAGGCCTGCGCGGGAAGCGATGCGGGAGAAGATGCTGCTGCGGGAGAGTGCGCCGGAGGGGGTTTGCCATGCCTGGGGGGCGCGCCAGCGGGCGGCGGTTTCCCATGGGCCGGAGCATTGGGCGATGACGCGGCCGGTGGAGCGGGTAACGAGCCGGTCGACGGTGAAGCGGAGGGCGGCGCCGTATTCGAAGGCGGCGCCGGAGCCGCTCAGGTAGCCGGGCTGGACGAGGATCTCGGCGCCGGTGAAGAGGCGGGGGAAGTTGGCGGGGGTGATGGCGGCGTCGTGGTTGTCGAGCTCGAGGCGGGCGGTGGCGGAGGTTGGGGTGATCTCGTAGCGGGCGGAGATGAGGCGTGGGGAGAGGTCGTCGCTGGCGGAGAGGCGCTGGGCGAACCAGACGCCTGAGGGGGTGGCGGCCCAGAGGGCGTATTGGTCGAGGGAGGCGAGTGCGAGGCCGTGGGGGTGGTTGGCTTCGTGTGGTGCGGGCTCGGCCCACTGGCTGGCGACGGTGGAGGCGGCGGGGGGGTGGGTGAGCATGGCGGGGCTGGCGGAGAGTGGGCCGGACTCGAGCTGGGCGAAGGAGGCGAGGATGAGGGGGAGGATGGCGGGTGCGGCGTAGGCGGTGGTGGAGGCGGAGTCGGATTCGGCGATGGTGGTAGGGGCTGACCAGGCGTTGAGGGGGAGGTTGCCATCGCCCATGCGATAGGCGAAAACTCTGCGGTCGCCGGCCGGGCTGGGGATGGTGGCGGTGAGGATGAGGGCGAAGTCGCCGGAGTGATGGGTGGCGGCGATGCCGGTGATGGTGGAGACGTCGGCGGTGCGGGTCCAGGTGGCGCCTGAGCCGTCCCACGCGCCGCTTGTGCGGCGAAGGCGTTTGAGGGTGGTTGACGTTCCGAGGGCGTAGAAGACGCAGAGGTCGCCACTGGCGTTGTAGGCGACGGCGATAGCGCCGATGGCGCTCGCTTCGGTGGCGCGGGTGGTGGCGCCGGACCAGTTAGCGCCGTTATCGGTGCTGTGGCGGACGGTGAGGCCGGTCCCGGCCGCGTCGGCGTAGACGAGGGTGAGCTCGCCGGTGGTGGAGGCGAGCGCGAGGCCCGCGGAGGTGTGGCAGCTGGTGAGGTTGGTCCAGGAGGAGTAGGTGCTGCCGCTGCCGGGGGAAGTGACGCGGGACACATACAACGTGCCGGAGGCGTTGCGGGCGCGGATGAGGGAGCCATCGGCGGCGAGGGTGAGAGCGATGGGGGAATCGGGTTCGGCGCCGGAGTAGAAGCGTGACCATGGGAGGATGGGGTAGGAGGCGCGGGAGGCGAAGGCGAAGGCGCGGACGGCCGGGAGGCGGGCAGGAAGCTTCTGGTGGGCGGAGAGGGAGGATGAGAGGGTGATCATGGGGCAAGCAGCGTGGGGTGGAGTGGCGCGCATCGCGAAGCGGGTGGTGTCACCGGGGAGAGTCGAGGACTGGGGACTGGGGACTGAGTGCAGGGAGTGGCGGGCCTGACCGGTAAGACTCGGAGCGGGCATACTGCGGTGGTGAAAACGGGGAAGTACCGGGTCGAGGGAGTCGCGCCGCCGGTTGGGCCGTTTGCCCGCTCCGTGGCAGAGGGTGCGTTCGCCCATGCACGCTGATGCGCCCGTGGTGATGTCGGTCCGCGGGGTCTCCAAGCGCTTCCCCATGGTGGCCCCGGGACAGGAACTGAAGACGACGCTGCTCCACCCGCTCCGGGCGTGGAAGGCGAGCCGCCGGAATCGCGACCTCTGGGCCGTGCGCGACGTTTCCTTCGAGGTGCGCCGGGGGGAGTTCTTCTCAATCATTGGCGCCAACGGGAGCGGGAAGAGCTCGCTGCTGCGGCTACTGGCCGGCCTTTCGCGGCCGACGAACGGCACAGTCGAAACCGCCGGCAGCATCAGCACCCTCCTCGAACTGGGCAGCGGCTTCCATCCGAACGTGAGCGGCCGCGAGAACGCCATCCTCAACGGTCTCCTCATCGGCATGACGCGCGCTGAGATCGAGTCGCTCCTGCCGGGCATCGTCGAGTTCTCCGGGCTGCAGGAGTTCATCGACCAGCCGATGCGCACCTATTCCTCGGGCATGTACGTGCGCCTCGGGTTCGCCATCGCGGCCTTCATGGAGCCCGAGATCCTGCTCGTCGACGAGGTGCTGGCGGTGGGCGACGCGCACTTCCAGGAGAAGTGTTACGGCCACATCGCCGGGCTCCAGGAGAAGGGCGTCACCATCGTCATGGTCTCGCACGACCTGGGCGCGGTGGAGCGCTTTTCGGACCGCGCGGCCCTCATGGAGCGCGGGCGGATGATCGCGATTGGCGAACCGCGCAAGGTTGTGGCCATGCACGTGGAGCGGCTGGCCGGCACTTCGCCCGAGATACGCGCCGCGCTGGAAGAGCACATCCACGGCGACCAGGAGGGCATGGACCGGCTCCTGGCCGAGGACCCGGAGGCGGCGAAGCGGTTCGCCGAGGCGCTGGAGAAGAACCCGGAATACTTGAAACGCAAGGCCGAAGAGGCTTCCCGGAAGGACCGGCCCGGGGCCTGACCCGTCTGCCGCAAAGGGCAGCCTGCGCTACCATGCGCGCATGTCTCTTTCGAAGGTTCGCGCCAGCTGGACGCGCCACCGCAGCCTGCTGCGCCGCGACATCGAGCACCAATCGGAGTGGCCGAAGATGTTCGGGCTCGTCCGCAAGGACCGGCCCAACTGGTTCCTCTTCCTCTATCTCCTCTTCACGGTCCATTCGTTCCCCCCGGTGGTGTTGTTCCGCGCGCAGTCTCTCTTCTTCGAGGCGGGCATGTCGCCGCTGGCGACCTTCGTTTCGCGCCTGAACTCCTTCCTCTTCGACGTCACGATCGGCAACCAGGTGCGCTCGAACGGTTCGCTGCTCATCTCGCACGGGCACGTCGTGCTCGACGGCTGGACCGTCCTCGGCGACCACGTGGAGGTGAACCCGTTCGTGACCCTGGGCATCGGCAACAGTTCGCAGAAGCACTTCGAGCTCTGGGGACCCACCGTTGGCGACCACGTGAACATCGGCACGGGGGCGAAGGTCCTGGGGAAGGTCACGATCGGCGACCGCGTGCGCATTGGGGCGAACGCGGTCGTGCTCGATGACGTGCCTTCGGATTGCACCGCGGTGGGCGCGCCGGCGCGGCACTTTCGCACGCGGCCGGGCCCGGGGGACCTCCCCTGGCGGCCGCCTGCGGAAGAGAC
>CAYYYI010000127.1:6357-7508 GCA_964475735.1 uncultured Anaerolineaceae bacterium
TACGCGCGGGCGGCGCTAACGCCCTACAGCGAGGAGCCGCTGCTCCGCGCCGTGACGGGGGAGTTCTGGCGGCCGCTCTACTACCTCTCCTTCGGGCTGCTCGAACCGCTGTTTGGCGGGTCTGTCACGCCCTATCACCTGGTTCTGCTGGGCAGCCACCTTGCGGCGGTGGGCATGGTCTGGCTGCTGGCGAAGGAGCTAACCGGCCGCGCGGACGCCGCCGGGATTGCGGCCGTGCTGTTCGCGGCGCACCCGGCCGCCTTCGAAGGGGTCGCCTGGATCTCGTCGCTCAACAACGCGGGCCTGCCCCTGATGCTGGCCGCCTGGCTCGTTTTCGCGCGCGCCACCGGGGGCGAGCGGGCGAACTGGCCGCTGCTCGGGGTCTCCGCGCTGCTGTTGGCGCTGGCGCTGGGCCTTCGCGAGTCGACTGCCGTGGTGGTGGCTTCGATTGGCGTGTGGTGGCTGCTGTGCCGGCGGCGCGGCAAGCTTTGGGAATGGCGCGCGTATGCGCCCTTCCTGCCCTTCGCGGCAGTGGGGGTGGTGTATCTGGTGCTGCGGACGCAGTTCTTCACGGAGCCGGCCGCGAACGGCAGCACCTGGGACCTCGGCGAGCACACGCCGGGGCAGTCCTGGTACTACGTGAAGGTGACGGCGCTCCCGCTCGAACCGGGCGCCACGGGGATCGGGCACTGGTTGCAGATTGGCGCGGGCGCGATGGCGCTCGCCGCGCTGCCGGCTCTGCTGGCGCTGCGGCGGTGGCTGCCGGCGGCGCTGGCGGCCGGGTTCCTCTTCGCGATCGTGCCCTACGCGCCCCTCACGCTGACGGTGAGCCCGCGCTACGTGTACTTCCCGGCGGCGTTCTTCGCGCTGGCCGTGGCGGCGGCGCTCTGCGAGGTGTCGGACCGCGTGCGGCCGCACATCCACGAGCGCGCCTGGCGGCCGGGTGTCGCGACGGTGCTGGCGGTAGTCCTCCTGGCGGGCACGGCTTCAACGTACGACCGCGTGGAGGAGTGGTCCGAGAGCGGCCCTGACGTGCACCAGGCGTGGGCCGCCGAGTTGCGGGCGACGTATGTTTCGCTTCCCGAGGGGGGGACGCTGTACTGCGCGAACACGCCGCTCATCCTCGCGATCTTCGATAGCGCCCTGCTCGG
>CAYYYI010000128.1:0-7501 GCA_964475735.1 uncultured Anaerolineaceae bacterium
GCGATGCAGCGGTAGCGGTCCTTGAGCGCCGCGACCTGGTGGTCCCAGAGCGTGTGGTCCCAGGTGAGGCCGTGGATGAAAAGGACGGGCTCGCCCTTTCCACTGTCGGTGTAAAAGAAGTCGATATCGCGGACGCGAACGGCAGGCATGGCGCCCTCCCCGGTCGAAGGTGCGGGGATTGTGCGCCTCGCAGCCGAGGGACGCAACCCGGGTTGCGGGGGATCAGGGGGGAGGGCAATACGTCCGGGTGAGGGTCTCCAGCCTGGCAATGCGCGCGTCGTCTTCGCCCACGATCCGCGCAAGCCACCTTCGCACATAGGGCGTATCGAAGCGCTCGGCCTGAATGGCGAGCAGCTGCTCGATGTCAATCCAATCCTTTCCCCGGTTGAAGACCGCCTTGAAGATGACCAGGTCTTCTGCCGAGAGCACCTTGAACTGGTGGCCGAGGAAGTCGACCGTCACGGCGCGCTCGCGGCACGAGTCGTGGAGGGGATCATGGGCGAAGAAGAGGTCGACGAAGGTTCCATCCCAATCGAGTCGAACCTGGTCCTGCGCCTGCAGTTCGCGTTTCACCGCTTCCCGGTCGAAGGCGATCCCCAGCCGGCTAACCGCATCAAACGCAGCCTCCGGGCTGGAGACCGGGAGGAAGACGTTGATATCGATGTCCACGGTCCCGCGGGGCTCGCTCCAATAGAGAAGAGCGATCGCGCCGCCAAATGCGTAGGGGATGCCCGCCCGTTCGAATTCGTCGCCAAGAGCAACTACCTTCTCGTCGGGAAGGAGTGGGCGGTCAGCGGCCATGCGAACGAGACGAGAACTTCGGGAAGGCCAGCGGGGGTTTTACGTAAGGAGGTATGCGAGACCGGGCGATAGTGTCGGAGAGCTGCATCAGCCCTGCGAAAACCTCGGAACGGCGCCGCTGGCCTACGTCGCGCCACTCTGCGGCCCGGGCAGTCACGCTCTCCGCTTCGGCGGCGCGGCGGGAGTTTTCCAGCAGGCGGCGATGGTCGCGCCTGTTTTCGGGCTGCGGCGTCTCCATGTCTCCATTCTACGCCGCGGGGAAGCGACTCAGCGCGTGCCGAAATCCCACCCGGCGCCGCGCTCGTATTCGCGCTGGAGTCCGAACATGATCTCCTGCGCCTCTGCGTCGCTGCGCTCGTCGAGGATGTGTTCGACCGGGTAGATGCGCTCTTCGATGAAGCGGCGCACCTGCTCGCGGATGGGGCGGACGGATTCGGGGACTTCGAACATGGGGGCCTCGCGCAGGGTGGTGCGGCGATTGTACGCGAGGGTGCGCGGAGCGAGATGCGCCGTTACAAATCGCCCCGCTCGCGGCCGGAGCGGAGGACGCGGAAGACCGTGCGGCGGGAGAGCCCGAACATCTCGGCCAGGCGGCCTATTGTCACGTCGCCGCGCGCGGCAAGGCGCAGGATGGTGGCGTCGCGGCCGTCCCGGATCTGGGCGGCGCCCCCGCCTGGCTCATCGAAGCGGCACTGGGGCAGCGGGCACTGGAGGCACGAGGGGTAGAGCTTGCAGCCGCTATCGGCGTAGTCGGTGTGCTCGGGCAGGGCGTCGATGCGCAGGGGGCGCTGCAACGGCGTGTCCACGGGATACCTCGCTCGGACTGCTTCGTTTCGGCTTTGCGCCCGGGAGCGCACGAGCAGAGTAGAACGAATGTTCTAAGGAATCAACGTCTGCGTGGCACCCTTTCCCGAAGTCGACAGGGGATGACGGGGTTCACTGGCGCCGCCCTCCAAATGAGGCCCGCGTTTGCTCCCAATAGGGACTCTCCCCGATTGGAGCGCGCTGTTTCCGGGGGCAGATTGTGAGCATGGACGATGACTTCCCGATCCTCGCGGCGGTCGCTGCTTCGCCCACTCATTCGTACCAGGTGCTCGACCACCTGCAATCGGTCGGCGTGAAGGCGACCCGCAGCACCATCTTCCGCCGCGTCGACACGCTCATCGCCGATGGGGTGCTTGAGGCGCGCCTGGAACGCGGTCCAAAGGGCCACGCACGCCGCGCGCTTGCGCTCGGCAATGAGGGGCGGCGGCGCGTGTCGGAGTCGGCCGCGCAGCTTCTGCGCGAAGAGCCGCTCGAGTCCCCGTTCTTCAGCCTGGCCGTGAGCTGCGCGCGCGCACTCGATGAGGAGTCGCTGCCGGAGATCCTGCGGGCGCGGATGGCCCGCGCTGCCCGCCAGTTGACGCGCGAGGAGCGCGACCTGAACTTCGGCCCCGGCCACGACGAATGGGAGACGCTAACGCGCGAGCGCCGCATCGCCCACCTGGTCGCCGACATTCAGTGGCTACAGGCCGCGCTCGGACGGCGGGTGGTGCTGGGAACAGCCGCAAGGTCGGGCCCGCGGCCGCTCCCCGAGGCGGTGTAACAACCGGCTGGACCGGTCGCCCGCTGCGCCAGACCATGGGCGGCGATGCCTCGCTCCCTGCCTTGGCCGCTCCAGGCTGTTCTGCTCGACATTGACGGCACCGTGCTCGACACGCGGGAGTTCATCTTTGCGGCCTTCGAGCACGCGTTCGTGCACCACAAGCTGCCGCCGCCGCCTCGTGAAGAGCTTTCCCGGCACGTGGGACAACGCGAGCTGCAGGACATCTACAGCGGCTTCGCGGAGCAGTTCTCTTCGGCGATGACGGAGATGCACCGCGATTTCCAGCGCGCAAACCTGCACCTCGCCATCCCGTTCCCCGGCGCGGCCGAGGCGCTGGCGAAACTCACCGGGGCCGGTCTGCGCCTGGCGGCCGTCACCAGCCGGTCGCAGCGCACCTCCGTTCACACGCTGGAGCTCGCGGACGTGGCACGCTACTTCGAAACGGTGGTCTCGGCCGAGGACGTGCAGCGGCTGAAGCCGGACCCGGAGCCACTGCTTGTTGCGCTGGAGCGCCTCGGCTGCCCGCCGGAAGCGTCGGCGATGGTGGGCGACACGGCGGCCGACGTGGAGGCAGGGCGCGCGGCTGGTGTCTTTACCGTCGCCGCCACCTACGGCTTCCAGGGCAGGGATGTCCTCAGCTCGGGGCCTGACGCAGTGATTGGCGCGATTGGGGAGCTACCGCGGCTGCTGGGAGCGTGAGGTACTCAGTGACGGTCGCGAGGCGCCGCTCGGGATGAGGTAGTATGGGCATGGAAGCCACCATGAAGATGAATGACCGGTACGCGTGGCCTGACGCCACCACTCGCGAGGCGAATTCCATTGACCTCGCGCGGTGGCTCAGGCGCGAAACCGGTGGCTACGAGCGTGAATTCGGGGTCCCCTCGGCCGGCCTTGCGGAGGCGCTGGCCACTGGCCGCGTCGCCGAGGACGAGCGGGTCTGCAACTGGCTCATTGCGCTCGAAACGGTCCGAGCGCTGCAGAGTGGCGAATAGGCACGGTTGGTCGGCCTGGGACCGCTACCTGGCAGCACCCCGGCCACCGGGACGCACACCACCGGCATTCACACGACGACACGGGCCGCGAGCGGCATCCCGCCATCTATGTGGGAGAGGATGGCTGGCCAACGCTGGCAGACGTGCTGGAAGAAGCCGAGTGCTGGCATCTCGCGCGCGAGGGCGGGCTCACCCCACACTAGCCCCCGGCAGCGACTCCACCAGCCGCAGCAGCGCCGGGCGCTCTTCGGGAATGTCATCGGCGAAGCGTTCGACGGCGCGCACGTACATCCAGAGATCAAGGTTCGACAGGCCGGTGGTAGCCGCCTCGCGGTAGGCGCGCTCGTAGTGGCGCATCAGCACCTTGCGGCCCAGGACAAACAACCCGGCGGCCACGCGCGAAACCCCGAGAGGCATTGGGGATACTCTGCCCAGGACCAACGTGCGCGCGAAGTCGGCGGCTGGATCGCCGCGTGCCGCGCCAACCCAATCAATGATTGCGTGGCTCCGGCGCGACGCCATGATGTTGCCGGGGTGGAAATCGCCGTGCAGCAGGGAATCGCCCACGGGAAGCTGTTGGAGCGCATCGATGGCAGGGGCGCGAAGCCCGGCGGGGACGTGCGGCGAAAGGGCGATCGATCGCTGGATGCGCTCGTGAAGGGTGCCCAGGGCCTCCGGGGCAGGGACGGCGTTAAGCCGGGCGTGGAGGTGGCCGGTGAGGCGCGCGATGCTTCTCAGCTTCCAGGGGCGCCTGCCCACCAGGTTGAAAAGGTCGGTCCCTTCGATGCGCTCCATCACGAGGCCAACCCGGCCGTCGACCTCCACCACCTCTCCCACCCGTGGAACCGGCACCCCCGCCACGGCGGAGGCGCGCATGGCCGCCACTTCCCGTTCGAGTTGCTGGCGCGAACCGCCCTCGCGCAGGAGGCGCAGGACTTCGCCCTCATTCCAGAGGTAGATCTCGGCCTCGCGGCCTTCGGCGATCTTGCGGAGGCCGGGCGGGCGCGCCGTCACGGCCGGAACTCCATCGCCAGACGCGCCAGCGCGCGGACGTGGTCAACGCGCCCCTTCGACCGGTAGCTTTCGCGGACCGAGTGGGCGCGGCGCGAACTGCCGCCCCAGGGGAAGCCGATGGCCGGGATTCCTCGCGCCATCGGGATGTTGGCGTCGAGCGAGCCGGCGCCGAATCGGGCCTCGTGCCCCTCCGCCGCGAGCGCGGCAGCGGCCGCCTGCACCAGCGGCGCATCGACAGGGACCATGCCCCCCGGGCGGGCGCTGAACGTCTCGATGGCGAACGAGCCTTCGCCCCTTGTCCGGGCGCTGAGTTCCTCGTGTGCGGAGGTGATGCACAGCTCGACCCGGCAGGCGAGGGCGTCGAGTTCGGCCAGGGCGATGGAGCGCATGTCGACCTCGAAGTACGCCTCTTCGGGGATGGCATTGACGGCGCGGCCCCCTTCGATGATGCCCACATTGAAGCTCGTGCGCGGCTCGGCGGGCACGTCGAGGGCGGCGATGCGGGCAGCCGCGGCCGCGGCCGCGTGGATGGGACTGTAGACACCAAAGTCGTCCCAGGCATGGCCACCCGGGCCGCGAAAGGTGGCGCGGTAGCGGCGGCTGGCGACGGTCTGATTGACGATGGCCGCGCGGGTGCCGATGTCGGCGGTGACGAAGGCGCCGATCTCCTGGCTCCATTCGCCGCTGAACAGGGCGCGGGCGCCGCGGAGGTCGCCGGCCGCTTCTTCGCCGACGGTGGCGACGAACAGGAGGGACGCGGCGGTGCGAGCGCCTGCGGCGTGGAGAGCCTCGGCGAGGCCGGTGATGGCAGCGAGGCCCGCCGCGCAATCGCCGATGCCGGGTCCGTGGTATTCGCCTTCGGGGACCACTTCGCCGCAGAAGTCGCAGCTCTCGCCCGGGAGGCGTACGCGAACATCCTGTCCGGCGGGGAAGACGGTATCGAGGTGGGCGGAGATGCAGAGCAGCGCTCCATCGTGTGCGCCGGGCCGGAGGGCAATGACGTTCCCAACGGCATCAGTTCGGGGTTCGAGACCGGCAGATCTCCAGAGGTCCGCGATGAGAGAGGCGCGCCGCCCTTCGTGGAACGTGGGCGATGGGGTCTCGGCGAATCCGATTTGAAGGGCGAGGAGCCGCTCCTCACCCAGGGCAGCAAGGGTCGCGTTGAGGGTCATTACCCTTCCCCGAAGACAGAGTCGCGCCACGACGGCAGGGCGCGCGGATCGAGACGTTCGATGCCGGGCGCAGCGTCGTAGGCGGCGTCGACCGAGATGATACGCGTGATGCCGAGCCGTTCCATTACGGCAAGATGCAGGCGGTCGCGGGCCTGGAGCGTGGGCGGCATATACATCTCCGCGGCGCGCAAGACATCCTCGCGGGTCACGGGTTCGATGCGGCTCGAGAGGGCGATGTCGAGGGCGGCGACTGTCTGGCGGGCCCGCTGGCCCTGGTTTCGCCGCAGCAGGACATGGAGAATCTCCTGGAGCACTTCGGCGCTTGAACAGCAGGCCCCCCGGTGGAACCGGGCAAGCTGCAGGACTTCGCCACAGGCACGAGCGAATGCACGATCGGAGCCCCCCGCGTACACCGCAACGTTTGTGTCGACAAAGACCGGTGGCATCAGTGCTCGTCGCAACCGATCCGGGGACAGTACGCCTCCTCAAGCTCGCGTCTTAGCTCCTCGGGGGGCGGGAGATCGATCGGCTCGGCCTGGAGCGCGGCCAGGAGAGCGAGGAACTCCTCGTCTTCCAACCGGCGTTCTTCCTCTTCAATGAAGCCGCGGATTAGCGCGGAGATCGTGATCGACCGCCGCTCCACGATGCGATCCAACATCCGGCGATGCCGGTCGTCGAGGCGTACCTCGATGCGTGAATCGGCTGCAATACCCATGTGTCCCCTCCGGTGCAAGGTGCGCCGCCCGGTGGCGCCGTACGGCCGACTACCATATTGTACGGAAAGAAGCGCAGGAATGAAACGGTCACGCGTGCGCGCCACCGGGCAAGCTCGCGGTCGAGGAACTCACCTCGCTCCTCGTCGAGCCGGACCTCGATACGGCGACGCTTCCGTACAATCATGGCACCTATTGTATGGCAGCCATCGGCGGAATGGTTACGGGACAGCGCGCCTACCCGTCCGCGCGCCATTCGCCGCTCTTGCCGCCGCGCTTTTCCAGCAGCCGTACGCCTTCGATGCGCATCGCCCGGTCCACCGCTTTGCACATGTCGTAGACGGTGAGGGCGGCGACGCTGACGGCGGTGAGCGCCTCCATCTCGACGCCCGTCTTGCCGGTCGTGCGAACGGTGGCGGCGATGCGCAGGCGGCCTTCGCCGTCGGGGGCGAGATCCACCGTGACGCCCGTGATGGCGAGGGGATGGCACATGGGGACAAGGTCGCTCGTGCGCTTGGTGGCCATGATGCCCGCCACGCGCGCGACCGCGATCACGTCGCCCTTGGGGATGCCGCCCTGCTGGATGAGCGCGAGCGTGGACGGCTCCATGACGACGAATCCCTCGGCCACAGCCTCCCGGGCGGTGTCGTCCTTTGCCGAGACGTCGACCATGCGCGCTGCGCCGGAAGAGTCAAGGTGGGAAAGCGGCGAGGACTCGTCGTTAGCCATGGTGTTTGCGCCACATGAAGGTTTCGTATGCCCAGATGACGGCAAATGTCGCTCCTCCCGCGGCGACCCCGCCCGGGACGCCCGCGAGCGGCGAAAGCCACGTATCGGCGGCAATCACTCCCGCGCCCATGCCCGGCAAGAAGCCCAGGATTGCCGAGCGCCGCCGCTCGGCCTCGAATTGTGCGCGCAGGGGTGACTTCACCGTTGCCATCGCGTTCAGGATACCCGCGTCGCGCCCCTGCGGGGAGGTGGCCATCGATCCGGTCGCCGATGCCTTTGCCCCCGGGCCTGTGACACGCAGCGGCTCCGGGCCAGTCACTTCCCCATTCGTGCCCGGTACGCGGTCACTACCGGATCGAGTTCAGCGGGCGTGGCGCCGTGGAGGATCACACCGTCGCACCCGAGCGCAAACTGGCTCTGGATGGCCTCGACGCACTGTTCGGGCGAACCCGTGGCTGTGGGCGCGCGGCGATTCCAGTGCGCCGGCCAGGGTGT
>CAYYYI010000129.1:0-7481 GCA_964475735.1 uncultured Anaerolineaceae bacterium
TCTTCCACGCGCAGGTACCAGGTCTGGTAGTCGGGCTGGCCGTAGAGCGCCCGGTAATCTGCCTCGTTCACGTAAATCCCGAAGAGGATGTTGTTCCCGGGTATGCGCCCGCTGAGGACGCCGATGACGGTCACAGTGCGAGCACGTCCCGTCACCGGGTCGTGGATTTCCAGGTCGAAGGGTGCGAAGGTTTCGTTCTCTATATCGACGTCGACGTGAAGCCCGCCGAAGCTCCCGCCCATCCCCGCCGACTGGATTGCCGAGGAGTCGATGATGGCTTTCCCCGTCATGGTCCGCACGGCTTCGAATACGTCGCGGTCACTGGCGTAGCCCTGCGCCCGCCCTTCGAGCTCTGTCTGCGCCGCAGCGTAGAATGCGTCATCCCCGGCGATGATGGGGTAGTCGGCCCATTCGCCGCCGGGAGTGCGGGCTTCCTGGGATTCGTTGTCGAACTGCGTCGTCCGTCCCGTTGCCGTGATCACCGAGGGGTCGAACGAGCCTTCCTCGCGCAGGGCCGCGGCGAGGTCGTCGATGGGGTTGTTGCGATTGGTGCCCGCCATGATGTCCCAGCCGCCCGTGCCTTCATCCCCGGCGATCGAGTCGAGGAAGCTCGAGTTGATAATGCCCATCACGGTGATGGCAAAGACCACGAGCGAGAACATGGCGATTGTCATTCCGGTGCGGAAGCGGCTCGCCAGCGGGTAGGCGATGCCCATCTTCAGGGCGGGGGCAAAGCGCGGGAAGCGAACGCTCACCACCGCGAGGATGCCGAATATGCCCGTACACACCGCGACCATGAAGAAGAGCTGGCCCAGCCCGTCGGCGAAATCGCCCTCAACCAGGCCGATGGCGATACATGCGGCCGTGAGGACCCCAAGCACGAGTGTGGGCCGGTAGCGGCTGCTGTTGCTGCGGACCGCGAAGAGCGTGGTCAGGAGGCGCGCGTTCCAGACGATGAGCAGGGTCATCGCCGTCACGATCATGATGCCGGAGAAGACGAACATCTCCATATTGCCCTTGAATTCGCCGAAGATAGCGTCGTGCCAATCGCCGGGGGCGAGCCAGTAGAAGGCCAGGAGTGCCCCCACCGCCGACCACATCGGGCGGCGCGGCAGCCGGTACCATTCGCCAATGGCGGCCGCCCCCAGGGGAACCAGCGAGACGCCGAGCGTGAAGAAGAAGCTCTGCCTGGTTTCGAGTCCCGCCCAGATGAACAGTCCCGCAGCCACCAGCGCTCCCGGGCCGAGGATTCGCCCCCACGAAAACCCCAACCCCTTGCGCAGCACCAGGTAGAGCCCGAGCGGGGGGACGATCAGCGCCGGGACTCCGAGCGCGATCCAGGGCCAGCGCGTGTGGGCCCGGCCGCGCTGCCGCTCGCGCCCATCCGCCTGGCCGCGCACGGCGGCGACAATGTTCAGGTAGCTGATCCGAACCGAGGAGATAGCAACCGTGACGAACGTGAGCACCGCCCCAAGGCAGAAGCTCACAACAAGCGAACGCGGCGTCACGTGTGGCGTTATGTAGTAGAACACGTCGCCGAAGGCGAGCCTCACGCCGCCGACGACAAGGATGAAGGCCGCCGCGACGCCAAGGGCCACCCCCACGAAGCCCGCCAGCATGTCGTACGCCATGCCCTCGGCCAGGAACGACTGCACAAGGTTGATGCGCTGCGCGCCCACGGCCCGGGCGATGCCCATCTCGGTACGGCGCTCGGCGGCCAGCATTACGAAGAGGGTGAAGATGAGCATCGCCCCGGCAGCGATCGAGAACAGCCCCATGACGATGAACATGGTGGTGAAGACGTTGCCGACGAGCTCCGCCTCGCGGACAGCGTCCTGCTTGTTCTTCTCCACCTGGAAGATGAGGCCGCCGAGCCCCGCGCGCTCCCTGGCCGCGTCGTCGGCCGCGAAGGCTTCGAGGCGGGCGGCCGCGGCATCGCTCCGCTTCAGGGAGCTGCGAACGGTCCCGTAGAGCACCACGCTGATGGAGTTGACCTGCCCGGGCCTGCCGGTTATCTGCTGCAGCGTCTCCATGCGCATCGCGAGGTTCGGGAACTTCTCTCCGCCGAACTCGAGCGCCCCGCTGGAGCGCTCGTCCTTGACTATGCCGGCCACCTTGAGCTCGACCGGGGCGCCCGCCACGAAGAGCACGATGGCGTCGCCGGTCTTCGCGTCGAGCTTGTCCGCGGCGGTATCGCCGAGGAGCACCTCGTCCGGGCCCAGGGCAGCCAGATCGGGCTTGCCGCCACCCACGTAGCTCAACCCGCCGAAGCGCGTGAGCCGTTCGGCATCGTAGCCGGCCACGAAAGCGAAAGGCTCCGAAAGGCGGGTGCGCGGGTTCAGGATGGGCAGCGCCTCGAAGAGGAAGGGCATGAACCCTTCGATATCCGGGTCGCCGCGAAACTCCTCCTCCGCCGCCGCGGCCACTTCGAAGGGCACGTATCGCTCCTCGGCGATCGAGTCGCTGCCTTCGGGGGGCGCGTCCTCGGCGCGGAAGTGATGGATGCTGAGGTCGGTCCGCTGCAGGTTGTCGTAAGTCAGCTTCGTGATGCTGTAGTCCAGGGTATCTCCGGTGGCGAAGGCAGCCGTGATGATGACCGTGGCCAGCATGAGCCCGAAGACAATGAGCACGCTCTGGGCGCGCCGCCGCCGGATATTTCGCAGTCCCATGCGAAACATGAGCCGGTTCGAAAGGTAGATGATGCCGGCGCCCGCGGCGCAAAGGGCGAAGAGCGCCAGGAGCACCAGCATGATGGTGGTCATGGAGATGCCGAAAAGCTCGTTCACCGTGGCCGCTCCTCGCCGACGATCACACCGTCGCGCATGCGGATAATGCGATTGCAGCGGGCGCCAATGGAGTCGTCGTGGGTGACGATGACGAACGTCTGGCCCTGCTCGCGGTTGAGAGCTTCCATGAGGCTCATCACGTCGTTCGCGGTCTCGGAATCGAGGTTTCCGGTGGGCTCGTCGGCCCAGACGATGGCGGGGTTGTTGACCAGCGCGCGAGCGATGGTGACGCGCTGACGCTGACCACCGCTCATCTGGGCGGGCCAGTGGCTCGCCCATTCGCGGAGGCCCACTTCGTCGAGTGCGTCGAGAGCGCGAGAGCGCGCCTCCTGCGCCCCCACACCGGAGACCACGAGCGGAAGTTCGACGTTTTCGGCGGCAGAGAGCACGGGCAACAGGTTGTACGTCTGGAAGACGAACCCCATACGGCAGGCGCGATAGAGGGTCTTGGCGCGGTCGGCAAGGGTGGCGATGTTCGTGCCCTCGATGAAGACCTCGCCTTCGTCAATCGTGTCAAGTCCGGAGAGGCAGTTGAGGAGCGTGGTCTTTCCGCAGCCCGAAGGCCCCATGATCGCTACCATCTCGCCCTTCGGGATTTCGATTGAGATCCCCCGGAGAGCGTGGACCTGCACTGCCCCCGTGTCATAGGTCTTGCGCACCCCGGCGGCGCGGATGATGGGGCCATTTAGAGCGAGGGCGGCGGTGGTGGTTGCGGTCCTGGTACTGGCCATGCGAAGTCTCCAATTGGTCGTGCTGCCGGGGCCGGGTGGCTCGATGGCAGCGAGGCGCGGAAGAGATTGCATCACATCCGCGCGAATCTCACACACCCTTTGTTAGCCCGGCCTGGCGTTTCGCGCCACGGCCGTTCGGCCATGCGATTGGCGCCCGGGGGTCGGCGGCGCGGTTGCGGGAGGCGGCCGAGTGCCGCCTACTGTACCTGTGACGCAGGAATCCCCCATCGTGCGCGCGGCGGCGCGGGTCATCCTCTTCGACCAGGCGGACCGCGTGCTGCTCTTCCGCGCCGAGATGCCTCCTCGCCAGGGGAGAATCTCCCGCCCGTTCTGGATCACTCCCGGAGGGGGAACTAACCCGGGGGAGACGCCCCTCGAAGCAGCGCGGCGCGAGCTGCGCGAGGAGACGGGGCTTGAAATTGCCGAGATCGGTCCCTGCGTCTGGCTCCGGCGGCACGTCTTCGCCTGGGAGGGCGCATGGTTCGAGCAGAGCGAGACCTATTTCGTCGCGCGCACGGCAGCCTTCGAAGTCAGCACCGATGGCCACGAAGAGCTTGAGCGGCAGTTCCTGAAGGAACACCGCTGGTGGGCGCTCGGCGAGATGGCGGCTTCGAGCGAGCGGTTCGTGCCGGGCGACTTCGCGCGCCTGGCGCTCCCGCTGGCCGAGGGCCGCTACCCTTCCGAACCGATTGTTGTCGGGGTCTGAGTGGCGCGTCACCGGCCGGGGGCCCCTACGCGAAAGCGCCCGGCTCATCGCCGTCCGGGGGCAGCTCACCATTGGGTTCTTCTTCCTCTTCGGGCGCCGCCATCCCCTGCAGCGCGGCGATGAGATCAGCCGCCTCCTGGGAGGTGATGCGCCCCTGCTCCAGCATCTGCAGGATGCGCAGCTCCTCGGCTTCGTGCCGGCGCGCTGAGGTGGGCCGGCCGGGCCGCGCAGCGCGGGGCGGGGGCGGAACGGTGGGCTCCTGTCCTGACTGGCGCGAGCGGACCGAAGCTTCGCCCACGCCCGTGCTGATAGAGGCGTGGATGCGGGCATCGGGAGGGCCGGCGGGGTACTCGATCTTCTTGCGCCCTATGCCGCTGTTCACGTTTAGCCGCACCTGGTGGCCGGCGGGCAGGCGCATTTCGACGCGGCCGATGCCCGCGTTGGCGCGGTAGTCGCCCTCAGCCACTTCGGCGATGTCCATCAACAGGTCGCCGGTGCCGGTGTCGCAGGTGGCGAGCCCGTGATGGTCGTAAATGGCGATCTTCCCCGCTCCCATGCGCGCGTCGAGCGAGCCGCGCGTGGAGTAGCACTGGATGTCGCCTGCGCCCACGTCCAGGCGCATTGAGTCGCAGGCCAAGTCGCGCACCTGGATGGTGCCATAGCCGAGATTGACCCTCACCGCCGCCGGGCCGGGCGCCAGGCGCACGAGCGTCACCGCGCCCTGCTTGCGCCGGAAGAGCCACCCCACGGAAAGGCTGACGTGGATGAGGAGACGGGCGCCTTCGCGCTGCACCTCAAGGTTGGGCGCGGTCTTGCCACTGCCCGAAAGGACGCCGGGGGTCTCGCCTTCCTTGCAGTAGCGGACGGTCACCTTTCCGGCCGTCTGGTCGATCTTGACCTCTTCGACGCCCTCAAGGGAGAAGGCCTGCTGCGTGCGGATGCCGTCGGTGGGCTCTTCGCTGCTGCCGAACTGGGGCGGCCTCGGGGGCCGGACGGGGCCGGGGTGATGAAAGACGGGTGCGTGCGGTGGCGAGGGCCGGCCCGTGAAGCCGCGGGAGAACTCCCGGGCCTTGTCGCGGGCTTCGCGGCGGAGGCGGCGCTCCATTTCGCGGGCTTCGTTGCGCAGACGGGTCGCCTCGGCGCGAGCGGTCTCGCGCATGCGGTCAGCCTCGCGGCGGAGGCGTTCGGCCTCCTCGCGGGCCTTCCGCGCTTCTTCGCGCGCGCGGTCGAGGTCATCCTTCCAATCAGGCACCCGTGCCTCCGAGGGAACGGAGCTGTTCGGCCGCCTCGGCGGCGCCCAGGCGACCGGCGGCGAGGTCGTCGAGCACCCGCTGGCGGCGTTCGGCGTCGCGCGGGTCTTCGCCGGCTTCGAAGCCGAGGGCGATCAGCACCTCGTTGAGGCGGGCGACTACGGTGGGATAGGAAATGCCGAGCTCTTCTTCGACGTCCTTGATCTTGCCGCGGGCGCGGAGGAAGACCTCGACGAAATCGAGCTGGTCGCGGTTGAGGCGGGCAAGCGGCCCGGCGTCGAAGTGGCCGTCCACGCCGATCTCACAGGCGGGGCATTCGAGGCGGCGGATCTCCATGGGGCCGCCGCAACCGGGGCACGAGCCGACAAACCGGGCCATTTCTCCTCCAGCCTAGTGGCGCACGAGCGACGCCCGGTGGGGCGTCACGGCGGTGTCGCCCGAGCCGCGCGCCCAGCGCCGCACGGAGGCGGCCGCGCGTTCGAGCAGGGCAGCGCCCGCGCCAATCAGGATGACGGCGGCCGAGGAGCCGCCAGCGCGATAATACCCCGCCGACTGGTAGCGGGTGCGGGCGAAGTCTCGCGAGTATTCCTCGGGAAGCCAGGCAGGGAAGTCCATGATGTTTCTCCTTCCACCCCACCGCCCTTTCCGGGGGGGTGTCAGAGAGATAATCGACCATCTGCGACCAGAAGTCAATAGGATTCTTAAGAAAATCAAGCATGACCTTGAATTTCTTGATACACGCACCGGAACGCCTGGCCCGGACAGGCCCGAGGACCAGCGTGAGCAGGGCCTGAATAGAGGAAAAGGGGAGCTACCGGCCGCCGCTCACGGCCGCAACCATTGTCCGCGCAGCCTCGGCCGCGGCCCCGGCAGCGGCCCGCACGACGCGCGCGCGCACCCCCGCTGCTCCCCAGGTCCGCTCGATGTGGCCGGCGAGGCCATCGAGACCGGCTCGGGCCGCGGTCCAGGCGGCGTCGGCGCCCTCACGCTCAACGACGGCAAAGATGATGAGCCCGGACCCTTGCCGCTCCATTAGCCGCCCGAAGGCCTGCCCGGCGAGGAACGGCGCCGTCAGGTTCACGCGCAGCGAGCGCTCCCACTCGTCGGGCGAGAGCTCGTCAAGCTCGGCGGTCGAAAAGAGCTCGTGGTTGGCGACAAGCATGTCGCAGCGGCCCAGGCGGTCCCAGGTCTCGTCGGCGAAGCTCGTGACCTCAGCGGCTTCGGTGGCGTCCATCACGCGGACGAAGTGCTGGCGGCCGATGGCCCAGAGCTCGTTGGCAATCGAATTCGTGCCGAAGTCCTGCTCCTGGCTGCGGTCCACCGTGCCGAGGGCGATGTCCGCCCCGGCTTCGGCGCAGGCCACGGCGATGGCACGGTCGAGGTGGCTGCCCGTGCCGACGAGAGCCACGACCTTCCCGGCCAGGGGCCCGGCCGTCACCGGAGCACCACCAGCAGCCCGGGGATGACCAGCCCCATGAGCGCCAGCAAGGCAAGCCCGACCCAGACGCCCTGCCAGTCCCGCTGGCGAATGCGGCCGGAGTAGTAGCGTTCCTCCCAGCTCCCATCCAGCAGGTCGAGGTCACGCTCGTCGGGGCCCAGGTCCAGTTCGTCGTCCCCGAACTCCTCTTCGAACTCTTCTTCATCGTTGGGCATGCGCGTCCCCCCGCCCGTGGCGCTAGCGGACCATCTCGCCGCGTTCGTCGCGGTCCCAGAGGTCCCACTCGATGCCGCGGGGGATGCGGATCTGAGTGATTCCCACGGAGAGCGCCGAGAGGATAAAGGCGAAGATCGAAAGCCAGTACCAGCCGCCGGCAGCGATCATCACGCCGCCCGCAAGCCCCCACCAGAGCATGGCGGCGAACCCCTTGGCATGGAAGCCGCGGTTGTTGGCCAGGGCGAAGGTTGTGAGGTAGGCGAAGATGGCTATCCACGCCCCTTCGCCGTCGTTCGCCACCACCACCGCGCCGGTCACGAGCCAGGCGAAGGCGACGCCCACCCCGATGCCCAC
>CAYYYI010000130.1:0-3095 GCA_964475735.1 uncultured Anaerolineaceae bacterium
CCGGTAGGCGACAGAAAATCCGGCCTTGCCGCCCCGGCTTCCGGGTACCGGCAACTCCCTCTACCATTGCGGCGATGGCACTCCTGCAATTGCTCCCGTTCCTTGCGATCGATATCGATATCGACCCGACCTTCGCGGAGTTCGGGCCGTTCACGCTCACCTGGCACGGCCTTTTCACCGCCATAGGCATCCTTGCCGGGGTCACCCTCTCCGTTTGGATCGCTCGCAAGGACGGCATCCCGCCCGAGATCACGCAGGAAATCGCCCTCGTGGGCGTTCCCTGCGCCATCATCGGGTCGCGCCTCTTCTACGTTTTCGAACACTGGGACAAGTTCAGCGGCGACCTGCCGGACATCATCTTCGGCATCACCGAAGGTGGGCTCACGCTCTATGGAGGCCTTATCGGCGGAGCGGGCGCCGGCGTCGTCTACGCCCTCTTCCACCGCTGGCCCATCGCCATCGGCCTCGACGCGGCCGCGCCGGGAATGATCCTCGGCCAGGGCCTTGGCCGCATCGGCGACCTCATCAACGGCGAGCACCACGCCGACCCGTCGAGCCTCCCCTGGGCCGTGCGCTACGTCCACCCAAACACCCTGGGAGAATTCGGCGTGGCCGTTCACCCGACGGCCGGCGGCTACGAGATGCTCGGCGACTTCCTCATCCTTGGCATTCTGTTGCTCGTTGCCCGGCGCTTCCTCCGCGCCCCGGGCTGGGTGTTCTGTAGCTATATGGCCCTCTACGGCATCATGCGCTTCGGCCTCTCCTTCACCCGCACCGACGAACAGACCTTCTACGACATCCCCGTTCCCCAGCTTGTCAGCGGGCTGCTCGTGGGCGCGGCCGTGGTTCTCGCCGGCATCCTGATGAAGTACCCCGGGCCAATCACTCCCGAGTACGCCGAACGCGTCTGGGGCCAGGTCGATGAAGATGAGACTGCCACGCAGGAAGCAACACCCGCCTGAGCCTGAGGCGGCCAGCCTCCCCGCGCTCACCCTCTACCGGCGCGACGGCTGCAGCCTCTGCGACCAGGCAGAGCTTGTGATCGCGCCCCTCGCAGCCCGCCTCCGCTTCCGCGTCGAGCGTGTAGACATCGAAAGCGACGACACGCTCCTGAAGCGCTACATGTTCGAAATCCCGGTGGTAGCCTTTGGCGGCCGCGACCTGCTGGCCTGGCCCTTCTCGGAGGGCCGCCTCGAAGATGCGCTCGCCCCCGTCCTGCCCGCCACCTGATTCCCTCAGTCCGCGACGACGAATAGCAGCACCGCCGTTGCCGGCAGTACGAACCAGACGATGGCGGTGAGTACGATCGCCACCGTGGCGAACGTCACGCTGTCGTCCTCCGGTGGCGAGCCCGCGTGCCCGATGGCCTCCCACAGCGCCGCAAGGGGCTGCTGCATGATGAGCTGCGAACGGCGATGGGCAACGGCCGCCCCTCGCAGCAACACCGACGACAGCCCAAGGAACAGCAGCAACAGGAGAGCAATTCCCACCATCTGCAGCAGCCGGTTCGAAAACGGGATCGCCCCCATTGACTGCGCAAACGACGCGAGCAACGGCACCGCGGCGCCCCCGGCTACGAGGACGGGAGCTCCAATTCCGCCGCCGCCAAAGCCGGGAGCTACCCGGTCCATCTCCATCCTCGCCCTTGCCAGCATCCGCCGCTCAGGAGCCTCGGGCGGGCACTGGGCTTCGCGGCGCGCGTACAGAGTCCGCAGCCGCCCCGCGATGGACTGGGCGTACGACTTCACGATGTACTCGGCCACAAACTCCACGCCAATTCGCGCGACGGGCGCTAGCGGCCCCAGCCTTCCCACCTTTGGGTCGCGGGACCCTTCCCGTTCCAGCACCTCCAGCGCGCGCATCGTCAGCCGGTGCGCCCCGGGGAAATGCTCCGGGTGGGCGAGCGGCGCCGTAGCGGCAAGCTCGGCTGCGATTCGCGCCTCCACTTCGGTCTCGCCCCCGAGCCGTTCAAGGGCGCGCGCGGCCGCCTCGTCGGGGCTTCCCATCAGCAGCCGGCGCGTGCGGTCGAGCTGTTCCGTCAGCTCATCCAGGATCTGTTCGTCCGGCCGGCGCTGATGTTCGGTCATCGGCGGAAGTGTACAGAAAGGCGCGTCATTCTGCGGGTCAAGCCTGCCCGGACAGCGCCGGTCCTCTACCGGTACAGACCGTGCTCCTCGATGTATGCCGCCACCGCCGGCGGCACCAGGTACCGGATCGGCTTCCCGGCGCGCACCCGCTCGCGGATGAGCGTCCCGCTGATGCCAAGGACGGGCATGTCCAACGGCTCGGGGATGCGCGAAAGGCCCACGGACCGGGCCAGCGGCGCCAGCGCCGAAGCATCCTCGCCCTTGAGCGCCACGAGTAGTCGCGCGAGTTCGCCGATGCGGGCTGGCGCCTTCCAGTTGGGCATATCCGCCAGCGCGTCGATGCCCACGACCAGCGCGAGGTCGCGCTCGCCTTCGGCGTGGTACTCCTCCAGCGTGTCGACGGTGTAGCTGGCCCCTTCGCGCCGCACCTCGCGGTCGTCCACGGCGAACGCATCGTTGTGGAGGATGGCGAGCCGCGCCATAGCCAGCCGATCACTCGCAGGCGAAACGTGCCTGCCCGCCTTCCGGTACGGGTCGCCCGCGGGGATGAAGCGCGCCTCCCGCGCACCTGCCTGCCAGCGCGCGCATTCCGCCGCCAGCAGGTGGCCGATGTGCGGCGGGTCAAACGTCCCGCCAAAGAGAACCAGGGGGCCACTCACACGCGCAGTCTAGCCGATGGTCCCGGGGCCGCGCGCCCGCGCTCCCCTACCCTAACCGCTCCCTCACCCGGTCCAGGATTGCGTGCGCGACCGCGTACTTCGGCATCAGAGGCAGTTCCTCCGCGCGCCCGTCGCTGTGGAAGATGGCCACCTGGTTCGTGTCCGTGCCAAAGCCGCTGCCCGCAGCCGTGACATCGTTGGCCACGATAAAGTCGAGCCTCTTCGAGCGCACCTTCTCCACGGCGTGCCCGGCCAGGTCGTGCGTCTCTGCGGCGAACCCCACCCTCACGCCCCCGCCCGGCAGCGTTGCCAGGATGTCGGGATTCAGCACGAGGGTCAGATCCAGCGT
>CAYYYI010000130.1:3195-5792 GCA_964475735.1 uncultured Anaerolineaceae bacterium
ACTTCGGCCATACGTCCCGCGCCCATCCGGCCCGAGGCCAATCGCCCGGGGAGCGGACCCACGAAGGTCACGCCCCTTGCCCGCAGCGTGGCGACGTTCGCCTGCGTGGCCGGGTGATCCCACATCTGGCCGTCCATCGCCGGGGCCACGAGCACGGGAGCGGTCGTGGCGAGCGCCGTCAGTGTCACCATGTCGGGGGTCGTCCCGTGGGCCAGGTTGGCCAGGCAGTCCGCCGTCGCGGGCGCGATTACGAGCGCGTCCGCCCGCCGGGCGACCTCGACGTGCGCCTCGGGCTCGCCCGACGCGAACATGTCGTCGATCACCGCCGTGCGCGTCAGCGACTGAAACGTGAGCGGGGCCACGAAGCGCGCGCCCGCCGCGGTCATCACCACCTCTACCGCCGCTCCCGCCTGCACGAGCTTCGAAGCGAGGTCCGCTGCCTTGAATGCCGCGATGCTGCCCGTCACGCCGAGTGCAATGCGGCGCCCTTCCAGGGGAAGCGTCCGGGCCGCCAATGGAGTCTGCTCGTTCATGGCATCCCCCTCAGGCCGGCTGCCGGTTCAGCTCATAGATGAGCCGCAGACCGGTCAGCGTCAGGTCGCTGTCGACCACGTCGATGCAGGAGGTCTCGTCGGCAATCTGCTTTGCCCAGCCGCCGGTGCCGACAACCTTCGGGTTGCCCCCAAGCTCTGCCTTGAACCGCTCCACCAGCCCTTCGACCAGCCCCACGTACCCAAAAAGGATGCCCGACTGCATGGCGTGGATGGTGTTCTTGCCAATGGCCGTAGGCGGCCGTTCCAGTTGCACCCGGTAGAGCATCGCCGCCCGGCTGAAGAGCGCCTCCGAGGCGATGCCGATGCCCGGCGCGATCGCCCCGCCAAGGTAGTCGCCTGCCTCGTTCACGGCGTCGAACACGGTGGCCGTGCCAAAGTCGACCACGATCACCGGCGTCCCATAGAGCTTCGTCGCGGCCACGGCGTCGATAATCCGGTCCGCGCCCAACTGCTTCGGGTTGTCGTAGAGGATGCGGATGCCTGTCCGGAGCCCGTGCCCAACGACCAGCGGCTCGACCTTGAAAAAGCGCCGGGCCACCGATTCGAAGGTGGGTATCAGCGGCGGGACGTCGCACCCGATGATGCAGGCGTGGATGTCCGCGAGCGCGTGCCCCTGCGTTGAGAGCAGGCTCAGCAGCAGCACGCCGTATTCGTCGGGGAGCTTTTCGGCTTCGACCCCGACCCGCCAGGTCGCTTCCAGGTTCTGGCCGTCGAACAGGCCAATGTGGATGGATGTGTTCCCGATATCCAGGGCGAGGAGCATGAACCACCACCGGCTTCAGGGCCGTTAGGCCGGTCCCCGTGCCGCGCCTAAGAGTACATGGAAAGCAGGGGGTGTTGGTAGAGTCAGGCCACCTGCGAGCCCGGCGCCCCTTCCAGCACGGCCGGGTGCGCCCGTCGCAATTCCGGCAGCCCGACAGTGATGAGCGCCGCGATGACCAGCAGCGCCCAGGCCAGCGCGGGCACCACCACCTCCAGCCCCACCGCCTGCCCGGCTGCGCTCACCGGCCCCGCGTTCAGCATGGCGAATCCCATCGCCAGCGGGAACAGGCCCATCACCCGGCCGCGCATTTCGTCCCGCACAAGGTGCTGCACAACCGTCGACGCCGTCACCATCGTCCCCACCTGCGCGAAGCCCAGCGAGAAGTTCACCACCGCCGTCAGCGGAACGAACCGCGAATGTCCGAACACGATCGCGCTCACGGCAAAAGTGAAGGTCATCACGCACAGCGTCGCTCCTCGCCGTGCCAGCCCGTGTTGCCGTGCGAAGAAGAACGAGCCCGCAAACGCGCCCAGGCCCCACGTCATCGCAATAAGGCCAAACTCGCGCTTGCTCAGGCCCAACACCTCGGTCATCCAGAGCGGCCCCAGCGTGGCCGGTCCGGGCATCCCCACCACCTGCAGCGCCAGCACCATGGCCACCACGCCGAAGATGGCCTCGTGTCTCCGGGTGTAGGCCAGCCCCTCGCGGATGTTTCCCAGCATTGATTGCGCCCGGTTTGCGCCGCCCACGCTCCGGAATCGCAGCGCCGCCAGCAGCGGCAGGATGGCCACCCACGCCAGCAGCGTGCCCGCGTACACCTCGCCCGGCGCGAACACGCTGTTGAGGAAGCCCACCAGCGGCAGCGAAAGCGGGATCGTGAGCTGCTGGGCGACCATGTTCAGGCTGATCGCGTTCCCCATATCTCGCATCCCTACGACGGACGGGATAGACGCAGTGCGGGCGGGCACGTCGATCGCCATCGCCGCCGCCCCCAGGAACGTCAGGCTGAGCAGCACGGGCATCGCCGCGGACCCGAACGGGTTGTAGAGCATGAGCGCGGAGACCAGCACGCTGAAGCCGAAGGCAGCGAAGGCGCACGCCAACAGCACCCTCTTTCGCTCGAAGCGGTCCGCTATCGCCCCGCCGATGAGGCTGAAGAGGAGCATCGCCAGACCGCGGCTCACGGCAATGAGCCCCACGTAGAACACCGAGCGGTCCGGGTATTCCTCCTGGACCCAGAAGACCTGGGTCAGGAACTGGACGGGCATCACCAGCCCCGT
>CAYYYI010000130.1:5892-7469 GCA_964475735.1 uncultured Anaerolineaceae bacterium
GTTCCCCACACCCACTGGGACCGCGAGTGGTACCAGCCCCACGAGCTTTTCCGCTGGCGCCTGGTGCAGATGATCGATGAGCTCATCGCCCACATGGAGGCGCACCCGGAGTACCGCTGCTTCAACCTGGACGGCCAGTCCATCGTCATCGCCGATTACCTCGAGCTCAGGCCCGAGAACGAAGCCCGCCTGCGCGCCCTCATCGAAGCCGGCCGCATCCTCATCGGCCCCTGGTGGGTCCAGCCCGATGAGTTCCTCCCCTCGGGCGAGTCCCACATCCGCAGCTTCCAGAAAGGCATCCGCTTCGCGGAGCGGCTTGGCGGCTCGCTCCGCATCGGGCACTGCGCCGACCAGTTCGGCCACATCGCCCAGATGCCCCAGATCATGAGCCAGCTCGGCATGACCAGCGCCTGCCTCTGGCGCGGTGTCCCCGACTCCGTCCCCGGCTGGAGCTTCTGGTGGGAGGCCCCCGACGGCGCGCGCCTGCCCGTCCTCTATCTTCGCAACAGCTATTCCAGCGGCTGGCGGCTGCCCCCCAACGTCGACGACTTCATCGAGCGCATCCGCCGCCAGGAGCGCGAGCGCCGCGACGACGAGCCCGCCCTCCTCATGAACGGCACCGACCACTCCCGCGCGGAGTTCGGCGTGCCCGCCACCATCGCCGCCGCGGCCGGGCGCGGCTACGAAATCCGCATGGCCACCCTGCCCGAGTACGAAACCGCCATGCTCGACGCCGGGCTGGACGAGCACGTGCACCAGGGCGAGCTCCGCTCCCCGGACCGCTCGAACGTCCTCGTGGGCGTCCTCTCCGCTCGCGCGAACATCAAGCAGCGCGACTTCCAGGTCTCCTCCGCCATCGAACGGTACGCGGAGCCGCTCGAACTGCTGGCGTCGCTCCACGGTGGGCCCGATGCCCTGCCCGCTCTCCGCCAGGCGTGGCGTTTGCTGCTCGAAAACTCACCGCACGACTCCATTTGCGGCTGCAGCGTCGACCAGACGCACCGCGAGATGTTCCCGCGCTACGACCGCGCCGAGCAGCTCGCCCGCCAGGTCGCCCGCGAGTCGGCCGCGCACCTGGTGACCCGGCTCGAAGTCCCCGAAGGGGGCGGGCTGGCCCTCTGGCGGCCGGTACCGCACGCGGCCGCGACCCTCGAATGCCAGGTCCCCGGCGATTGGGAAGCCACCACGCTGCGGCTCCCCTCGGGCGAGGAGGTCCCCTGCGCCATCGGGCCCGTCATCCCCGGCGAAACGCTATACCACGAGGAGGTCTCGCCTCGCGGCGCCGGCCGCCATCTCGACTTCATCCGCGAGGGCCGCTACGACAACCACGCCGTTGAGGAGATGCGCTGGGAGCTGGAGGGCCGCCGCTTGCGCGTCGAGACCGTCGTCGGCGACGCCATCAACGTTGTCGACGACGCTATAGTGCGCCACGAGGTCCGCGAAATCGCAGCCAACGACCTCGCCGATACCGCCGAGGTCACCGTGCGGCGCTCGGCCCGGCGCACGCTCAAGGCCGTCCTGCCCGCCTCGCCCGCCATCGGGCTTGAGCTCCTCGTGGGCGGCCAGGGCGAGGCCGC
>CAYYYI010000131.1:0-3411 GCA_964475735.1 uncultured Anaerolineaceae bacterium
GCGCCGGGCCGCCGCCCGAAGATGCTCACCCTCCTCGACCAGTACCGCGACACTCGCCGGGTCATCGTCCTCAGCAACACGCGAGAGGTGCGCCGCTTCGTTGGAGGCCTTCGCAGCCCCGTACCCGAAGCGGCGGCCCGCGCCTGAGGCTCCGCTCGCCTGCGTGGGGAAGTCGCTCGTTTCCGCGTATACTCCCCCACCGTGAACACCTACGAGGCTCTGCGCCCCCTGCTCGAGCCGCGCTCGGTCGCGGTCGTTGGCATTTCACGTTCGGGCAAGCAGGGCTCCATCTTCCTGCAGGGCCTCCTCAACCCCGGCTTCAAGGGAGACGTGTACGTCGTCAACCCCTCGGCGGACGAGATCATGGGCGTGAAGGCGTACCCCTCCATCGCCGCCCTTCCGCAGACGCCCGACCTGGCCGTGCTCACCCTTCCCTCCGAGCCCGCCATCCAGGTTGTGGCCGAATGCGCCGAGCGCGGTATCCCGGGGGCGGCGCTCTTCACCGCCGGTTTCGACGAGCTTGGCACCGAAGAAGGGCGCGAGCGCGGGCGCAGGCTCATGGCGGCCGCCGCCGGGCGCGTGCGCCTCATCGGGCCGAACGGCATGGGGCTTTACAACCCCCGCTGCGGCATTGCCTTCTTCCCGGGCATGCCCTCCGAGCCGGGTGGGCTTGGCCTCATCTCCCAGTCCGGATCGCTGGCGCAGTTCATAGTCCAGGGCGCGGTCAGCCGCGGGCTCGCCTTCAGCAAAGCTGTGAGCATGGGCAACCAGCTCGACCTGAACGCCGCCGACTTCCTTGAATTCTTCGCTGCCGACCCTGAAACGCGCGCTATCTGCGCCTACATCGAAGGCGTCCCCGATGGCCGCCGCTTCCGGCGCGCGCTCGAACAGGCCGCCGCGGTGAAGCCCGTCGTTATCTGGAAGTCGGGCCGGGTCGCTTCCGGCGCGCGCGCGGCCCGCTCCCACACCGGGCAGCTCGCGGGCGACTACGCTATCTGGCGGGCGATGGCGAAGCAGGCCGGCGCCGTTCTCGTGCGCGAAGCGGAAGAGCTGGTCGACACCGTCGCCGCTGCCATGGCCTTCGCCGATATCGCCGCTCGCGGCCGGCGCATTGCCATCATGACCGGGCCCGGCGGCCCTGCCGTCAGTGCCAGCGACGCCTGCGAAGAGGCCGGCCTTGAGCTTGCGACCCTCTCCCCGGCCACCACCGAAGCCCTCCGCGAGATCATCGCTCCCGCCGGAACGAGCGTGAACAACCCCATCGACGTGGGGATGGTGCTCCAGGGTGCGGCGGACTTCTACGGCCGCTGCCTGCGCCTCGCCCTTGCCGACCCGAACGTCGACGCCGCCGTCGTCATCGGTGGCGAAAGGGGCAACTTCGAAGGCTTCGCCCGGATGCTTGTCGAGGCCCGTGCGGCGAGCGGCAAACCGGTGATGTACGCCCTCAGCGACGACTTCGGCCCCAACTCGACCGCGCCCGTTCTCGCCAGGGGTGGCGTCGCCACCGCCCCCAGCGCCGAACGCTGCCTCCGCGCCTACGCACGCTCCTGACGGAGCGGAGGGGCGAGGTATGAGGTATGAGCTGGTGAGGCCGGAGTCGCGGCCCTCCGTGGCCGCTGGATGTTCCACCGGCGTTCGCCCTCCCGGAGCCCGTGCCCCGGTAACCCACCACGACGATTGAGCGCCCCTCCAGCGACGCTGGGGCGTCGCGGCTACCGGGGGTGTGGTCGCTGCGTGCCCTCGGCTTGCTCACGCGCGCGACCCCTGGTTCGGGTGGCCGAGGGCATGCCGGGCACGGCGAGGCCGCCCGCAGCAGCGGCCACAGGGGGCCGCGACTCCGGCCCTCATACCTTACCGGCCGGTGTAACGCGCGGGGCGCTTTTCGCGGAACGATTCGATGGCTTCGCGGGCGTCGTTCGTGGCGCGGCGGGCGATTTCGATGGCGCGGATCTCGTAGCGAAGCTGGTCTTCGAAGTTGTTGTCGAGCGAGCGGATGACGGCGCGCTTCGAGGCCATGGCCGTGATCGGCGGGAAGGCAGCGATCTGCTTTGCCACGGCCTGCGCTTCGGCGAGAAGGCTCTCCGCGGGCACGAGCCGCTGCAGGAGTCCCATGCGCAGGGCCTCTTCGGCGCCCACGTTGCGACTTGTGAGGATCATGTCGAGGGCGTTGCCCTGGCCGACCAGGCGCGGGAGGAAGTAGGTCATCCCGGCATCCGGCGAGAGCGCGCGCTCGATGAAGACAGTGCGGAAGCGGGCGTGTTCGCTGCCCACGCGGATGTCGCAGGCGAGCGCGAGCGACATGCCGGCCCCGGCGGCGACCCCGTTGATGGCGGCGACTGTGGGCTTGTCGATGTAGTACACGGCGCGGGCCTGCCGCCCCACCCAGCTATCTTCGTCCATGAGCTGTTGCCACGAAGGCTCGCGCGCAGGGAGAGGGCCGCCCGTGAGGTCCGCGCCGGAACAGAAGCCGCGGCCGGCGCCCGTCCAGACGATGGCCCGGACGGAATCGTCGTGCTTGAGCTGGTCGCAAACCTGGAGGATCTCCTGCTGGAGGTCGCGGTTGAGGGCGTTTAGCTTTTCCGGGCGATCGAGGGTGATGGTGGCGATGTCGCCGGCGATTTCGAGGACCAGGTTCTGGTAGGACACGGGCATACTCCGGTGGCGAATGTGGCCGAAGTCAACCTGATCGCGGGCGAAGTGTCCAGCGGCGGGCTCTTAGCCGGTGCGGACCTCGTGCACTTCGACGCCGCCGGGCACGTCGAACCGGATGTGGAGGGGGTTGCCCGGCTGGAAGTCCGCAGAGACGTCGAAGGTCACCGTGGTCCACTTCCCGGGCGGGGCGTCGAACCGCGCGCCACCCAGGATCACGAGGTCCTGGAACTGGTTGTCGTGGATGGCCTGCACCTCCCCGGCCCCGCCCGAAACGGTGACCGAGACCGAGCGCACCGGCTCGTTGCAGAGCAGGTAGACGTCGCCGATGTCGCCCGCGCGGCGGCACAGTCTGCCCGCGGGCCCGGGGTGGAGGTCGCCCCAGCCGAGGGCGGTGTGGATGACCTCGTTCTCGCCGAACACCACGTGGCTGTCGCGGGGCGCCATGTGGAAGGAAAGGTGGCCGGAGTCGAAGAGTCCCGGCGGGAAGTGCCAGCGGAAGGGCCGGTCCGTCTTCACCGCACGCACGAAGAGGTGGTAGCGGTAGTTCCCGTGCGTGAAACGCGAGGCGACGTTGTTCAGGAACCAGCGGAAGGCGCGGCGGTTGCGGCCCATCGCGGGATAGATGTCGATGTCCTCGGCGCGCTCAATCTTGAAGCCGCATCCCGAGATCAGGTCGGCGAGTTCCGGCAGTGTGTATTCGCGGCTGTGGCGTGATCCCATGAGCGGGGCGCCCAGGTGGTAGGGGTCGTAGATGTTGCG
>CAYYYI010000131.1:3511-6203 GCA_964475735.1 uncultured Anaerolineaceae bacterium
AGAGCCTGGCCGCGCTCGCGCGGGTTCGGCACAAGATCGAGGATCTGTCGCCAGAGCGGGAGCCCGCCTTCGACCAGCTGCCGGTGGACGGCCTCGTTGCGGAAGAACCAGCGGAAGCTGAGCAGGTAGCGGGCAAGCGCCACCGGGTCGCTTTCGGGAACGGGAGGGGCAGGAACAGAAGCAGGAGCAGCCATCTCAGGGATTATGCGGGGTAGGGGCGGTGGGGGGTAGCGAAGGGGCGGGGGCGTAGAATGAACGGCCAGGAAGGCGCGTGAAAGCCCGATGAAGCAGCGCTCAGCGGTGAAATACGACGCCGACGCCGACGTCCTGTATGTCTATCTGAACGGCGAGGGTCGCGTGAGCGTAACTCGTCCGCTTGGGGACCTTCGGCTTATCGACTACGGCAAGGACGGCAGTGTGGTTGGCATCGAGTTCATCGGCGCGTGTGGAGGCGTGGACCTGACTGGCGTTCCATTTGCTGCAGCCGTGGCGGCTGCCATCGGCGACAGCGGCCTCGCCATCCAGGTATTCGCGTAGGCGCGCCGCTAGTACTTGGAAACGTTGATCTCCTGCATGCGGCCCGTGACCTGGTAGATGACCCGTTCGCAGATGTTGGTGCAGCGGTCGGCGATGCGTTCCAGGTTGTGGGCTGTCCAGAGCAGGTACGTGTTGCGCTGGATGGTGGAGGGATCGGCCACCATCGCCTTGATGCATTCGTCGTAGACAGCATCCTGAAGGCGGTCGACCTCGTCGTCGGCGTCACAGATCCGGCGGGCCGCGTCGACGTCATGCTCCATGAACGCCTTCAGGCTGTCGCGCAGCATGGCCACGGCGCGATCGGACATGGCCGGGATGTAGCCCAGTCTGCGCGGGAGCGGCTCATCGCCCATCAGGATGTTGATGCGGGCGATGCCCTCGGCATGGTCGGCAATCCTCTCGATGTCAGTGATGATGTAGAGGATGCTGGCGAGCGTGCGCAGGTCGGAGGCCATCGGCTGTTGCGAGGCGACCACGAAGATGCACTGGTCCTCGATTTCGAAGCGCTTCGCGTTGATGCGGGCGTCTTCTTCGATGATCTTTTCGGACCACCGGACGTCCCCGTCGCGGAGGGCTTGAAGCGAGTCGAGGATGGCCTTTTCGGCCATCGAGCCCATGACCAGGACTTCGTCCCGGAGCCGGGTGAGCTCGCGGTGGAATAGTTCACGAGTCACCAGATGCCGCCTTTCCTAGCCGAATCGCCCGCTGATGTAGTCTTCCGTGCGCTGGTCCCGGGGATTTGTGAAGAGCTCCTGCGTGCGCCCGTATTCTATCAGTTGGCCCGGCGTCGTCTCGTCGGTCAGCATAAAGGCCGTGTAATCGGAAACGCGGGCCGCCTGCTGCATGTTGTGAGTGACGATGATGATCGTGTAGTCCTTCACAATCTCCCGCATCAGGTCTTCGATCTTGAGCGTGGCAATGGGATCCAGCGCTGAGCACGGCTCATCCATCAGGATGACGTCCGGTTCGTTGGCCAGGGCGCGGGCGATGCAGAGGCGCTGCTGCTGTCCGCCCGAAAGCGCCAGCCCCGACTTCTTGAGGTCCTCCTTCACTTCGTCCCACAGGGCGGCCCGGCGGAGCGAGCGCTCCACAAGGTCATCGAGGTTGCCCCTGTAGCCGTTCACGCGCGCTCCGAAGGCGACGTTGTCGTAGATGGACTTCGGGAAGGGGTTCGGCTTCTGAAAGACCATGCCGATGCGGCGCCGGACTTCGACCGGGTCGATGTCCCTGCTGTAGATGTCGATGCCGTGGTAGGCCACGCTCCCCTCGGTGCGCACACCCGGGATGAGGTCGTTCATGCGGTTGACGCTGCGAAGGAGGGTGCTCTTGCCGCAGCCCGAGGGGCCGATGAGAGCCGTGACGCGGTTCACCGGGATGCTAAGGCTGACGTTGGTGAGCGCCCTCTTGTGCCCGTACCAGAGGCTCAGCCCGTTGATGCTGATCGCTGCCGTCTCATCCGGTTCGATGACGTTGCTGCCCGGGGTGGCAGCCAGCGACGGGCCGCCGCGCGCCGGTGCGCCGCCGGGTCTGATGTCGATGCGGATATCGGTCATGGGCGATCTTCCCCTGGTTAGTAGCGCCGGAAGCGTTCGCGGACGATGACGGCGACGAGGTTGAGAGAGAACACCGCGCCGATGAGCAGAAGGATGGCGGCGGCGGCGTTCTCGCGGAAGGCTTCCTGCGGGCGGATGGTCCAGTTGTAGATCTGGATGGGGACAGTCGTGAAGTCCTCCATCAGGCTCGTGTTGTCGTAGGCGATGAAGGTGAAGGCGCCAATCATGATGAGGGCCGCGGTTTCGCCAGCCGCGCGCGAGATTGCCAGGATGGTCCCGGTCATGATCCCCGGCATCGCGCCCGGGAGGACGTGGTGCCGCACCGTCTGCCAATGGGTGGCGCCAAGCGCCAGCGACCCGTCGCGAATGCTCGGGGGGACCTGGCGGATGGCCTCGGAGGACGCGATGACGGTCATCGGGATGATCATCAGGGCGAGCGTCAGGGAGCCCGCGAGGATGCTCGGGCCAAGATCGAGCATCCGAACGAAGATGGCCAGCCCAAGGATGCCGTAGATGATGCTGGGCACCCCCGCGAGGTTCGCAAGGTTGAGCCGGACGATGGTGAGGAACCGGCCCTTCGGGGCGAACTCCTCGATCCAGAG
>CAYYYI010000131.1:6303-7439 GCA_964475735.1 uncultured Anaerolineaceae bacterium
GCCACGATCATCGTTTCGCCGATGACGCGCGCGACGGCGAGCAACACGGCAGCGATGATGCCCGAGAGCGCAGCCGGAACAACGACGCGGACGGCGACTTCGAGCCGGGTGGCGCCCAGGCCATAGGCGGCTTCCCGCAGGTCGCGGGGCACGTTAGACATTGCGTCCTCCGAGACGGAGGCGATGGTGGGCAGAATCATCACTGCCATCACGACGCTGGCGCCCAGTGCGTTGAAGAAGGGAACCCGGTCTTCGCCGAGGAGGGGCCGCAGGATGTCCTCGGTGATGAAGGTCAGGGCGAAGAACGCATAGACCACAGTTGGAACGCCAGCGAGGGCTTCAAGGATCGGCTTGAGCAGCCGGCGCACACGCGGGTCGGCGTACTCGCTGAGGTAAATGGCCGAGGCCAGTCCGAGGGGCAAAGCGAGGACGATGGACCAGAGCACCACGTTCGCCGTCCCGGCGACGAGCTCCCAGACGTTGTACGTCTTGGGATCGATGAGCGGCTGCCAGTCGCCCGAGGGGTCGAAGAAGAAGTCCACCGGGGACACCTCGCCGAAGAAGGCGATCGTCTCTTCGAAGAGAGTGAAGACAATCAGGGCAGTTGTAACGAGAGATATTGTGGCGCAGAGAGCGAGGAAAGCCATGATGACGATTTCGCCCGGGTGGCGAAGCGGGCGCTTCTTGAGCCCGGCGTGCAGAGCGGGAAGGTAGATACCGGTCTCGTTACTGGATTCCATCGTCATCGCCTGGTCCGGTTGACGCGTTTTCGCCCGGCGTCGGGGAGGGGCGCCGGACGCGAACCTGTAGAGGGTAGCAGCCCGGGATGCAACGCGGCGGGGCCGTGATGGCCCCACCAGCGCTGCCGTTGGGCCCTACTTTGGCAGGAAGGGCGTCACCTTGTCCTGCTGCTTCTGGAAGAGGTCGTTCGGCATGTTGATGTACCCAACTTCCTTGACCAGCTCGTTAAGGTTTTCCAGGTAGAACTGCACGAAGCCAAGAATCTCAGGCTTCTCCTTCAGAAGGCTTTCGCGTGTGTAGATGAACAGCGGGCGGCTGAGCGGGGTGTAGGCGCCGCTCAGCGCGTTCTCGAAGGTGGGCTCGACGCAGCCCTTGCCGCCGTCGACCTCAACGGC
>CAYYYI010000132.1:0-4490 GCA_964475735.1 uncultured Anaerolineaceae bacterium
GGCGTCGACGTCCAGGGCTCGCTCGTCGAGCCGGAGCAGGTGGAGGTAGCCCGCCGCGTTCTCGCCGAGGCGGCTCGTCGCGACGTTGAGGTGCACCTCCCCTGCGACGTGGTCGCCGCCAGCCGCTTCGATGAGCACGCCGAAGCGCGCACCTGCCCTGTCGACGAAGTTCCGCCCGGCTGGATGATTCTGGACGTCGGCCCCGAGAGCGTGAGGATGTTCTCCGCGGCGCTTGGGCGGGCGCGCGCTGTTGTCTGGAACGGACCCATGGGCGTCTTCGAATGGGAGGCCTTCGCCGGCGGCTCGTTCGGCATCGCCCTCGCCATCGCTGCACTCGATGCAACCACCGTCGTGGGCGGGGGCGAAACTGCCGCCGTCGTCACCCAGGCCGGCCTGCAGGATCGCTTCACGCACGTCTCCACCGGGGGCGGCGCTTCGCTCGAAATGCTCGAAGGGCGCGTTCTCCCCGGCGTTGCCGCGCTGCTGGACGCCTGACCTTGCTATTCGTCTTCCGCGGCATCCGCATGTTCCAGGTGCTGTTGGTCCTCATCGCGCTCGCGACAGGGATCAGTGCCGTTCTCACTCTGAAGGCGTACGCAGACGGCGCACCTCTGCCCTTCCTGCTGGTGCCCCTGCTGCTCGGTCTCGTATTCATCTGGATGTTTTCGGCCGCCCTGCGCGCTCCCACGTCATTCGTGGCAGTCTCCGAGACCGGGATGCGCATCCGTTTCGCCGGTTTCGTCGATGTCGTCGTGCCGCTCACGAACGTCGCCGGGGCGCGTCTGACGCGCTGGAACATCATCGGCGGCCTGGGCGTGCGCACGGCGTTCCGAGGTGATGTGGCGCTGGTGAGCACATGGGGCGAAGCGGTCGAAGTGACGCTTCGCGAGCCCATCCGAGTCTGGGTCATCCCCCGCATCCTGCCTGCGCGCGCGACGCGGCTCACGCTCAGCCTGCGCAATCCCGCGAAGCTCGTGGAGCGGCTGGGGCCGCCGTCGGCCGCGGCGTCGCGCCCTGCAGCGCCGAACCGTAAGATGAAGCGCCGTGGACCTCGAACTCGCTAGCCGGCTGGCGACAGCCAACAACACCAAGATCGTCCTCTGCGTGCTCGATGGGCTCGGCGGCCTGCCGCGAAACGAGACCCAGCGCAGCGAACTCGAGCAGGCTGACACCCCCAACCTTGATCGCCTCGCAAAACGCTCAGAAGTGGGGCTGACCGTTCCCGTCGGCCCGGGCATCACCCCGGGGAGCGGACCCGGCCACCTATCGCTCTTTGGTTACGACCCTTACCGGTTCGATATCGGCCGCGGCGTGCTCGAAGCGGCCGGCATCGACTTCGAACTGGGACCCGACGACGTGGCCGCGCGCGGCAACTTCTGCACCCTCGATGCCGCCGGGAACATCACCGACCGCCGCGCCGGGCGCGTGGCGACCGAGCATTCCGTGAAACTCGTGGAGCGGCTGCGCGCCATCAAGCTTAAAGGAGCTGAGGTGCTCGTGGAGCCGGTGCGCGAGCATCGCTTCGTGCTCGTCCTTCGCGCTAAGGGGCTGGGCGACGCCGTGTCGACGACGGACCCCCAGAAGACCGGCGTGCCGCCGCTCCCCGCCACCGCCGCCGACGCTCCATCCGAGCGCACGGCCGCGCTGGTGAACGAGTTCGTGGCCCGCGCGCAGGAGATTCTCCGCGGCGAGGAGCAGGCGAATGGGCTAATGCTGCGCGGTTTCGCGAAGTACCCCGATCTGCCCCAGTTCCCGCAGGTCTGGAAGCTTCGCGCCGCCGCCCTCGCCGTCTATCCGATGTACCGGGGGCTTGCGAAGCTCGCGGGCATGGACGCCCTGCCCTGCCCCGGCGGAATCGATGACCAGTTGCGCACCATGCGCGAGCGCTGGAACGACTACGACTACTTCTTCGTGCACTACAAGTACACCGACGCCGCCGGGGAAGACGGCGACTTCGAGCGAAAGTGCCACATGATCGAGGCGTTCGACCACCGCCTGCCCGAGTTCCTCGACCTGGGGGCCGACGTCGTGATGGTCGCAGGCGACCACTCCACGCCCGCGCTCATGGCCGCCCATTCGTGGCATCCTGTGCCGTTCATGCTGCACTCGCAGCACTGCCGGCAGGGCTATGCAGAGAACTTTAGCGAACGTGAGTGCGTCCGCGGCAGCCTTGGCGTCTTCCCCGCCGTCGATGTGATGCCGCTTGCCATGGCCCACGCCGGGCGCCTGGAGAAGTACGGTGCCTGAGCGCCGCCCGTTCATCGCAGGCAACTGGAAGATGAACACCACTGAGGCCGAAGCCGCATCTCTCGCCCGGGAGGTGGTGGCCGAAACGGCAGGCGCACGCTGCGACGTCGCCGTGTGCCCGCCTTTCCCGCACCTGGCTGCCGTTCGCGACGCCACCGCGGGCAGCCACGTTGCCGTCGGCGCCCAGGACGCCTACTGGGAAGATTCCGGCGCATTCACCGGCGAGGTGAGCGTGTCCATGCTCGCCAGCTACTGCCGGTACGTCATCATCGGCCACAGCGAACGGCGCCAGCTCTTCGGTGAGACCGATGAGACCGTACGCCGCAAGACTGAAGCCGTGTTGCGCTCGTCGCTCGACCCCATCGTCTGCGTGGGTGAACTTCTTGCCGAACGCCGCGCAGGCGAGACCGAAGCGGTCCTCCGCCGCCAGGTTCGCGAAGGACTCAGCGGGCTCGACCTCAGCCCCCGCGTTACCGTCGCCTACGAACCCGTCTGGGCAATTGGCACCGGCGAGACCGCCACACCGGAGATCGCGCAGGCCGCCTGCGCCTTCATCCGCGCCGAACTGCGCGCACTCTGCGGCACGGTCGCAGACTCCATCCGCATCCAGTACGGTGGCAGTGTGAACGCCGAAAACGCGGCCGCCCTGCTCGCGCAGCCCGATATCGACGGCGCCCTTGTGGGTGGAGCCTCGTTGAAGGCGGCGCAGTTCGCAACAATCGTGGCCGCCGCCTCCGGCTGATGCTCCCTCGGCTCGTCGCCATCGTTGGTCCCACCGCCTCCGGCAAGTCCGCGGTTGCGCTGGAGCTTGCTCAGCGCCTGGGCGGCGAGATCGTCAACGCCGACAGCCGCCAGGTGTATCGCGGCATGGACATCGGCACGGCCAAGCCCACTCCGGCCGAACGGCGGCTCGTCCCCCCCCACCTCTTCGACGTCGCGGACCCGCGCGATGACTACTCCATCGCCCTCTATAGTGCGCAGGCCCGGGCGGCGTTTGCCGATATCTGGGCGCGCGGCTCGTTCCCCTGGCTCGTGGGCGGGACGGGGCAGTATGTCTGGGCGCTGCTCGAAAACTGGCAGGTACCCGCCGTTCCGCCAGACGTGTCCCTCCGCGCGAGCCTGGCCGCCTTCGCTGCCGAGCAGGGCCACGACGCCCTGCACGAACGCCTGCGTGCCATCGACCCGGCAGCGGGAGAGCGCATCGATGCGCGGAACGTCCGCCGCGTGGTTCGCGCCCTGGAGGTGTACGAGCACACCGGGGTACCCATCTCCGAGTGGCAGAAGAAGGGCGCGCCCGGCTTCGAGTTCCTTCTCTTCGGTATCGACGTTGCGCGGCCCGTGCTCGACGCGCGCATCTCCAGCCGCGTGGACGAGATGTTCGCCTCCGGGTTCGTGGATGAGGTTCGCGCCCTGCTCGCGACAGGGGTGCCGGCGGACGCCCCAGCGATGTCCTCCATCGGCTACGCCGAGGTGGTCCGGCATCTCGCGGGCGAGATCTCCCTCGACGAGGCGGCCGAGCTGACGAAACGCGCCACGCGCCGGCTTGCCCGCCGCCAGTGGCAATGGTTTCGCCGCGACGACTCCCGCATCACCTGGGTGACCGGCGCGGACGGAATCGAAATGCAGGCCAACATCTTCACCGGGGCCTGCACCACCACGGTGCGCCGCCCTCGTTGAGTCCGTTCCGCGGCCCGGCTCCGGCGGTACGCGAAGCCCATTCGCGAAAGTGCCTGCTACACTCTCTCCATGCGCGTCACGAAGATGCACGGGCTCGGCAACGACTACGTCTACGTGCTGCCTACCGAAGAACGCGACTGGCCCGAAATTGCGCGCCGCGTGAGCGACCGCCACTTTGGTGTAGGGAGCGACGGGCTAATCCTGGCCCTGCCCTCGCAGGTCGCCGACATGCGCATGCGCATGTTCAACGCAGACGGCTCCGAGGCTGAGATGTGCGGCAACGGCATCCGCTGCGTGGTGAAGTTCGCCATCGAAGAGGGGCTCGTGACCGCCGATCGCGAAAGCGTCACGGTGGAGACGCTCGCCGGCATCAAGACGCTCCAGCTCTTCCGGGAGAACGGGATCGTGACGGCTGCCCGGGTGGACATGGGTGCGCCCAACTTCGATCCGGCCAGCCTGCCCGCGAACGTCGAAGGCAGCGGTCCGGTGATAGACCTCCCGCTGACGGTCGACGGGATGGACCTCCGGCTGACGCTCGTGAGCGTGGGCAACCCGCACGCCATCCA
>CAYYYI010000132.1:4590-7368 GCA_964475735.1 uncultured Anaerolineaceae bacterium
CCCGCGACCCGCGTCTTCGACGCAGAGTGGCGCGAATAGGGTGGCGGGCCGCTGATTTCGGTCAACAGGTTCCCCTATCTTTGGCCATTGGTAGGTTCGCCACCGGCCCGCGTGTGAGATGCTGAGGGTGCCGTTTCGCGGCCCCGGAGGCGCCCACACGTGAAATTGGAATCAGTCCTTGCTGCCAAGGGCCCGCAGGTGTTCACCACCGTGGCCCAATCCCCCATCCCCACCGCCATCGACATCCTGGCCCGCAACAACATCGGTGCAGTCATCGTCGTCGACCAGGCGGGCACACCCTGCGGAATCCTTTCCGAGCGTGACATCATCCGCCACATCGCTGCCGCCGACGAGTCGGCAAGGGCCACGGTGGGCGACTGGATGGCCAGCCCGGTGACCGTTGCCTCGCCCGGGGATGACGTGGAGTCCGTCCTCCACACCATGACATCCCGCCGGTTCCGCCACATGCCGGTGGTCGAAGGCGGGCGCCTGGTGGGCATGGTCACTATTGGCGACCTTGTGAAGGCAGAGCTCAACGAGTACCGGGGCGCGGTCGAAGCACTCGAAACGCAGTTGATGGACGCATGAGCGGCGGAGCGGAACGTCTTCCAGACCTGGGCGTTGCCATAATCGGCGCCGGGCCCGCCGCCTTCTACGCTGCCGAGGCGTTACTTCGCGACGGCCCCCCGGGCGTTCGAGTCGACATGTTCGACCGCCTGCCCACGCCCTTCGGCCTGGTCCGCCACGGCGTCGCCCCCGACCACCAGAAGATCAAGACGGTCACGAAGGCCTTTGCCCGCGTTGCCGAAGACCAGCGATTCCGCTTCTTCGGCAACGTCGAATACGGGTCCGGCCTTTTCCTGGACGACATCCGGCGCCACTACCACCAGGTGCTCTTCGCCACCGGCGCCCAGACTGATCGTCGCATGAACATCCCCGGCGAGGACCTCCGCCGCAGCTACCCGGCGACCGAGTTCGTCGCCTGGTACAACGGCCACCCCGGCTTCCAGGACTGCCAGTTCGACCTCTCCCAGGAGCGGGTCGCGGTGGTGGGCGTGGGCAACGTGGCCATAGACGTGGCTCGCATCCTCTGCCTCTCGCGCGAGGAGATGGAGCGCACGGACATGCCCCGGCACGTCATCGAAGCCCTCAGCGCCAGCCGGGTTCGCGAAGTGCACCTGCTCGGCCGCCGCGGTCCCGCGCAGGCGGCCTTCACCAATCCTGAGCTCAAGGAGCTCGCCCACCTCGCGGACGCGGACCTCGTCATCCGCCCCGACGAAGCGGAGCTCGACGACCTGAGCCGCGCTGAGCTCGAAGCAAGCGGCGACACCATGGTCCAACGCAAGGTGGATATGATCGGTGAGTTCGCCGGCCGCGCGCCCGAAGGCAAACGGCGCCAGCTCTTCCTGCGGTTCCTTGTCTCGCCAGTCGAACTGATGGATGACGGCTCGGGCGCCGTCGGGGCGCTGCGGCTTGTCCGCAACCGCCTTGTCGCGAACGAATCCGGCACGCTCGCCGCCGAGCCCACCGGCGAATCCGAAACCATCGAGACGGGCCTCGTGTTCCGTTCCGTGGGATACCGGGGGGTGCCCCTGCCGGGGGTGCCGTTCCACGAACGCTGGGGCGTCATCCTCAACCACTGCGGGCGCGTCCTTGACGCCGAGACCAACCGGCCGCTGCCCGGGATGTACACCGCCGGGTGGATCAAACGCGGACCCTCGGGTGTCATCGGCACGAATAAGCCGGACTCCGTCGAGACCGTCACCGCGATGCTGGAGGATGCCGCCGCCGGGCGCACCTTCTCCCCCGTCGCCTCGCCGAACGGCGCCTACCCGGCGCTGCTGGAGAGCCGCGGCTGCCGGTGCGTCACCTTCGGCGATTGGCTCCTGATCGACGCCGCCGAGCAGGCCCTGGGCGCGGCCGAGGGCCGCCAGCGCGCGAAGCTGGCGTCGGTGGCCGATATGCTCGCCTGCCTCGACACCGCCGAAGACGGCTCGTCGCGCATGGCTTCTGCTGCGGGCTGAGGGCGCGAGCCGGCTGATAGCGCCTGAGGGTCCTCGGAGACGCTGAATCGGCTTTGGCACACCACGTCGGAGCTGATTCAGGTTCGAGTCTCACGGATCCCGACGTGAGGCCCGGGATTGCTGATGGGTCTTTAGTGACTTGTATCTGGGTAAAGTAGCTATTATCCTCCTGCGATGGGTTCGACAGCCCACCTGCTGAGCACCCGGCTCAGAGAGCCCCGAGATCTTGGAGGTAAGAAATGGCCAGCAAGACACTAATCGCAATCGCCCTTGGGTTGACGGCAGCGCTGGGCGTGGGAGCAAACGCCGCCTTCGCCGGTGAAGTCACGGGTAACGGCAAGCCAATCGAGGTGCACGGGGCGTCCCTGTGCGCCTATTCGGGACTGAATGACACCTGGGTCCCGGAGGACCATTTCGGCCGCGTGCAGTCGTATGGGCAGATTCCCAAGGAAGACCGGGACGACTACCCCAGCCCCGGCCAGGCGTGCAACCCAACAAACTACTAGCACTCGCAACGCCTGACACGGCGAGCCGGTTCAGCGGCCGGCTCGCCGGGGCGTGACTTCCTGCGGCATCCCTCCTCGATGGCTCGCGCCCGCGTGGCCGTGAACGCCACCGATGGTAGGATCGGTAGACGCCCGCACTGTTCGCGGGCGCTTCCATCGATGCTCAACCGGGGATAGCCGCATGAAACTCGCCAGGCGCGTCGAATCGCTGCCGCCCTATCTCTTCGCCGAAATCTCGAAGAAGATCG
>CAYYYI010000133.1:0-7270 GCA_964475735.1 uncultured Anaerolineaceae bacterium
GCTTCGGCACGGGCAACGATCCGCATCCGGGGATTCGCGCCCAGTTCCTTCGCCTTCGAGGCGCTCATCAGCACAAGGGCCGAAGCGCCATCGTTGATGCCGCTGGCATTGCCCGCGGTCACGACGCCGCCCTCCTTGAACGCCGGGCGCAGCCTGGCGAGGGCGTCCACCGTTGCGGCCCGAGGATGCTCGTCGGTATCGAATACCTTCTCCTCGCGGCCAACCTTGATGGTAAGTGGCGCGATCTGCTCCTTGAAGCGGCCGGCCTCGATGGCGGCGAGGGCGCGGCGCTGGCTCTCGGCCGAGAACTCGTCCTGCGCCTCGCGGCTCACTTCGTAGCGCTCAGCCAGGTTCTCGGCAGTGATGCCCATGTGATAGCCCTGGAAGGGATCGCTGAGCAGGTGGATGATGCCGTCTTCAATCGAATCGTGGCCCAGCCGGTAGCCTGCGCGGGCCTTGCGCAGGTAGAAGGGCATACGCGTCATGTTTTCGGCGCCGCCCGCGACTACGACCTGCGCGTCGCCGCTCTGGATGAAGCGAGAAGCGGTGTTGATCGCTTCGAGACCGCTGCCGCAGATGCGGTTCACGTTCATGGCGGGCGTTTCGATGGGCAGCCCGGCCTTCACGGTGGAGTGGCGCGAGAGATAGGCGTCTTCGGCGACCTGGCCGACGATGCCCATGATCACCTGGTCGACCGCGGCAGGCTCGATGCCCGCGCGCGACACGGCTTCGCGGATGACATGGGCCCCGAGGTCAGAGGCGGGAACGTCGGTGAGCGAGCCCTGGAACCGGCCGATAGCGGTGCGCACACCGCTGACGATGACTACGTCTTCCATGATGGGAGGGAGCTTCCTTCGGAGGGGATTCCCGCTACGCGGGGGATGAGCCCCCGAATTGTAAGGCCCCGCCGGGGGGCGAGCCAGCAGATACCAGATGGGCAAGGTATAGCGGCGATCTATGGGGCCGCGCCTCCGGCCCGTAGTCGCGCCCACGCCGCTGCTTTACCATGCCCGCCATGTGGGCGGTCCTTGCTTTCCTTCTCGTGGTCCTCGCCGCCAGCAGCGTTCGTGGCCTTGCCGCCCTGCGCGAATGGTGGCTCGACCGGCAGGCGAACGCCCCAGCCAGGACCATCCGCCCCCGCCGCGCGCGGGCTGTCAATTCGCCCGCCCCCTGCGGAAGGAATTTCACTCACCTTCTGCTTCGCCTGTTCGGCTCCGATGAAGACTGCCGCCACTGCGCCGAGATCGCACCCCGCGAACCGCTCCCTTTCGCCCGGCGCAGTGACGATGGCCCCGGTCCCGCCGGCGGCGAATGAGTCAGAGATCCTTCCGGTACAGCCGGTGCCGCTTGTAAAAGGCCACTCCGGCGCCGCGGGCCATCTGCAGAACGCGCTCGTTCTCGTCGCCTATCTGCACAAGGTCGGCGAACTGGTAGCGCGTGGCCATGATGCTGTCGTACATCCCGGTGAAGAGGATAGCGGCGGCGCCGAGGCCACGATGACGGGCCACGATTCCCAGCCCGTTCAGGTTTATCCACGGCGTGCGTGAACGCTCCCGCAGCAGGCGCGCCCAGCCCAGCGGCAGCAGTTTCCCGCCCGTGCGCCGCAGCGCCGCCGAGACGTCCGGGTAGGCGAAAAGGAAGCCGATGGGCTCCTCGTCCTTCAGCAGGATCTTCAGGACCCGCAGGTCGGCGAACCAGAGCATCTGGCTGCAGATGGCGTCGACTTCCTCGTCCGTCAGCGGGTAGTTTCCGTGCGTGCCTTCGATCGTGCCGTTGTACATGCGCTTCAGCCCGGGAAGGAGGCGGCGCAGGTCCCTCCGGCCACGGAGACGCGCCACCTCGAAGCCGTCCTGCTTGCGCGCCCGCGCTGCCACTTCGCGGATGATGTCCGGGAACTGCATCGAACGATCCAGGTAGCCGGAGAGGATGTCCCCTGCCGGGGCCAGGCCGCACGCTTCCACCAACGGACCGTAGTATTCGGGGTTGTAGGGAACGCCGAATGCCGGCGGGTGCTCGAATCCCTCCACCAGCAGGCCCAGCGGGTCCACCGCGCTGAATCCGCGGGGCCCCAGTATTGCGTTGAGCCCCCTGCTTCGCGCCCACTCCCCGGCTGCAGCGAAGAGCGACCGGGCGGCCACCGGGTCCTCTTCGCAATCGAAGAGGAAGAAGAGGGCCGTGCGCTCGCCGTTGTGCTCGTTGTAGCGCCGGTGGTCGAGCACGGCGATGCGGCCAACGTCGAGGCCGCCGCCATCTGTCGCGAGGAAGAACGCTGCCTCGCTATCGCGAAAGAACGGGTTCTTCCGCCGGTCAAGCTGGCGGGATGCGTCGCGCGCCAATGGCGGCGTCCAGAAGGAGCTCCCGCGGTTCACCTGGAACGGAAGCTGGAGAAACCGGCGCACCTGGCCGCGGTCGTCGAGGTCTACCTGCTCGACGTTCACCCTACTGCCTGCCGCAGGCAGAGCGCAGAGGGTTGCCGGGCGAATCCGGTTCTGCGAACGTTCCCCCCATGGCCCGCCTGCGTAACCGCGTGCGGCCCACATCTCCGCCTACCGGTGCACGCATGACCCTGCTCCCGTTCATGGTCCGCAACCTCCTGCGCCAGCCGGTTCACACGGCTCTCACACTGCTGGGCGTCGCCCTCGGCGTCGCAACCGTCGTCGCGCTCGGCACCGTCACCGAAAGTGTGCGCGGCTCCGCCATGGAGACCATCGAGGCGGGCGGCGGCGACTTCGTTGTCGCTCAGCGCACCTCGGCTGGCCTCACATTCAGCTCCATCACCGAGGAAGACTGGCACGCCATCGAAGCCCGGCCCGCGGTCGATCGCGCCCTGGGGGTGGTCGTCAGTATCTCGCGGGTCGGCCCGGACCCGTATTTCCGGACAATCGGGCTCCTTGCCGCGCAACTCCCGCTGCAGCCGCCGCCGCTTCGCACTGGCCGCCTGCTTGCCAGCGGCGTTGACGATGAGGTGCTGCTCGGGAGCCGCGCGGCCCGCAACCTCGACGCGGGCGTCGACGACTACATTTCCATCGGTTCCCGCACCTTCCGCGTGGTGGGCGTCTACCACACGGGCAACCTCTGGCAGGATGGCGGGGCCTACGCACCCCTTGCCACCGTCCAGGAAATGGCCGCAAAGCCAGGTGTGGTCACGATCATCTACGTAGCCATTCGCGACGGCTTCAGCGTCCGCGAAGCGTCGGAGGCTATCGAACGCGACTACCCCCATTTGCTCACCATCAGCGACCTGGACGAGTTCTCCGAGGTGGACCAGGGGCTGCGCGTGGTCGACGCCTCGAACATCGCTGTCTCCATGCTCGCGATCGCCATTGGCGCGCTGGGGGTGCTGAACACCATGGCCAAATCGGTATTTGAACGAACCCGCGAGATTGGCGTCCTTCGGGCTGTCGGTTGGAGCGGCCAGCGCGTCATCGGCATGGTCGTCGGCGAATCGATGCTCCTCTGCACAGTGGCTGCTGCCGCCGGCGTTGCCATTGGCATCGCGGCGATGCAGGCCGTGCTTCTCAATCCGACCGTGCACAGCCTGATCGAGCCGCGCTACACCGCAACCGTCTTCGCCCGCGCGTTGCTCATCGCCTTCGGCGTGGCCCTTGTCGGCGCGGCCTACCCCGCATTCAGAGCCGTTCGCCTGAGGCCCATCGACGCTCTTCGCTACGAGTAGCCCTGTCCCCGCCTTCAGTCGATAGACTCCACGATCTTGTAAGGCGGCTTGAAGTCGGCGTCACTCGCCTTGAAGGCGACGCTCTTCGCCTTGATCGAGCCCTCGATCTCCAGCTTTTCCGGCAGGCCTTCACTGTCGACCGAGTCCTCGCCCAGGAGCTCGCCGGTGTCCAGCGTCCCCTCGCCCGTCCCCTTGCCTTCGAGAAGCAGGGGGAGCCCCTCCTTCTTGTCGACGCAGAAGGTGACTTTGATATCGCTCGTATTCTCCTCGGTCTCCTCCTTGCGCTTCAGCTCGAAGCAACGCGCGTCGCGACCGGCGATCTTCTGGCCTTTTATCTCGACAAGCTCAGTGGCATCGTCATCGGAACCCGTGTTGACGACCTCGGTCAGCGTAGTGCCCATGTCGAACGGCTCGTCCTCGGGGTCCGGCTCGGAGCGCTGGCACTCACCTTCCTCGCCGACCATCTTCACGCACATGTACGCGGTCTTTTCACCGTCGAAGATGAGGGCGATCACCTGGAGTACGCCCTCGCCCTCGCTGATCGTGAAGCCGCTGTCCTCGCCGCCAAACATCTCCGTCAGGTCCAGGCCCTTCGAGCCCGCATCGAAGGTGATCGCCACGCGCGGCGGAGCCGAGACCAACGTCAGTTGGGCATTAAGGCTCGTATCCGAAACAGCGTCCTTGCCCTTGATCTCATAGGTGACCTTGAAGGTCTTGTCTGCCAGCCCGGAAATCATGTCGCCGAGTTCGACCTCGGTGGCGGTCAGCACCCGCCCACTGGTCGTGGTGACCGTGCGGGACGGGGTCTTCGCCCCGGAGCCGGCCGGGACACCCTCATCATCATCTCCCCTGAGGAGAAGGAACGCCGCGATTGCCACAACGGCCACGACGAGCGCCCCCGCCACAATCCACATGGCGCTGCTCTGCTTTTTCGCAGGAGCGGCTGCGGCGGGCCTCCATTGCTGCCAGCCGGGCGCCTGTCCACCCTGTGGTGTGCCGCAAACGCGGCAGAACTTCGCCGCCGGCGCCAACGGCGAACCGCAAGACGCGCAGACAGCGGCGCCCGCCTGGAATGGCGCCGCTGTGGGCATTGCCGGCGGCTGAGCGGCCTGCACTGTGCCTGCCCCGCAGGCGGCGCAGAACGCCATCCCCGGGCGCAGCTCGGCGCCACAGCGAGCGCATATGACCGGCGCGGCCTGCGCAGGTACGGCATTGCCGCAGGCGCCACAGAAATGCGCGCCTGGAGCAACCGCTGCGCCACAGGTTGGGCAGTTCAACTGGTCCGTCATCGCAACCTCCTGAAAGGAAACACGGGCAGCATACCTGCCGACGCAAGCATTGTGGCCGCTCCGGCCGCCGGACACTGTCGAAAGGGCGAAGATCGGGGACCGAATGGGCGCCTTCTTCACGCCCACAGCCCCTTACGGGTCGACCGCTTAGAATCGTTCCACCGTTGCATCGAAACGACGAAAGGGAACTGCCATGTCACTTGCCGGGCGCGTCGCGCTTGTCACCGGAGGAGGGCGCGGGATTGGCCGCGCGATCTCGCTCGCACTTGCCGAAGACGGCGCCGACGTCGCGGTCAATTACCGCCGCGACGAGGAGGCCGCCCGCCAGACCGTGGCCGATATAGAGGCATTGGGTCGCCGAGCCGTCGCCTATCCGGCCTCTATCGATAGCTTTGACGAGGACCAGGCGATGGTCGAGGCAGTGATTCGTGACTTCGGCCAGATCGACATCCTGGTGAACAATGCCGGCATCGCCAGCCGCGGGCAGAGCGTGGCCGATACCGACCCGGCCGAGATGGAGCGGGTGGTGCGAACGCATGCCTTTGGCGCGCACTACCTGTGCAAGCTCGTCGTACCCGGGATGCGGGAGCGGCCGCGCGGCGACATCATCTTCATCTCCAGCGCGGCCACCCATTCGCTGGCAGCGAATGGCGCCCCGTACAACATGGGCAAGGCCGCCATGGAAGCGCTCGCCATGACACTATTCAAGGAGGAGCGGCCTCACGGCATCCATGTGAACGTCGTGGCGCCCGGCCTTGTCGAGACGGACATGGGGGTCCGCCTGGCAAAGGCTACAATGGGCGTGCAGGACATCCACGATCTCGATCGGCGGATGCCCTTCGGCCGCGTTTGCCAGCCCTCCGATGTCTCCGACGTCGTCCGCTACCTCGTGTCCGAGAGGGCGGGGTACCTCACCGGCCAGCGCATCTACGTCGACGGCGGCGGGAATATCTGGGGCTAGGATTCGCGCCTCGCGCGCAAACCGGGAGGCTTCCGCTGATGCCATCCACAGTACCGCCCGGCGTTCTCAAGGAGATGCAGGAGGTTGGCCGTGACCTCTACCGGCTGGCGCTGGTAACGAGCCACGGGGGCAATCTGAGCATCCGTGCCGGGCACGACATGTGGATAACCGGCACGGGCACCATGCTGGGCCACCTTGAAGCACGCCACATTACCCTGGTCCGCCCCGGCGGCAGCCACGAAGGTCCGCCCCCATCGAGCGACACCGTGCTCCATTCGACGGTCTATGCCCTTTGCGGCGCGCAGGCGGTCGTACATGCCCATCCGCGGCACGCCATCGCCCTCTCCTTCGATACGGATCTCTTCGTCCCGGGCGACCTTGAGGGGCAACTCCACCTGAAGGACGTGCCGGTGGTCGAGCAGGGCCCGCGCCAGGTGGAGCAGGTCGCACACGCGCTCGCGACCAGCCTGGTTGTTCTGCTCCGCGGGCACGGGGCCTACGCGCGCGGCGCCACGCTATGGGAGGCCCTGCACTGGGTGACCGCCCTCGAAGAGAGCGCCCACATCGCCTGGCTGCGCGGCCACGGGGCCCGGCCCTGAGCCGGCGCGGCCGCTCTGCTACCGCCGGAGCCTGATCTCGGCGAGCTTCGGCTTCACCAGGCGCTCGAAGTCGGAATACCGCAGGCTCATCGTTTCGGTGTGCGTCCCCGCCTGGAACACGATGCGTTCGTCGTCGGCCAGGCTCGTGTCCACCAATACGGGGATGCCGAAGAGGTTGCCAAACGGCGGCATCGCCCCCACTTCGCAGCCGGGGAAGGCGGCGGCGAACTCCATCTCCCTGGCCAGCCGCGCCTCTTTGGCCCCCATGGCCGCCGCCGCTGCCTCAAGGTCGAGCCGGAACGACGCAGGCAGCACGGCCATCACGGTTTCGCCGCCGGCGATCACCATGACGACCTTTGCCACGAACTTGCCGGAGATGTGTTCGCTGGCTGCGACTTCCTGGGCGGTGTAGGCAACGCGGTGGCGCTGCTCTTCGAAGGCCACGCCCTGCGCCTTCAGGTAGGTTTCGAGGTCTTCCTTGACTGCCATCTCATCTCTCCTTGCTGCCCTTCTTGGGGCACGGTGCGGTTTGCGCCACCCGGGGGAGGATGCTGGCCGGCTGGCCGGGGCCACGGAATCCTATCCCGGGCAGCTCACGGCGAGTTGCTCATGCATATAGCCTACCCCCGGCGTCAACCGCGGGTAGGCCCGGAGGGTCCCCACTTGCGGGCCGGTGGACCATGGGCGAACATGAATTAGCACTCATTGACAGGGAGTGCTAACATACCCTCCGCAACCCATAAAT
>CAYYYI010000134.1:0-7229 GCA_964475735.1 uncultured Anaerolineaceae bacterium
GAAGCGGGCCGCAGCGGACGCAGGCGAAGCAGGCTCGATCCAGGCGTGGCCTACATCCCACAGCAGCTCGGCCTTGTCAGGAGCAGGAGCGTGCTGGACAACGCCCTCTCGGGCGCGCTCGGCCAGGTCCCTACATGGCGTGGCGTCACGGGCATCTATCCCGCTGCGACGGTCCGCGACGCGAACGACGCTCTTGCCAGGCTCGGAATTGGGCACAAGGTGGGCGAAAAGGTGCGATCCCTCAGCGGCGGCGAACGCCAGCGCGTTGCCATCGCGCGGGCGCTCGTGCAGCGCCCCCGGCTGCTCCTGGCGGATGAGTTCGTATCGCAGCTCGATCCGGCGACAACCATCGAGATCATGGAGCTGGTGCGTGACGTGGTCGGGCAGGGCGTGACTACGGTCATGACCACGCACGAGCTCGATGTGGTGGAGCAGTTCGCGGACCGCGTGGTGGTCCTGCGGGACGGCGAGAAGGTCCTTGACGCACCGGGGGGCGAGGTGAGCAAGGCATCGCTCGCGAGCATCATCAAGCAATGAGAGCCTGGTCCCGCATCAACACGCCGTTGGCCGCCTCAGCCGGGCTCACCATGCTGCTGGCGGTGGCGCTCAACGACGTGGGGCTCCTGGACGTGGAGCGGCTCAGGCGAGGAATACACAACGCGGGCATCTTCTTCGGGGAGATGGTGCCTCCTGAGACGGGCGTGCTTCCCGAGGTCTCAGAGGCGCTCATCGAAACGATTCAGATCGCGTTCGCCGGGACGCTGCTCGGGTTTGCAGTGGCCCTGCCGGCGGCGCTGCTGGCGAGTGCGAGCCTGGCGCCTCATTGGGTCACGCTGCCGGTCAAGTTCGTCCTTGCGTTCGTCCGGACAGTGCCGGCAATTCTGTGGGCGATCATCTTCGTGGTGATGGTGGGCCTCGGCCCGGCCGCGGGCACGCTGGGCGTGGCCCTCTACTCTGTGGGCTACATGGGCAAGATGTTCTACGAAATGTTCGAGGGGACGGACCCGGAGGTGATGGAGGCCGTGCGGAGCACCGGTTGCGGCCGCATCCAGCTTGCGCGCCACGCAATCCTGCCGGAGGCCTCGAACGGGATCGTGTCGCAACTGCTCTTCATGTTCGAATACAACGTGCGGGCGTCGTCGATCATGGGCTTCGTTGGCGCGGGTGGGATTGGCTACTACCTGCTCGGCTACGTGCAGTTGCTCGAGTACCGCAGCCTGCTAACGGCTGTCCTGGTGACCCTGGCCGCGGTGCTGGTGATCGACAGGGCGAGCTCGCTCATCCGTTCGCGGCTTCGCTGAGCCTGGCGGCGGCTAGAGGTCCTGGCGGCGGAAGAGCTGCTCGGCCGCGATGAGCGGAACCGCCGCCCAGGCGACGAGTGCGCCCGAAAGCAGTACAACGCTGGTGGCCTTGCCGAGCTCTTCGGTGAGGTAGGCCCCGAGCGGCCCGAGGATCTGGAGGTCGGGCTCAAGGCTCATTACGGCGAGGATGCGGACGCTCTCGACGGGATTCCCCAGCACGGCGAGGAGCAGGCTCCGCCCCGAAGACGAGACGGTGAGCGCCAGCCCGATGGCGCCGAGGTCGTAGAGCAGGACCAGCACGAACCAGGCAAGCACGGCGAGCGCCATGGCCTTGAGCCGGCCGTCGGAGACCACCGAGATGAGCATCCCGAGGCTTAGCATCGACGTGGCAAGGACGCCGGAGAGCACGATGAACAGGGCGTAGTGCCAGACGTCGGTGAGGGGATTGACGAAGGTCATCAGCAGTCCCGCCACGCCAAAGCCGAGGGCGATCGCCATCCACACCGCCGCGACCAGCCCCATGTACTTGCCGATGAGCAGCTGGGAGCTCGAAATTGGCTGGGAGAGGAGGGTGAGCAGCGTCCCCCGGTCGCGTTCCCCGGCGATGGTGCTGGCCCCAAGCACGAGCCCGAGGAGAGGCACAAGCAGCAGGCAGAGGTTGATGAGACCCGCGGTCGTGCGGTTGAATCCCTGCTCGGTAAGGTCGCCAGCACGGCCCTGCACAAGCGAAAGCGCGAGCGCCACCAGGGCGAAAGTGACCGAGAAGGCGAGCAGCCAGCGGCTCTGGACGGCGTCGCGCAGCTCCTTGCGCATGATGGCCATGGTCGCCCTCATCGTGCAGCCTCCCGGGCCGCCTTCTGCAGTTCGAGGATGGCGGAATCGACCGGCGCTTCTTCGACGCGGAAGTCGAGAATGCCGATGCCGGCGGCGATGAGGGCTTCGACGATCTGGGCCTTGCGCGAAGCGGGGCAGGACACGATCAGCCAGTCGCCGGTGTCTTCGACGGGCCCGTTGGCCAGCGCGGCGATCAGGGGCGCGGCCTCGGGGCCCTGGCCATTGAGGCGGAGGAAGAGACGGGAGCTGGGCGCGGCCGCGCCGGCAAGTTCCGTGGCCGGGCCAAGGAACACGGTCTTGCCTTCGTTCAGCACAAGTGCGCTGTCGGCCACGTAGGGCACATCTTCGAGCCAGTGCGTCGAGAGGAGGATCGACTTGCCCTCCTTCTTCTGATCCTGCACCAGCTTCCGCAGTTCGAGCCGGGCGGAGATGTCCAGGCCAGATGCGGGCTCATCGAGAACGAGCAGGGGCGGGTCGGCCAGCAAGGTGACGGCGAGCGCCAGCCGCTGGCGCATGCCGCCCGAAAGCTCGGCAACCTTTTTCTCCTCGTGGGGCGCAAGGCCGACCGCCTCGACCAGCTCGCGCGCGCGGGCGAGCGGGGCGGACTTGAGGTCGGCGTAGAAGGCGGCGGTTTCGCGCACGGACAGGTCGGAATGGAAGGCCGGGTCCTGGGGCATGTAGCCGATGAGGCGCCGGACGCCGCGGCCGTCTTTGGCCACGTTTATCCCCCCGACGGTGATCTCCCCCTCGAATCGGACAAGCCCGACGATGCACTTGATGAGCGTGGTCTTGCCGGCGCCGTTCGCGCCGATGACGGCCGTCACCTGTCCCTCGCCGAGGTTCACCGACACGCTGTCCAGGGCCGTCACGCGGCTGCCGTACCGCTTGGTGACCCCGGTAACCCTCAACATGTGCGCCACTTCCTTCCGCTGCTTGAGGCGGCCACGCGGAAGACGACGACGGGGACGATTATCAGCACAGCCATCACAGCGGCAATGAGCATCCTGTCGGAAGTGGACTGCGACGCAGTGAGCTTGAGAGTTGGCGACATAAGGGGGGCATCATCGACCACGCGAGGTTCGGGCCGGTAGACGGGAAACCATTCGGCTGCCATGTCGAGCGCGGTCCTGGCGGGGGTGTAGGAGTAGGCGCGGAGGGCGTCGTTCTCCTCCACCAGGTCGTCGTATGCGCCCTCGTAGCGGTACTCGATGTCGCCAACGCCGTCGCCGTTGGCGTCGTAGCCGCGGTAGCCGTCCCAGTAGTTGCCGCGGCCATCGGCCGACCACCGGTTCTTGCTCGAAACGATGTCGCCACGGCTCTCGACCAGGTGCAGGTTCCCAATGAAGGTGTTCTCGGAGAAGGTCACCGCGGTGGTCGAGGTCATCTCGATCGCAACCTGGTTGAAGCCAATGAAGTTATGCGTCACGTGCACGAAACCGGCGGGCGTGTGGGGCGTGCCCTCCATGGTGAGCCCAATGCGGTTTCCGTAGATCCAGTTGTCGATCATCGTGATGTCATCGACATCCTTGAAGAGCAGGCCGTAGCCGGAGGCGGCCGAGGAGTTGTGGCGGAAAACGTTGCGTTCGAATGTCAGGCGCTCCGAGTACATCAAAGCGGCGCCGGCAATGTTCTCGTGGAAGGTATTACCCGTGAAAGAGTTATCCTCGGAATACATGTAGTGTATACCGTAACGGGCCTGGGTGACCTGGTTGTCGTCGATATGGGTGTTGGTCGTGAACCCAATGAAGAACCCGTCGCGCACGACCGAGATCTGGTTCCCGATGACATGATTGTCCCACGAATTGTAGAGGTAGACCGCGTGCCCGCGCCGCTCCACCGGGTACTCGCGGATGCTGGAGATGGTGTTGTTCTTGATGGTGTGGGCGCCGCTGTCCCAGACTGTGAGCCCGTACATCACGTCCGCGAAGCGGTTGTCCTCGATGACAGCCGAATTGGCCAGCACGCGCACGCCGGCTGGCTCGTCGCTCACGATGCGGCTGGAGTGGCGAATGATGAAGCCGCGGATGGTGACCCCCTCGGCCTTCACGACGATCACGTCGCCGTTCCCGCCGCCATCAATGGTGGGCATGTCCTGGCCGATGAGCGTGACTGGCTTGTCGATGACCAGTTGCTCGGCGTAGGTTCCGGGAGGCACGGTGATCGTGGCGCCGGGGCTCGCTGCGGCGATGGCGCGTGTGATCGAGAAGGCGGCCTGTGGGGCGGGACGGCCGTCTGCGCGAGCGTCCTGCACACTAAACACAGCGCTAACTAGCACTGCTGCGGCAAGAAAAGCTACCTTCGAACCCGGCATCACGGACGTCATTATTCTCGATCCTAGCGGCCTGGGAGGCACGGTGCGCAAGCGTCAGCGTTCCACTGGTGGTTGATCGGCGAGTTCGGACCGTGCGTCTTGCCCCGCTGCCCTAGCCTGCTGTTTCGGAAGGGGCTGCCTCGGTATTACTCCAGCTTGCAGCAAGGAAGCGCACAACCGGCGGGCCGAAGGCGATCACGATTCCAGCCGCAACCATAACCCACCAGCCGGTAGCGACCATGGTGTCCGTGTGGAAGTTGATGACCTGCGTGCCTCCGAGGACCCTGGGCGTGAAGTCGGCGATGTCGTAGATGGCGTCTTCGCTCCTGTCGTGGCCGTACTTGTAGAGCCACCACTGGATGTCGGCGAGCATTCCGACGGGCACGGCGAAGACCGCGGCTGCCAGCAGTGCCCGCCAATACCGCCAGCGGACGAAGAACGGGCTTACGATGAGCACGGCCACGAGGGCAAACAGAAGGACCGGGAAGAGCTTCAGCTCGGCGACGCTGCCGGGCTCAATCTCCTTGACGCCCACGTAGTGGTTCAGGGAGTTGATCTCTTCGAGATCGCCGCTCATCTTCGTGCCGTAGGCAGTGAGCTGCAGCCCCTGCGGATACTGAGGGGCGCTCATGTTCATGACCCACAGGGGGAGGAAGAAGGCGATTACGAGCAGGCCTGCCGCGATGATGGAGCACGCCACGAAGAGCCGATCGGCTTCACTGCGGGTGGTCGCAGGGGTAGCCTGCGCCTGGGGGGACGCCGTTTCGCTCCGGGCTTCTGTTTGGATGGCCGCAGTCAATTCAGCTCATGCCCTCTCTTTCAAGATTGTCGGCAGGTCCTGCCACTTCGCAACATCCCCGTTCACGTTCCCGGCGAGGGCTTCGGCTTCACCGGGACTGGCTGAGGCTGCTATCCCATATGACATCGGACTTCGGATGGCGGGCGATATGACATATGTCGCAGTTGCGGCGTCGAGCCAGGATTCGTCGTTGTAGCTGCAGACCCAGTAGAGCGTGGCGTCGCCGGGCGGGTCTTCGCTGGCTTCGAGGACCATGCAGCCGGCATCGTCAAAGTGCTTCTCATTGCCGGTGGCGTCTCGCCATGCTGCGGCGAAGCGCTGGTCGCCAATGAGCATGCCGCAACGTGCGCACTTCTCCTTGCCGAACTTGATCTTTGGCAGGCCGCCCGGCTTCTCGTCTTCCGGCAGCAGGGCTATCCCCACTGCCCCGCCGGCGACCACCACACCAGCGATCCCGGCGAACGCCAAGAACTGCCTCCGGGTCGCCATAGTTCTTTCCCCCGTACCGGCGAGTCGCGCGCCTGGTGGGCCGGGGGGAGCGCGGCCGTGTGACCGCGCCCCCTCAGCCACGGAACGGCTAGGAGACGAGCATCCAGCCCTGCATCTCAAGGTGCAGCGCCGAGCAAAACTCGGTGCAGTAGTACGCAAAGGCGCCCTTGGCATCGGCGACGAACTCCGTCGTCACCGCTTCGCCCGGGTCCAGGCTGATGTTGATGTTGTAGCGTGGGATGGAGAACCCGTGCGTGGCATCGGGCGTGGTTTCGATGTTGGTGAGGTGCCAGATGACCTTGTCGCCTTCCTTCACCTTCACCGTGTCGGGCTTGAAGCGCGAGCGAGTAACGGTGGTCCAGATTTCGACCGTGTTACCGCGGCGCTCGATCTTCTCCTTGTCCTTCTCGGCGGCCGTTGGGCTCTTCTCGAAGGTCAGCGGGTCTGTGCCAACGGGGTAAACTTCCAGCGCCTTCAGGCGGTCGGCGCGGATGGCCTGCACATAGTGCGGCTCACCGACACCGATTGGCATGTCGACGAGAAGCTCCATCTTCTCGGTGGTGAGGTCAACGAGCTGGAAGCACTGGGGCTTGAGCGTGCCGACCGTGAGGAAGCGGTCGATGGACCACTTGTTGAGGGCGACCAGGTACTTGCCGGCCGGCTTCACGGTGTCACCTTCCATGGTGCAGAGGTGCCCGATGTTGTAGTGGACGCTCACCTTGTCGACGAGCTTGAAGGCCTTGTCGCCGCTGAAGTAGGGCTCGCCAAGTGAGAACTTGGCCACCGCGCTCTCGATGAAGAGCGAAATGTAGCCGTGACCCTTCTCGTCGTACTGGGTGTGGAGGGGGCCAGCGCCCACTTCGACCTGCCCTGCCACGACGGCATCGAACTTGAGGACGGGCACCCCGTACGCATCCTTCTTCTCGAAATTCTGGCTCTTGATGGCCTCTTCGATCTTCTTGAAGGAGTAGATGGTGACGTGCGGGTCGAGCTTGCCGCCAACGGAGAGGTAATCGCCGTTGGGGGCGACGTCGACGCCGTGCGGGCTCTTGGGCTCGGGCGCCAGGTAGAGCAGCCCTTCGGAAACGGCGACGTCGAGCGGGATAACCCGGATGCCGTTGATAACCTTGCTCTTCGTCTTGGCGACTTCGGCCGCCTTCTTCCAGTTGATGATGTGGAGGTAGTCGAAGTCGTTCTGGGAGGCGCCGACTTCGAGCGATGGCTTGCCATCGAGGTTGCCGCCGATCGCCATTTCGGAGTTGTAGGAGTTGATGAAGCCCCAGCCGTCGCTGACGAGCTTGCCGCAGTCCGCGAGGTCCTGGGTGTACGGCGGGAGCTCGATCTGGAAGCTCTGGGAGACGTCCATGCGGCCGGTCTTGGAGTCGACTTTCAGCCAGGTTGAGAAGCCGCGGAACGCCTTGCTGTAGTTGTCGAGGGCCTTCTCGGGGTCGCTCCGGTCTACGAGCGTCGGCGTCATCGTCGAGATGTGAACGTA
>CAYYYI010000135.1:0-7127 GCA_964475735.1 uncultured Anaerolineaceae bacterium
CCTCCCCTACGCCGGCAGCCAGTAGAGCGTCTTGCCGCGCATCACCTTGGAAAGCTGACCTTGCTCGAACATGTACTCCAGGTGGGCGAGTGTTTCGCCCACCGCGGCTCGCTGCATCCAGGGCTCGAAGTCAGTGAGCATGCCTGTAGCCCACTTCACGCGTCCTGCCACTTCCCACGCGGTGGAGCCGCCGCGGTCGACGCAGCGCAGCATCTCGGCCAATCGCACTTCGTGGTGCTCCTCGATCTCGACGATGCGCTTCTTCAGGTCGCGGATGTCGAACTCGTGCGCCGGGAGCACGTACTTCACGTCGAGGTCAATGAGCTTCTCGAGCGAGCGCATATAGTCGCCGAGCGGGCTGCCGTGGGTCTGGGTGTGAATGGAGACGTTTGGGGTGATCGTGGGCAGGATGTGGTCGCCGGTCATCAGGATCTTCCGGTTCGGCTCGTAGAGGCAGATGTGCCCCGGCGAATGCCCCGGCGTCCAGATGATCTCGAAGTCGAAGTCGCCCACCTTGAACGTCTCGCCGCCCTTGACCTCCGTGTCGGGCGGCACCGCCGACACCTTGTCGAGCATCCCGAACGAGCCCATCGACATCGTCGGCGCCGAGATGGGCGGAACGCCATTCATCTCCATGAAGTGCGACATCTCGTCGGCCAGCGGCTTTGGCGCGAAGTAGCGCGTGGTGATGACCTCGGCGTCCTTCTCGTGGATCACCACCTCGCAACTGGAGAGCTGCTTCAGGCGGCCGGCCATCCCGTAGTGGTCCGGGTGGACGTGGGTGATGAAGAGCTTCTGGATTGCGGTTGGGTGCGAGCCGTGTTCCTGCATGCCCGTTTCGAGGGCCTTGTAGGCGTTGTCGGTGTTCCAGCCGCAGTCGACGAGCGCGGTCTCGCCGCCGCTCTTGATGAGATAAGGCAGCACGTATGGCAGGCCCTTGGTTACGCGCGGATGCTCTTCAAGCTGGCGGCGCAGCGCCTTCGCGTCGTCGTAGGAAAACTCTGGAAAGGGGGTAAGGAGCTGGTAGATGCCCTCAATGATTTCGGCCATGGGGCCATCCTACCGGCACGGTTAGGGCGAGGCAAAGCAACGCGGGCGCGCGCCCCTCAGTCCTCTTCAAGGAGAGCGCTCACCTCACGATTCAGCTCGCGCAGCTTGGTTTCGGCGATCCCCCACACTATGCGGTAGTCGACCTGCGCATATCCGTGGATAAGGATGTTGCGAAATGCGATTATGCGGCGGTAGTCAGATATCCTCTCGGCGACCGCCACGTCCAGTCTCGCCAGCTGGGTCATTGCCTCTCCCATGATCTCGAACTGGCGCTCGACGGCACTCCGAAGCATTGTGTCCGTCTCGAAGTTGGAGATGGTCTTGCCTGCGATGAACTCCTCGACGAGCAAGGCTGCCTGCCGGACATCGTAGAGGTACTTCTTCACCTCAAGCTGCATAGAGCAGCACCGCGCTCCGCTCGACGGACTGGCGGAAATAGGGGTTCTGGGCCGCGGCCGCCACGACCAGATCCACCGGCCCATCGAGGAACTCTTCAAGGGCTTCGAGCAGCCCGAAGTAGGCCTCCACCAGTTCCGCCGGTGGCAGCTCTTCGAACTCGACGAGAAAGTCGAAGTCGCTCTCTCCCGGCCGCGCAGCCCCTGTCGCGGCGGACCCGAACAGCTCCAGCCTGCTAACGCGGAAGCGGCGGCACAGCCGTTCGAGGTCCGGGCGATGGCGTTCGATCAACGTGTCCACGCCGCGAGAATACCACGTATCACTCCCATGCCCGACGGCGCGGCGGCCGTACAAGCCAACCTAGCGCCCACGCCACCACGCTGATGATGATCGCGCCCCAGAAGGCATCCCAGAACCCGTCGATGGCGAAGTGGATGCGGTCGAACTTCCCCGCGATCCACGCTGTCAGCCCCAGCATGGCCGCGTTCAACACCAACACGAAGAAGCCGAAGGTGAGGCAGGTGAATGGCAACGAAAGCCAGAACAGCACGGGCCGGATGGTCGCGTTCAGCAGCCCCAGGATGAGCGCCACGATGATGGTGCTCTCCCACCCGTCAAGGTGAATCCCCCCGACGGCCCAGGCGGCCACCCACACCCCCACGGAGAGCAGCGCCCAGCGCACCGCGAACTCCAACACCCGCTCGGCGAAACCGGGCTTCCGAGGCTCTCCCGTGCCCACGGCCACGAACACTCCGCGCAACGCACCCTCCCCGCTCCAGATGCTGGCAATTCTGCCACGCGGGCGAGGCAGTATGCCGCCTTCCTGTCGGGGCGTTACTTCCTGCGGAAGCTGTCTCTCTCGGCGAACATGTCGAACGACGCCCAGCAGCGGGTTGCGAGGTGACTCCCCAGGGGCGGAAACCCTGCCTGAATGACCTTTCGACCGCGGAGTTCGAGGAACTCAACGGCGGGGACGAGGTCACTGTCCGATGACACGAGCACTGCGACGTCGTACGCAGACTCCCACGCGAGGCGAATCATGTCGGTCACGATGGCCGTGTCAACGCCCTTTTCCTGCGTGCGCCTCAGCGAGCCTCCACACTCGGGGCATAGCGATACTGATGCGAGGCAGACCGGGCAGTGAGGGGCATCCTTCGGACGGCGCTCCTTGAGCACCACCTGAACGCCAGGCGCCGGTTGAGCCACGTCAGCAACCAGCGCTTCAGCTTCTCGTCACTTGCCAACGGGTCGTAGGACGCATAGACATGCATGCCTTCGTAGGCAAGGCCCGGTAACTCGCACTTCTCCGCGGCCTTCTTGACCAGCCACCGCGGCAACTCGGACCAGTCGAACTGGAAGTTCTCCGCTCCCGCGACCATGTGTTCGCGCTCATTCATCGTAATCTGGAGGTTCCAGAAGTCCACAAAGATGCGGACCCGCTGGGTGGCAGAACTTCCCTCGCGCCCCGCGTCGGCAGTCACTGCCATTGCTCCGCTCCTTCCGCCGACGGTCCGGAATAGAATTCAGGGGCCACCAGAAAGGCGGCCCCTGGGGCGTTGATTGCTGGCGGACTCCGCTCGCTGAATCGAGCGCTTACCGCCGGCGGGCTGTGATACTGGTATGCTCGACCGTCCTGGGGCCGATGTCAACCCCCTCGCGGGCCACTCCGTCCCTGGCGCGGTTACGCTGGCGTGCTGTTCAATCCGCCCTTCGCCCCCGTCGCCAGCGGGACGCTGCGACCGCTGCGCCAACCGTGACTGCCGCCACTCCTGCGAGGACGGCGCCGATTGCGCCCCATGGTCTCCCGGAACCCTCATCTTGCTCGCCTCCCGAAGCGGTAGTGCGCGCCACGGACTCATCGTCCGGGTTGGCGCCCGTTCCAGGCGGCGAGTAGACGGGCCGGAGCGACTGGATCACCCCGGGGCGAGGAGTCAACTCGTTGAGCAGTTCCGAATTAGCCTTGCCCGCGGTGAGCCTCACCTTTGCCCCGGTACGGCAGGCATCAGGCTGGCCCGGGAGTCCCACCCAGACAACGACGTCGCCGGACTTCTCCCGGCCCCCGGCGGCGACGTTCGCCGTGTAGCACAGTGTTCCGCCCACTGACGCCGAAAGGTGGTCGAACTCCGTCTCCGCGGTGGCCCCGGCCTTGTCCGGGGAGACAAACGCAGAGTCGACGAACGCGGCCGGGATGAGGAAGCCCGCCGCCCGGCTCGAACCGTCCGGGACAGCGGTACCAGTGTCCTCCAGCGCGGCGCCTGACGCTTCGACTGCCAGCGCGACCGGGCCAAAGAGACGGCGCTGGTCACCCATGCAGCCACCTTCCATGACCACGTATCCCGTCCAGTCGCCAGGGAACCCGGAGTCCACCGGGAGAACCGCGTTCAGTTTGCCGTCCGGCCCGATCTCTGCAGTGGCCGAGCCCATCAGGGCGCCTGGTTCGCTTCGCCGCCAGGTGTCATCGATTAGCAGCGACAGGGTGAACTTGCCCTGGCAGTCGCTGAAGCCACTCCCGTTGACGGCGACTGCGTGGTCGACCCCCAGGACGACTGTGGAGGGCGTCACCACGACGTTGTTTGAACTCCCCGGGAGCGGCGCCGGGGTCTCCTGGCCCTCCGCGCTCGCGCCTCCCGCGAACACGAGGGCCAGGATAGCCGAGACGATGATGGCGAACGGGAGATGCCTGAGCAGGGAAGATGCGCGTGCGGCGCTTTCCCGTGCGGTAAGGGATGCTTCTCGCTCTCCTGGGGTCTCCATTCCTCCTCCTCGCCGTCCGGGAGGGGCGCGTCCTTGGGCCGGCCTAACGCCATGATAGCAACCACCGTCAACCCCTGCGGCGGGCGAAGAAGGGGCGGGGTCCGCACCGCAACCCCCGCCCCTTCGAAGCTGAGCGAGATGCGCTCCCCTACCCCCGCGCCGCTGCCGCAACGTTCCTGCCCCGGGGCAGTGTAGAATCATGGAGGACTGCACCATGACGACTCGCAGGATCACGCTCAACATCCCCGAAAAGGTGCTCCTGGCCGAGAAGACCGATGAGGCCACCTTCGCGCACGAGCTGCGGGTTCTGGCCGCGGTGAAGCTCTACGAGCTCGGCCGGCTGTCGTCCGGTCGCGCGGCCGAACTCGCCGGCATGCCGCGCGTGGAGTTCCTCCTGTCGCTCAGCCGGTACAAGGTCTTCCCCTTCCAGGCGGAACTGAACGATCTGGAAGGCGGGAATGCCTGAGGCCGTCAGCAACACCTCCCCGATCCTCTACCTGCACCGCATCGGGGTGATCGACTGGCTACCAGTCCTGTTCGACGATGTCTGGATACCGCAGGCCGTGTGCGACGAACTCCAGGAGGGCGGGAGTCGAGGTCACGACGTGCCAGATGTTGGGCGTTACGGCTGGCTGCACGTCGTCAACCCTCGCGCGACGCCGTCGGAGTGGTTGTCGCTCGACCTCGGCCCGGGTGAGCTGGCAGCGATGGCACTGGCTATCGAGAACCCGGCACGAGTCATCCTTCTCGATGACTTGCTCGCCAGGCGAACCGCCCAGGCGGCGGGGCTCAATGTTTGGGGGACGCTCAAGGTGCTGTTGGAAGCCAAGGCCCAGGGCGTGACGAAGGAGATCGCCCCCCTTGTCGCTCGGCTGGACGACGCTGGCCTGTGGCTCACGGATGAGGTTCGGCGGCGCATACTCGCCCTTGCCGGGGAACCAGAATCGTCCTGAACCACCGGGCTGCCGACTCCCCTCTCGCTCCAGAGGGGAGCCGCTCCTGCCAACCGGCCCCTCTCGACCTACCCCCGCGCGGCGGCCACCTTGCCCGCCGTGACCATGCGATTCAGGGCGCTCATGTAGGCCTTCGCGCTCGCCACGATGATGTCCGTGTCTGCCGCCCGGCCGGTGTAGGTCTTGCCGTCCTGCTCGATCCGGATGGTTACTTCGCCCTGTGCGTCGATGCCTTCGGTCACGCTCTTGACGCTGAACTCGGTCAGCTCCGGCGCAAGGCCGGTGATGCGGTTCATCGCCCGGTAGACAGCATCCACCGGGCCCGTGCCGGTCGCGGCGTCGATGCGCACGTTTCCTTCGGGGTCAATGAGCCGCAGCGTGGCCGTGGGCGTCGAATGATCGCCCGCAGCAACCTGCACGAGGTCCATCCGCCAGGCAGCGTCCTCCATGCCGCGCATGTTGTCAGTGACGATGGCCTCAAGGTCGCGGTCGTCGACTTCCATCTTCTTGTCGGCCAGCTCCTTGAAGGCGGCGAAGGCGCGGGTCAACTCCTCATCGGTGAGTTCGTAACCCAGTTCCTCCATGTGAACCTTGAAGGCGTGGCGGCCCGAGAGCTTCCCCAGCACCAGCTGCGTGCCCTGTGGGATGCCGATTTCCGCCGGGTCCATGATCTCCCACGTCTCGCGCAGCTTCAGGATGCCGTCCTGGTGGATACCCGAGCCGTGCCGGAAGGCGTTCTTGCCGACGATGGCCTTGTTCCACTGCACGGGCATGCCCGAGTACTTCTCCACCAGCTTCGAAGCGCGGTAGATCTCGCGCGGGTTGACGTCCGTGTAGAAGGGCAGGAAGTCCTTCCGCGTCCTGATCGCCATCACCACCTCTTCGAGCGAGGTGTTGCCGGCGCGTTCGCCGATGCCGTTGATGGTGACCTCGACCTGGCGCGCCCCCGCCTGGATGGCGCTCAGGGTGTTTGCCGTGCACAGCCCAAGGTCGTTCTGGCCGTGGAAGCTCACGCGCGCTTTGTGGATGTTCGGCACGTTTTCGAAGATGGCGCGGAACAGCGCTCCCAGCTCTTCGGGGATGGCGTAGCCCACGGAATCGGGGATGTTGATCGTCGTCGCCCCCGCGTCGATGCAGCGCTGGACAATGCTGAACACGAAGTGCGGGTCGGCGCGGGTCGCGTCCATAGGACTGAACTCGACGTTGCTCGTGTACTTCGCGGCGTGGCGAACCATCGCCTCGGCCTGGGTGAGCACCTGCTCGCGGTCCTTGTGGAGCTGGTGCGCCATCTGGATGTCGCTCGTGTTGATGAAGACGTGGATGCGCGGGTCGGCGGCGTTCTTGACGGCTTCCCACGCGGTATCGATGTCCCCCGGAACGGCGCGGGCGAGCGCACAGATGGAGGCGCCCCTCACTTCCTTCGCAACGTCCGCGACGGCCTCGAGGTCACCGGGAGTGGAACAGGGGAAGCCCGCCTCGATGATATCGACGCCCAGCTTTTCGAGCTGCTTCGCGATTTCGACCTTTTCGCGCGGCGTAAAGGCGACGCCGGCGGACTGCTCGCCGTCGCGCAGGGTCGTGTCAAAGATGTAGATCTTCTCAGCCATGATGTGCTCCTGTGAATGGAATCAGCGAGCCCGGCGGACGTTGAGTCCGGCCGCAGCGCGCGGGAGTTCGTGGTCCGGGGGAGTTCGAGAGCGGCGAGCGTGGCCCGCCGGGCAGCGCTAAAGGGCGCGCCCCGGCGAGTCCGGGGCGTTTGCTGCTTCCCTTCGTGAAGATGGCGCGGCGGCTCTGGTGCGCATCACTAGCAACAGTGTTATCGACAGCGGCCGGTTTCGGCAAGAGGTTTGGGGCGCTTGTGCCGCTGCCGGGAGAAAACGGCCAAGTTAACTGCCGGGTGAATATGTCCGCTCATGAAGCACGCCCGCCGCAGCCGGGGCAAGCCCGCCTACCTGCAAGACCCGGCATGTGAGT
>CAYYYI010000136.1:0-7071 GCA_964475735.1 uncultured Anaerolineaceae bacterium
CTGGAAGCTGCCGAACTCGCGGTCGAGCGCCAGGATCGTGGCGGCGTTGTGGATCGTGGCCTCGATCTTCCGGCGGTTGCGGATGATGCGTGTGTCGTTGGTCAGCCGGTCGATGTCATCGGGTGAGAACCCGGCGATGGTTTCCGGGTCGAACCCGGCGAAGGCTTCCCGGAAGCCGGGCCACTTGGCCTCGACCACCTTCCAGCTCATCCCCGATTCGAAGACGGCTTTGGAGAGCACTTCCAGGTAATCGGCCAGCTTCCCGGGTGTGATCTGCTCTGGCGGCTGCATGGCGTCCAGTGTAGGTCACGGTGCGGGCGCTGTGGCGGAGCAGGTACATCAGGTGAGCGGCAGGCGTTCGCGCTGGCCGGGCCCGCCGCGGATGTCGCGCAGGATCTCGTCGGGGGTGCGCTCGTCTTCCCCGGTTCCGAGGAGTTCGAACCAGGATTCGGGCAAGCGGGCGCGGAGGCGCTCTTCCAGGGCCTGGCGGACCCAGGCCGGCCGGCTCATGCCGGCAGCCTGCGCGGCCCGGTCGAGGTCATGGGCGGTCTGGTCGTCGAGGTAGATTGTGAGCCGGGGCATGCTGCAAGTATGGCCCAGATATGGCGGCGAGGGCGCGCAGAGCCGTGGTCCCGGGATGGGGTATCATTGCCCCATGCAGCGAACCGTCCAGGCAGTCGTCCGGCCGGGGGATGAGTCGGGCTACGTGGTTGAGTGTCCCGCGCTGAATGCGGTCACCCAGGGGGAGACCCTCGATGAGGTTGCCGCGAACCTGCGGGAGGTAGTCGCCCTGGCGTTAGAGGGCGAGGACTTTGCCCCGGCGGGCATCGTGGTCCGGCCGGTTATCGTGATAACACCGCTCTACGCCGATTGAGACTGCCGCCGCCCGGAGCCTGATGCCCGTGGCCCCTCGTACGTCTGCGCAAACCAGGCGTCCCGGGCCACAAGGTCGCGGTAGAGCGTCACGCGTCTGCCTCCTTCGAGTTCGGCCACGAAGTAGCGCCGCGCGATTTCGTCCCGCCACCACTCGTCGTCGATGCGCCAGGTGTCGTGGATGGCCACGACTGGTTTGAACACGCCCTTCCAGAGCACGGCCTTTGGTTCGCCGCGACTATTCGCTTCTACGGCTACGGGCGCGGGCTCGTTCAGAGGGTGAAGACGCTCTGCATTGCCCGCGGGTTCTTTCTTCACGGCCGGTAGGCCACGAGCGCCTGCTGCCGTTCGGGGATTCTTGACCATGGTTGCACCTCCACGATGCGGTAGACCTGGGGCTCGCCCACGCGCGTGTTGAGCTGCTCGATCGCCTCGGCCAGCTCCTTCTGGCGGCGCGGGCCGATGGGCCACAGGTTGGCCTGGTGGCCGTATTCGCTGCACAGCCCCGAAAGCGTGACGCCGATCGAAACGGCGGCCGCCGTCAACTGCAGCCGCTCCACCTTCCCCTTCACCACGAAGAGCATCCGCGCCGCGTCGGCGGTGGGTTCGCGGAAGACGAACCGGCGGGCCACGGTTTCGCCGTTTTCCAGCCCCAGCCGCCAGTCGAGCCGCCGCAGCGAATGGCCTCGAATCTCCGGCCGAGCGAGCGCCCGCTGCAACAGGGCGCGGGTGGCCACCACCAGCGATTCCGAAAGTGCGCTCGGCGCCGGGAGCTCAATCTCCACGGTCACCTGCACTTCTGATGGCTTCGGGACCACCGCGCTGTCGTCGCGGCCGTTAGCCAGGTTCCAGGCTCGGGCGCCATCGCGGCCAAATTGCGCCTGCATGGCCGAAAACGGCAACTCCGCCACCTGTCCCAGCCGTTCGAGCCCCAGGAGGCGCAGCCGCTGGTGCATCGCTCCCGGCACAGGGAGAACTTCGACGGGGAGAGGCGCGAGAAACGCGCGGGCGCTTTCGCCGGGGACCAGGATCGCGCGGGGGGCGGGCCCGGCGACCGCTATCGCCCCGGCGTGGGCCGTGAACACGGTATCGGCAGCGGCTAACTGCACCGGCAAACGGCAGGTGAGCGTCACCGCCTCGTGCAGGTCGTGCAGATACGCTTCGTCGCCAAGCCCAGACATCCGCGCCAGGCCGCGAATGTCGAAGTGCGCGTGCCCCGGCGCAATCGCCTCGACCGCCGGGCTGTGCAGGCGGAGGACATCGAGGATCGCTTCAGCTTCGGCGGCGATGTGCGACTCCTGCAAGGGCAGGAAGACAGCCTTCGGGCAAAGGGCGAGGGCACGCGGGAGGGGCATGCCGGTGACGACGCCCCCCTCCGCCGCCTCGCGCGAGCAGGCGGTCACCTGCGCATGCTCGCCGGGCGAACCGCCGATGACCACCGGCCGCGTGCGCAGGCGGGGGTCGTCGCGCCGGGCCAGCGCTACCGGAAAGCCGGGGATGACCAGGCAGGCCACGTCCATCGGACCTGCCATGATAGAACAAATGTTCGACGAAAACTACACCCGGGCGTGAACTTTCGTGCGCGCCTCAGGCGACCATGTGGACGCCGGCCGGCTCCTGCTTGATCTGGGCCATGAGCGTGTCGACCTGCTTCAGGACCTGGGCCACTTCGGCGCCGGGCGTCTCCATGGTGCCAGGCGCACCAGGTACCACGTAGCCGGGGAGAATGCCATTGGAGACACAGAACCGGTCTGCTTCGGCGACCACGGAAGCGAGGGTGGGCTGACCGTCTTCTGTCGCTTCCTCGTGGTGCTGGCTGATGGCGGCGCAGATATCGGCCGGGAGATTCCACTCTTCGGCGAGGAGGCCGCCAAGTTCGGCGTGGTCGTAGCCGAGTTGCTCGCGCTCAACGTCTTCGATGCTGCGGCTGCTGCGGATCGCCTCGGCGATGGCCTGGTCGAGGCCGGCGGGGTCGGCGTGGAACATGGCCATGCGGCCGATGTTGTGGAGCACGCCCGCCGTGAAGGCGCTCGGCACGTCAAGGCGGCGGGTGCGGCCTGCGAGCTCGCTTGCCCGGAAGGCAACGGCGAGCGAGTGCCGCCAGAAGGCGTCGATCCGGAAGAGGGCGTGGAGCGTATCGGCCGGGTAGGCGCCTGTTATCGCCGTGCTGATGGCGATGTTGCGAGCCTGGACGAAGCCAAGCACGACCAGGGATTCCTGGACGGAAGTGACTTCGCGTGAGCGGCGGTAGGCTGCCGAGTTGGCCACCCGCAGCATCCGGGCGCTCAGCGCAGGGTCGGCCGAGACCACCAGCGCAAGCTGCGCCGCCGAGGACTTCGGGTCCTGCGCGACCTGCATCACGCGCAGCGCGACGGCCGGCAGAGGCGGGAGCGCGTTCACGGTGCGAAGGATTTCGTCCCGGGTAAGCGCGGAACCGTTCGAATGCGCTGGTTTGGGCATCTAGGCTTCCTTGGACAGCGATTCCTGAATACCCATGGTGAGCGCCAGTGGAGTCCCCTTCGATAGGGGATAGCCCTAGCTTGCCCGCCGGCAGCCCCGAGACAGCCTCCCGCTACAACGGGATGTTGCCGTGCTTCTTGGGCGGGTTGCGGTCGGCCTTGTTCTGGAGCATGTCGAGAGCGCGTATGATCTTCGCGCGCGTTTCGCGAGGGTCGATGACGTCGTCGAGGAAGCCGCGGCCAGCAGGGATGTAGGGGTTGGCGAACTTTTCGCGGTATTCGTCGATGAGCTCTTTGCGCCGGGCTTCGGGGTTATCCGCCTTCGCGATCTCTTCCCGGTAGACGATGTTGGCCGCGCCGTCGGGGCCCATGACGGCGATTTCGGCGGTGGGCCAGGCGAAGTTCATGTCGCCGCGCAGGTGCTTGGAGGACATGACGAGGTAGGCGCCGCCGTAGGCCTTGCGCAGGACGACCGCGATCTTCGGCACGGTTGCTTCGCTGTAGGCGAAGAGGAGCTTGGCTCCGTGGATGATGATGCCGTTGTACTCCTGCGATGTGCCCGGGAGGTAGCCCGGCACGTCGACGAGCGTCACGAGAGGGATGTTGAAGCAGTCGCAGAAGCGCACGAAGCGGGCGGCCTTGCGGCTGGCGTTGATATCGAGCGAGCCGGCCAGGTGCATCGGCTGGTTGCAGACGAACCCAACTGTGCGGCCCCCCATGCGCCCGAAGCCGACGACGATGTTGGGCGCGTAGCGTTCGTGCACCTCCATGAAGTCGCCATCATCGATGATGCGGTAGACCACGTCGCGGACGTCGTAGGGGCGGTTGGGCTCGGCGGGGACGATAGTCAGCAGGTCTTCGTCGGCGCGGCCGGGATCGTCACCTGCAGGGCGGTAGGGCGGGTCGTCGGCGTTGTTGGAAGGCAGGAACGAAAGGAGGCGGCGCACTTCGGCCAGGGTCTCTTCTTCGCCTTCGAGGGCGAAGTGGGCCACGCCGGACTTCATCGCGTGCACATCGGCGCCGCCAAGCTCCTCCTGGGTGACTTCCTCGCCCGTCACGGAGCGGACGACGTCGGGGCCGGTGATGAACATCTGGCTCGTGCCTTCGGTCATGAAGACGAAGTCGGTGATAGCGGGGCTGTAGACGGCGCCCCCGGCGCAGGGGCCCATGATGACGCTGATCTGGGGGACGACGCCGCTGGCGAGGGTGTTCATGGCGAAGATCTCGCCGAAGCCACGAAGGCTCTCGGGGCCGTCCTGGATGCGGGCGCCGCCAGAATCCTGGATGCCTACGATGGGTGCGCCGGTCATCAAGGCGAGGTCCATCGTCTTGAGGATCTTCTCGGCGACGGCCTCGCTCAGGGAGCCGCCGAGGACGGTGAAGTCGTAGGAGAAGACGTAGACGGGCCGGCCTTCGACCTTGCCCCAACCTGTGACGACGGCTTCGGGCCCCAGCGTTCCCGCCGCGGAGCCGCGGGGCCGCACGAGGGCGTCGATCTCATCGAAGGTGCCGGGGTCGAGGAGGAGGTCAACGCGCTCGCGGGCGGTGAGCTTGCCGCGGGCGTGCTGGGCCTCGATGCGCTTGGGGCCGCCGCCCTGGGCGAAGGAGTTCTTCATCTCGACAAGCTGGCCGAGCTTCTGCTGAGCGGTGAGCTGTTCAGTCACGATGGATACCTCGTGGCCCCTGCGTGTCGTGCGGGGCGTGCTGCCGCGGCGAAAAGAACCCGGCCTCGCGGTGGCGGTGGCCGGGTGAGCGGGGCGCGCGGTGCCCGCATCCTAGCATCGGATGAGCTTGGAAACTACGAAGAACGGGCTTTTCCGGCAGAGAGGGCGTGGATGTCAGAGGGAGTATTCGGCGAGGATGCGGGGGAGCTCGGTGGGGAGAGCCCCCCGCCTGAAGACCCCGGCGATGCCGTGCGCCCGTGCGCCGGTGAACACCTCCACGCGCTCGTGGGGAGCGAAGATCACTGTCCGGAGCGGGTCAAATGCTCGGGCCATTTCGACGATGTCGACGGCCGTGGACACGAAGTCCGCGATCAGGAGGTCAGGTGCGCCGACTGAGGCGAGCGTCTCGGCCTGGCGGGCGGTGTGGCCCATTGCCCCGGCCACGCCTTCGACGGCCGCGAAGAACATGAGGTCGCGGGAGAGCACGCAAACATCCATACGAAAACCTTAGCACGGGCTGGCGCTTCGTCACGGTGCGGTCAGCGTTCGGCGGCTGCGACCAGGTCGAGGAAGTTGGTGAGCATGCGCGCCGTAGCGCCCCAAATGAGGTCATCCTGGAACCGGTACGAGGGGAGGATGATCTCCCTGCCATTGATGACACGCCGGTCGGGGACGAGGGTCTCTGGATGGCGCAGGTGGTCGAGCCCCACTTCGAGCAGGTAGGCTACTTCATCGTGGCTAAAGCGCCATTCGTAGGGGTACCGCTGCAGCCAGCCCACGTACGGCGTGACGCGGAACCTCGTGAGGGTGAGGATGTCATCCAGTTGCCCGAGGACTTCGACGTCGCCGGGAGCGACACCGATTTCCTCGTGGGTCTCGCGCAGCGCGGTATGGACCAGGCCGGGGTCTCCCGCGTCGGCCATGCCGCCGGGGAAGCTGACCTGGCCCTTGTGCGTGTCCACACGCTCGGTCCGCTTCTGGAAGACGACGTGCACGCGGCTCTGGTGCTCGTAGAGCAGCACCATGACGGCCGCAAGGGGCATGCCCGCTTCGGCCTCGATGGGCTGCGGCTCATAGGCCGCCAGCGCCGCGCGTAGCGCGTCTCTCATGCGAGGCCGCTGGCCAGGTGTCTCCGGCGGGTGGACTCCTTCAACTCGTCCCATATACGTTCGTTCAGGTTGGCGGCGTCGTTGCCGGGCGCCGCCTCGACAGCCGCGTGGACGTCGATCAGCAGCGCACGCAGGCGGTCGTTCACAGTCTGGAGGGCCGAAACGTGGAAGTCGTGCTCGCTTGGGTCGGCGATTTCGGCATCGATGCGAGAGCGGATGGTGGGGTCAGTCATCATGCCGCGGGCATGGGCCAAGAGCGCGCGAATGGCGCGGTTCTCTTCGACCAGGCGGGAGGCGGCGCGGTCGAACTCCTGGGCGACCATGGAGAGGAGCGCGGCCGAGAGCGTCAGGGTCTGGCCCGCGATGGGCGTCCGCACCTCGGGCATGATCTGCATGATCAGCTGCCCGGCGATTCCGAACAGGACCTTGGGCGTATCGGGCCTCATGCTCCCCTCCCCATCGCACGCAACATGATCTCATCCTGGAAGTTGATTAGCCAGTAGGAGGTGAAGGGCATCATGAGCTCGGCGGTCCGGCCATCCTGGAACGAGCGGGCGCCTGTGAGCCAGATGGCCTGGCCCTTGACGCTCCCGAACACGTCCCACCAGTGCAGGGCTTCGCGGTTCACCTTCGTGCCCGAGGCTTCTTCGTAGATGCGGATGGCGTCCTCGGCCCAGATGATTCCGCCCTTGCGGCCATCCCTGGTCCACTCCCACGCCTCCATGAACGACCAGGCGACGTCTTCGAGCGGGTCGCCCAGGTGCGCCATCTCCCAGTCGACGATGGCGTGGATGCCTTTGGGCGTATAGAGGAAGTTGCCCACCCGGTAGTCGGCGTGAACGACTGTGACGCGCTCGGGCGGCGGGGGCGGATTCGCCCTCAGCCAGCGGATGGCGGCCCGTGCAATGGGCTGGGGGCTGAGCTCGTTCTCGTTGATCACCCGCTCCCAGTGGTCGAGCTCGCGCT
>CAYYYI010000137.1:0-7047 GCA_964475735.1 uncultured Anaerolineaceae bacterium
GAATGCGACCTTCCCAAGGTTGAGACGAGGGTTCGATTCCCTTCGCCCGCTCCAACATAATCTCAGAAGGCCCCGGCTTATGGCCGGGGCCTTCGTGTTCCCTCCTGTTGTCAAAGAAGAAGAGCCCGGTAGCGGCCAGGCTACCGGGCTCTGAACACCACGCTGGGAACTCCCGCGCAGGAAGCGTGCTGATTTCAGGCAGCGGCCGGCGTCTGCCGCTGTCCTTTGGGCCGCGGACGGGCGGCCACGTCGTGGGAGCGCATCGCAAGGAGGTCACGCTGGGCGCGCCTCAGGAAGTCTCGCACCTCTATTTCGCCTTCATACCCGGTGATCGAGACGACCGGGTACACCTGACCTGCAGATTCGAGCGGAATGCAGGACCCGAGTGCGACGAGCGCCGAGTCTGCCTTGTCGGCCGCGGTGCGGTCGCGCTCGTCCGAAACGATGGCGGCAAAGATGGAGCCCTGGAGGCGAGCCGTGAAGTCGCTATCGCCCATTGCCTGGCGCAGCGTGCGGCCGATGGACATGAGGATGCGTTGGCGGTCGGCCGCGAGGGTTTCGAAGCCAACGACATCGGCGAGGACAAGCGAGAAGCCTCGGCCATTCCGGACGGAGCGCATCATCTGGCGCCGCAGTTCAAAGACGAAATGGCGGCTGTTGGGAAGCCCAGTCTCGTCATCTTCGTAGATGCGGCCACGCATCTTTTCGAGCGTGCGATGGAAGCGCCGGCCCTGCTCCGATTCTTCGTACCAAAACTGGACATGGGCGGCGATGAACAGGGCAGACGAGAGGACGAGGGCAATCCAATGCCTCGAGGTGCCAGTCGAGACGATTGTCTGCGCCTCGATGGCGAAGACCACCAGCCAGAGCGCCAGAGTCGAAGGCCTCAGCCAGCGGAGGATGGCAGGTGTTTCAACGGAGCCCATGGCACGCTGATCCGCGGATGGGAACAGAAACGCATTGAGAGCCTGGGGCTTATTCACGCACGATGCTCCGGTGTATCTACCGTAAACGTCGAACGCAATGGGCAGCCCCAATAGCCCGGGGTCTGTAAAGTCCCTGTAAATCGTTGCCTGGCCGCCCTTAGCGGCGCGGTGGCAGGGAATCGAGGTAGGCGGCGATCGCCTCGGCGGCGGTGCGGCCAGCCGCCAGCGCGGTGACCACAAGATCGGCGCCGTTGACGTTGTCGCCCCCGGCAAACACGCCGCGGCGCGTGGTCCGGCCTCGCTCGTCAACCTTGATGAGTGCCTTACGGTCGGACTGGAGGCCCGCGGTGGTCTGCGGGACGAGGGGATCGGCGCCGTAGCCGATGGCTATGACGACGGCGTCGGCGAGTACAGTGAAATTGCTTCCTTTCACGGGCACAGGGCGTCTGCGCCCCGACTCGTCGGGCTCGCCCAGCTCCATGCGCTGGCATTCGACGGCGGTCACGCGGCCGCTTTCATCGCCGATGATGCGCACGGGGAGGGTCAGCATCTCGAAGCGCACACCCTCTTCGCGGGCGTTCTTGCGCTCTTCGGCGCGGCCGGGCATCTCTGCTTCAGTTCGGCGGTAGACGCACGACACGTTGCGGACCCCAAGGCGGATGGCGGTTCGCACGCAGTCCATAGAGGTGTCGCCCCCACCGATGACTACGACGTTTTCGAGCTTTGGGAGCGGGTCACGAAGGTGCTCAGGGAGCTGATCCGGGGGGAGGTTGCCGCGCACCAGGAAGTCCGTGGCGCTGTGGACGCCTTCGAGCTCTTCACCCTCAATACCCATTTCGTTGCCAACACCGGCGCCGGTGCCGAGGAAGACGGCGTCGAATTCGCCGTCGAGCATGCCGTCGAGGGTGATGTCCTTCCCAACCCAGGTATTGAGGGCGAATTTCACGCCGAGGGCTTCGAGATGGGCGATGTAGTCATCGACGATGCTCTTGCGCATCTTGAAGTTGGGGATGCCGTAGACAAGCACTCCACCGGGCTCGGGCCATGCCTCGAAGACGGTGCACTCGTGGCCCATATAGGCGAGCTGCTCGGCGACCGCGAGCCCGGCCGGACCGGAGCCTACAATGCCCACCTTCCGGCCCGTCGGCTCGGGCGTGTAGCGCGGCCTCGGATAGCCCTGGAGTTCGCTTCGCTGGTAATCGGTGCAGAACGCCTCAAGCTTCCCGATGGTGACCGGGGGCTCGGCACGGCCATCGGGGCGAATGGCGAAGCCGACGACGCAGGCGCCCTCGCAGAGCTTCTCCTGGGGGCAGAGCCGCCCACACATCTCGGGGAGATTGCTGGTCTCGCGGAACTTGTTCGCCGCCCCGATTATGTCGCCCACTTCGAGCAGGGCGAAAGCGCCGGGGATGTCGTTGCTGACGGGGCAGGCCTCCTGGCAGGGAGCCGAGGGGCACTGCAGGCAGCGAGACGCTTCGATCATCGCCGCAGTGGAGTCGAAGCCAAGGTATGTCTCGTCGAAGTTGCGCTTCCGTTCTTCCGCATCCTGCTTGGGGACGGGTTGAACACTGATGGCGAGGCGGCGCTGGACCTGGTTTGTCATGGCGTGCAGTGAGCCTTCGCGAGCGCGGGACCGTTCGCGGGGCCCGGATTCCTCGGATTCAACAGGGTGTGCCAGTGATCGTGCTGGGCAGCCGGGCCACGTGTCAACGCGGAGCGGAACGGTCCCCCGCCGCGCCGGGCTTCTGCAGTTCCTGGTACTCCCGATCCGCTCTCTTGCCGCGGTAAACGCGCATGTCTATGGCGCGCGTAACGGTGGGCGTGATGCGAAAGAGGAGCCGCGGCTCAGTCTGCATATTGGCGAAGAACGCATCGACCTCGGCGGCGCGGGCCGGGTCGCCACGACCGACGTACTTCTCCGCCAGCTCGCGGGAGATGGGCCAGATGTCGAAGCCGGGCAAGGCGAGCACCTCGGCGATGCCATCGAACTCCACGTGCCCGGGAACGGGCTCGGCAGCCTCGATGCAGAGCGAGACCCTGGGGTCGCGCTTTATCTGCTGGCACCAGACGCGGGTGTGCGTACCAGTCACCCAGATGACGCCGTCTTTCCACAGCCACCAGACCGGGACCGTGTAGGGGCGACCATCGCGGCGGAGGGTGGCGAGCACTCCAATGTGAGGCTGCTGGAGGAAGTCGTTGAGGACATCGGGCTGCATTCGCGGCATGGGCCAATCCCCTGTGTAGTGAGCGGAGGTCTCAGAGGAGCTCGAAGCGCGGGGGCTCGACCCACTGGTCTGTGGGCGGATTCTCCTGGGCGCGCAGGAGCGTGCGCCGCTGCTCCGCTTTCATCTTCCCGGCCTGCTTGATTACGCGCTCGCGAACCTTCGCATGCTCGATCTCTCGCTGCAGGCGAGCGGCGCTGGGGCGGCGGGGCTTGCCGGGGTAGGCCTTGATGCGGCCTTCCTCCTCAAGCTGCCGCAGGTGGCTGCGCACGTTGCCATCGGCGGCGAAGCGGATGCGCTTGTCGATGTCCGGGTAGAGCTTGAGCATGATCTCCCAGCTGGTCAGGACGCCGCCATCGGAGAGGGCATCGAGTATCTGGCGCTCGCGCATGTTGCGGTGGTCGATGTAGGACTGGAGCCGTTCGCGCGGGTCGTGGACGAGGGGCCCGTGCCCCGGGCAGATGACCTTTAGGTTGGGCAGTTCGAGCAGCTTTGCCAGCGTGCGCCGATACGCCCCGAGGTCGTTCACGGTGGTGGTGGTGCTGCCCAGGAGCGTATCGCCGGTGAACAGGACGCCATCGTCTTCAAGGTAGAAGCAGATGGAGTCGACGCTGTGGCCGGGGGTAACCAGCACCGTCACCTTTGCGCCACCGCCCATGTCGAGGACCTGCCCGTCGTTGAGACGGCTGACCCCCTGCGACGGGAGGCGCCCCTTGAGCAGCGGCCGGGCGTTGCCGGGGATGGCGACCTCCGCGCCGAAGACCTCGCGCGCCCACTTCAGGTTGCCGCTGTGGTCGGAGTGGTGGTGCGTGATGGCGGCGATGGCGACCTCGGCGCGCTCCGTCGCAGCCAGGTAACCGCGCAGCATCCAGCGGTAGCGCTCGATCGCCTCGCCCGAGTCGATGGTCAAAGCCTGGCCATCGCCGACGAGGTAGATGTTCGTGAACTGGGGATGCATGGGGTTGTCGTCGGGCACCTGAACGGCGCGGACGTGCGGCGAGACCTTCATGGGCGACTCCTTAGCGGCATCGTGGGGAATACCGGGAGCGAAGGCAAGCGCAGGGCACTGCGGCCCTCGCGCGAGGTTGGCGCGGACCTTACGCTTTCGCGGTGGCAAGCCCAGGCGCAACGCAGCCCTCGCTCCGGAGCCTTCTGCGTTCGTTTGCCCTCATCGGGAGCATTAGTTTCGGCGGCGGGAGAGCGGCGTACTTCCACGACGAACTCGTCATTCGCCGCAAGTGGATCAGCGATGAGGAGTTCCTCGAAGCGGTCGCGGTAAGCCAGGTGCTTCCCGGCCCCAACATCGGCAACCTCGCGGCCTATCTCGGACAGCGGCTGCGCGGCGTCACGGGAGCGGTAATCGCCCTGCTCTGCCTGGTCGTTCCCGGCGCGACGGCGATTGTGGCGCTGGCATGGCTCTATTTCAACGGCATGCCCGCCTCGGTGACGGAGCCGGTTGGCACTGGTGTCGCGGCCTCCGCGGCAGGGCTGGCGGCAGCGGCCCTTGTGCGGCTGCGCGGAGGCCTGGGCGGGCTGCCCGGGGTGCCTATCGCCCTGCTCACGTTCTTCCTCTTCGGACCCCTTGGGTGGCCCATCTACGTCGTGCTGGCGACTTGCGTGCCAGCATCGCTGGCAGTGGCCCTGGTGCGCCGCCGGTGAGCGAGCTTCTCGACCTGGTATCGGTGTTCGCCCGGCTCAGCCTGGTGGCGTTCGGGGGCGGCATCGGCATCCTGCCCGAGATGGAGCGCGAGGCCGTCGGCGCTCACGGCTGGGTGACGCACAAGGAGTTTGTGGACGCGTTCGCGCTTTCGCAGGTCACGCCCGGGCCGGGGATGCTGATGGTGGCGATGATCGGCTACAAGGCGGCGGGCATTCCGGGCGCGGCCGCGGCCAGCCTGGGCATGTTCCTCCCGGCGGCCACCGTCACCTGGTTCATCGCCGACCGCTGGTCGCGCCTTGGGGAGCACCCCGTGGTGGACCTGATGCGTCGCACGCTCGGCCCGGTGGCGCTGGGCCTCCTGGGAGCGGGCGTCTACACGCTATTCCGGCTGGGAGTTGAGGGGGCAGGTGCGGCGATTCTCGCGGCCGCGTCGTTCCTGGTGGTGGCGTGGTGGAACCGCAGCCCGGCGCTGGCAGTGGTCATGGGGGCGGCGGTGGGGCTGGCGTTCTTCCGGTGAGCGGGCGCGCCTTGCCGCTCACGCGGAACCTCCTCGTACCTCCGAACGTGAGGGCCGGGGCGATGAGCGAGATGAACCAGCTCGGCACGTTCCAGATGGCCGTGGCGGGGCTTCCCGACGACACCTGGTTCGGCATCCCGCCCGTGGACGCGGTCCTGAAGGCCTACCGGCGCCGCTTCGGCGCGCCGACGGTGAGGTAAGCCGGTGCCTGCTAGGTCCCGGCATCGTCGGACTCGCGCGGGAAAAGCACTCGGTCCCCGTCGACAAGGACAACGGGAGGATTCCCCCGGACGACCGCCACAAGCGCAGACTGGAGGGTCAGGGGCTTTCCACCGGCTGCAATCTTTCGGGGCGTCAGAGCGCCGAACACTGACCAGCCGGCCGTCTTGAGCGCCGTCAGGGCTTCGTGCAGGCTCAACTCGGCCTGAAGCTGGTCGCGGACTTCGATGTCGGGCCACGCTTCGCCCCAGTCCTTCAATTCCTGAAGGAACTCCGCAGCCTGGTCTAGTTGCTCCTTGTCTTCCGTCGGTTCGTCGAAGAACACGAACATGCCAGCGCCCCCCGCCAGATGGGCGAGCTGGTGACCAGAGTCAATTGGCGTCAACGTGACCATGCTCGCAGCGCGTGCAGTTAGGTTGCGCGAAATATCGGGGCGAACGACTTCGAGGAGAGCGAGAGCCACGCTAACGAGGCCATTGGTCCAGGAGAGAGCTACCCGGTCCGCGAGCGGAGGCGAGAACGCCCGCACTGCTTGTGCGTCAACCCCAAACCAAATGGGCAGAATGACCTTTTCGCCCTCCACTTCGCGTTGAGCCAGCCCGTTCAGCTCGCGGGTCGGCCAGTGCTTCCCGAAGAAGGCCTCGGACAGGACTGCCACGCCATATCGGCTCTGACCGAGGCCGTGGTCGATTCGCTCACGAAGGCTGTCGCCGACCGTCAGCTCACTCTGGTCGAACCAGACTCGCACCCCAATGCTCTTCAGGAGCTGCGCGAGAGGGGCCGCTACGGCCTCGCGGTCTTCTGACGCGTACGAAATGAAGAGGTCCCACGTTTTCGAATCGTCAACCACGTTCATGCCCCCGGTCTGTCTGCTTCAACACAAGTGTGTCGCATTTGGGCAGCGACGGGCTCAACCCTCCTCTTGGTCCGGCATGTTGAACCTTGTTCAGCTGGTCTCTCGCGCGCCTGTTGGACATGCTCAGCCTCAGACGCCACCGCTCAGATCGCCCCCATCAGCGCAGGCAGGCAAGGGCGAGCGGAGCGTCGTCAGCCCGTTCGCCGATGTCGAGATCAACGACCCGAAAAATGAGCGGTGCCCCGCCCGCTTTGCGCGCCACCGCTCGTGCCTCTCGCTCCGCTCGAAACAGACCTTTGAGTCGCTCAACGTCTCCGGCCGCCCGAACTTCTGTAACGATCCAGATCGCGCCGCCCTGGTCTCCCGCCCGAACATTCACGACGGGCTGCTCCCCGGCAGCCAGCTTCAGGTACGCCCGTACGCCGGGATCAGTTGCCGCACCCGGGATTGGCTCCGAAACCATTGTTTTCTCTCTCCTGTCGCCACGACAGTCCGCTCGACAAGTATAGACGGTTGTTCAGCGCGATATGTTGCACTGCCCGGAAGCATTCGCCGAAACCGCGCGCCCGGGCGTGGGCGCCGATTGCCGGTAATGCGCCCCCGGCAGGACGTGGAGGAGGTGGTTGGCGGGAGTGGGATGTTGACTA
>CAYYYI010000138.1:0-6962 GCA_964475735.1 uncultured Anaerolineaceae bacterium
GTGAGCCGTTCGTGGATGTGGAAGTAGCGAAGCGTGGCGGCGATCCAGAAGAAGACAAGCGATATGCCACCGGCGAAGAGGAACATCCTGTCGGTTTCGAGCCCCCACTGGACCATGAGAGCGCCCATGATGGCCCCCACCGTGCCGAACCCGACGCTCCAGGCGACGGTACGGCCGCGACTCTGGAGGGCGGCAAGGACGATCCCGAGCGGCGCCAGGGCGATGCCCAGCGGCAGGAGCCAGGCGGGCATGGACGACGGCTTGCGGTCGCGCGTGAGCCGCACCAGGAGAAGCGCCAGGGCGTACCCGGCGATGATGAGGAGACCCACGCCCAGGGGCAGAGTGCAAACTCCGAGAATGAACGGCCAGACCGGCGCGCGTTCGCCGGCCTTGCGGTCAGCCGCAGGGGCGCCGAAGTTGTGGCCCCGCAGCATGCCGAGCCACACGCCGGGAAGGCCGACCAGGGCAGCAGCCAGGAAGAGCGGCGCCTGGTCTGAGAAGCGGAGCGCGGCAAGGAGCGAGATGGCCGTAATCCCGCCCGCAGCAACGCCGTTCAGCACGGCACGGAAGTAGCCGAGCCAGGTGGCGGCCTCCGGATTGATCGGCCGCGACTCGGGGAGGTCGCGTATTGCGGCGACGATGTTCAGCCGGCTGGCCCGCCAGGACGAAACGAAGATGACGATGAAGGTGGCGATCAGACCAAGGCAGAACGAGACGATCAGGCTTCGCGGTGTGAAGGTCACGGCGAGGTTGATACCGATGTCGCGCCCCGCGGCCGATTCGAGGATGCCCATCATGGCGAACGTCACACCGATGCCGGCAATGAGGCCGACAATTGCAGATCCGAAGTCGTATCCCATGCCTTCAGCGAGGAAGGATTCGACAAGCTGGCGGCGCTTGGCGCCGATGGCGCGGGCCATGCCCATCTCGGGCTTTCGTTCGGCGGCAAGCATGACAAAGATAAGGAAGATGAGCAGCACGCCAGCTGCGATGGAGAAAAGGCCGAGCACGATGAAGAAGGTCAGGAGGATGTTGCCGAAGAACTCGGCCATCTCGATGCCGTCCTTCTTGAATGCCTCGACCTTGTAGGGAGTGCCTTCAAGCGCGGCTTCGAGCTTGGCGGTGGCCGCATCGGAATGCTGCAGCCCCGAGCGGACGCCGCCGCGATTGGAGACAAAAACCCCGTCCGCGTTTTGGCCCTTGCCAGTCAGCTCGCTGAGAAAGCCGAAATCGACTGCGCCGCCTTCCACCTGTTGAAACTGAAACGCGCCGCCGAGCACCTGACTGGGAACGATGGCAGTGACGGTGAGCGCAACCTGTGCGCCCTGGTAGAACACCAGAACCTGATCGCCGGCGGAAGCGCTGATCTCTTCCGCAAGATCTTTGTTCACCGCTATCTCGCCCGGCTTGAGCGTGACGGGCTTACCGGCGATGTCTTTCAGGCCTCCGAAAGCCTCCATGTCCTCGGGCCGGAAGGCGACAATGCGGGCGGAAGGCTCGTTGAGCCGCGTACGTGTGTTCACAACAGGGAGCAACTCGGTGAGGAACGGGGCGAACGCCTCGATATCTTCATCCCCGGCGAACTGAGTTCGGAGTTCATCGGCCAGCGAAAGTGGTATGACCTGCTGGTGTTCCGGGGCGGCCTCCTTCTCGGTATCCCAGGAGATCATCTCGTCGGCTTCGCCCGCCATGTCGTAAATCTGCGAGGTGATGCTCGAAGTAAGGGTGTCTCCGGTTCCGAACGCCGCTGTGATGATGAGGGTGGAAAGCATGAGGCCGACGATGATGAGGGCCGTCTGCGCTTTGCGGCGGGGAATGTTGCGCAGACCCATCTTGAACATGACCGGGTTGCGGATGGCGATGAACGTGATGAACAGGAAGATCGCGGCCGTCACGACCAGGCAACCGGCGGCGATGTAGGTCATCGAAAGGCCGAAGATATCGTTCATGACCTAGTGGCCCGCGGCAACAGCGGCCATCTCCGACTGGGTCCGCTCAACGTCAATGAGGCCATCGGCCATCAGGATGGTTCGGTGGCAGCGCGCCGCGACCTTCGGATCGTGCGTGACGAGGACAGTCGTCTGATGTGCGTCACGGTTCAACTCGACGATCAGGTCCATGATTTCGTTGGCGGTCCCCGAGTCGAGGGCGCCGGTTGGCTCGTCGGCCCACATGATAGCAGGGCGGTTGACGAGCGCCCGGGCGATGGTGACGCGCTGGCGCTGGCCGCCGGAAAGCTGGTTCGGGCGGTGCGTGGCGAACTCGCGGAGGCGGACGCGTTCGAGCGACTCGAGGGCCATCTGCCGGGCGACCTTCGGCTTCACGCCGGAAACGATAAGAGGCAGCTCGACGTTCTCAACGGAAGAAAGCACGGGCAGCAGGTTGTAGGTCTGGAACACGAAGCCCATGTCGCGGGCCCGGAACTCGGTTTTCCGGTCGTCAGCCATACGCGTTATGTCCGTTCCATTGATATGGACGGACCCACTGTCGAAGTCGTCGAGGCCGGAGAGGCTATTAAGAAGGGTGGTCTTGCCGCAGCCCGAGGGACCCATGATGGCGACCATCTCGCCGCGGCGAACCGTGATGCTTACGCCTTGAAGGGCATGCACCTGCACGGAGCCGGTATCGTAGGTCTTGTGGACGTCGCGGGCTTCAATTACCACCTCATCGGCCGGCGCAGAGCCGGTGGCGGAGCTAGTCATCGGACGGGTCTTTTCCTCCTGGTGGAAACGGAAAGGGCCGGGCGGTCCTGGCCGGCACCCCCTCAGTTCAAAGGTACCAGAAGGATGTCAATCGGGCGTCACAAGACTTTCCCAACTCTTCCCGATTTCGGGCGGAGTATCACTCAATGACCGTGATTTCCATCTCGAGCGGGTTGCCGTCCGGGTCGAATCCCCAGGCTCCCCGGCGGCGCGCCTCGGCGGCCAGGCAGGACTCATCCCACCGCAGCTCCGGCCGTGGTGAGAGACTCAGTGCCACGGTCTGCCCAGGAGCGAGCGCACTGAGGGCTTCGCGGGCTCGCTCGGCGGTTTGGCAGAGGGCTTCGACATCAAAGCCCATGGCGCTGTTCGCCCTGAAGGGCGCCAGGTAGGCAAGGGCGGTGGCGAAGAGCCGGTCGGCGCCGCTCCCGTTCCCGCGCCCCACGTGAACGAACGCCGCCGCCACCTGGATGATGCCCTTGTAAAGGCCGTTGAGTTCGCCGTTCTCCTGCTGCCAGACCTCCTCCAGCGTCTCGTGGCATTCGAAGAAGCGGCCGCTGTTGAACTGCTCGCAGGCAAGCCGCAGATTCCCCGGAACGGTGATTCGCCGGGTCACACTGGCGCGCTGGCGGGGGCGGGCAACGGATGGTTCCACTCCGCCCACCTTAGCAGGAGGTGCGCACAAGGTTCGGAGAGGACAGAATGGCGAGGAAACCACCCGGACCAGGAAGACAGGCATGATCGACACTCACGCCACCACCGAAGACCCAAACGCCGCGCCCATGCACCACGACATCAAGGAGCGCTTCTCCCAGGCGCAGGTTGCCTTCGCGGTGGCATTGGGGGGCATTGCCATCGTGGCCGGTGTCGTGTTCGGCCTGCTCCTCGCGAACGACTGACGTTCGCACGCCAGTTCGAGGAAATTCTCGGAACTTCACGTAAGCGTCCGGCCAGTGACCGATCGGGCGTGTATCATCCCCCCATGAAGCAGCCGTTCTGCAACCCGGTCGCCGATGCCGGGACCCGGATCCTGCTCCGCGCGACCAAGTACGACGGCGCCGCTCACTGGATCCAGCCTTTCACAGTCGTTTCGGATGACGGTGTCCTGATCGTTGCCCAGTACCGGGCACGGACGCCGATTTTCACGAGCCGGGGCGAGTTCCGCTCGCCATACGACAGCCTGGTCTACTTCTGGCGCGACCGCTGGTACAACGTGTTCCGGCTTTCGCGGCCCGGCTGCCCGTTGGCCCTGTGGTACTGCAACGTCACGACGCCCCCGCGCTTTGACGGGCGCCATCTCGGCTATGTCGACCTCGACCTGGATGTCGCGGTGCGGCCCGACGGCGACATCCGCTTGCTGGACCAGGACGAGTTCGAACTGCACCAGCAGAAGTACGGTTACCCGGCGAGCATGATCGAAAAGGCCGAGCGAGCGGCCATAGAAGTGCGCGACCTTGCGCTCCGCCGGGGTTTCCCGTTTAGCGAGGGCTAGGCAGCGCGGCTCTCTCACCGCTCGCGGGCACGTAAACTGGATTCGTGGCGAGCAGCACAATTCCCGACAAGATCCGGACCCAACTGAGCGGCCTTCCCGCGCGCCCCGGCGTCTACCTGATGCGCAACGCGGCGGGCGAGGTCATCTACGTGGGCAAAGCGGCGCGGCTGAAAGACCGGGTGCGGTCGTACTTCGGTTCGCCACGCGGGATGGAACCGAAGACGCGAGCGCTGCGGGAGCAAATCGCTGACTTCGAGTACATCGTGGTCGCAAACGTGGGCGAGGCGCTGCTGCTCGAAGCCACGCTCATCAAGCGCCACCAGCCGTTCTTCAACATCCGGCTCAAGGATGACAAGCGTTACCCGTACCTGAAGATCGACGTGCAGAACCCGTGGCCGAGGGTCTACATCACGCGGCGCATCGAGAAGGACGGGGCGCGTTATTTCGGCCCCTATGCCAGCGCGGGGTCGGTACGGGCGACTCTGGACCTTGTGAAGAAGCTCTTCCCCTGGCGCTCCTGCACGAAGGAGATCACGGGCACGGACGCGCGGCCCTGCCTGGACTACTTCATCAAGCGTTGCATCGCGCCGTGCACTTCGTACTGCACGAAGGAGGAATATGAAGAGGTCATCGCTCAGGTGATCCTCTTCCTCGAAGGGAAGTCGGCGTACGTGTTGAAGCGGCTGCAGCAGCAGATGGAGGACGCGGCCGTACGGATGGAGTTCGAGCGAGCGGCCGTGCTGCGGGACCAGCTCCGCGCCATCGAGCGCACGGTCGAGAAGCAGACGGTGGTCAGCATCAAGAAGGAGGACCTGGACATCTTCGGGCTGGCGCGAGACGGCGACCGGGCGTGCGTGCAGGTCTATTTCGTGCGCGGCACCCAGATGATCGGACGCGACAACTTCATCCTCGAAGGCGTGACCGGCGAATCGGACGCGGCGGTGCTGGCGAGCTTCCTGGAGCAGTACTACGAGAGCGCCCAGTACGTGCCACGGCTGGTGGTTGTGCCATCGGAACCGGGAGACGCCGCCGAAATCCAGCAGATGCTGGCGCAGAAACGGGGCTCGCAGGTGGAGCTGCGAACGCCCGAGCGCGGCGAAAAGCGCCGCCTGGTGACCATGGCCGCCGACAACGCCAAAGAGGCGCTGGAGATGATGCAGCTCAAGTGGCAGGCCGACAGCTCGCGCACGGAGCAGGCGTTGGAACAGCTTCGTGAAGAGCTGGCACTACCCACGCTCCCGCGGCGGATCGAGTGCTACGACAACTCCAACATCCAGGGAACGAGCGCGGTGTCGAGCATGGCGGTGTTCGTCGACGGGCGCCCGGCGCCGAACCAGTACCGGCGCTTCCGCGTGAAGACAGTCGAGGGCGCCGACGACTTCGCCACGATGCGCGAAATCATGCTGCGCCGCTTCAAGCGCGCCTCGCCGGCGGAGGGCGCGGGCGCGAACCAGGACGGGGAGGAGCCCGCCCCGGACCGCTGGGACCCGCCGGACCTGGTGATCATCGATGGCGGCAAGGGACAGCTTGCGGCGGCGACAGGGGCGATGCGGGAGTTGGGCGTGCACGAGATCCCCGCGGTGGGGCTGGCGAAGAGGTTCGAGGAGGTATTCGTGCCCGGCGAGGAGGACCCGATCATCCTCCCGCGCGGCTCGGAGGCGCTCTACCTGGTTCAGCGCCTCCGCGACGAGGCACACCGGTTCGCCATCACCTATCACCGGCAGGTGCGAGCGAAGGCGGCCGTCCAGAGCGCGCTCGACACCATCCCCGGCGTAGGCCCGAAGCGGAAGAAGGCGCTGCTGAAGAAGTTCGGGTCAGTGAAGGCGATCCGGGAGGCGGGAGTTGAGGAGATCGCGGCCACGGTGGGCTTCACCCGCGCGTTGGCGGAAAGGGTGAAGGAGGGTGTGTAGGGGGCGGGGAGATCGGCTCTGGCGGTTCGCGCAGAGAAGCGGAGGCCGCTACAGGTAGAGCCGAGTGACGCGCACCGTGCCATCGGCGAGGCGCACGCCGATCGCGATGAACGGCTGACCCGGGACCATGGTTACGGGCGTCCCGGGGTGGAGGGGCTGCCCACCTGCGACCACCTCGACGGGCGGTTTCTCAGCGCCGATCCTGAGCGCCTGTTCGTGGCCGAAGTTGTCGCGTGCCACGAAGTGGCCGGGCCCTTCCACCTTCAAGACCACGCCCCGGACCTGGACGATGTTCACATCGATGGTCTTCGCGTCAATCGTGCCGTCCACAAGCGCCGCTCCGCTTGCAGTGACGGTGTCCCCAACTTCGATGTCCGAGAGCGATGCTGCTTCGCCCTTCCAAACGCTCGCTTCTGCCGCCCTCACGACGCGGTCTCCCCGATCCGTTCGGAGGTACAGGAGGTCGCCGTCAATCAGCACGACCTCACCGGCCGCGGATCCAGGCGCGGGCAGCCCGGGGCCGGGGCTTGTAAGGACAACACCAACCGGGCCAGGCGGGGAGCCGGGGCCGGCAACTTCATCGCCATGCCAGCTCACGCCAGCCGCGCGCATCGTAAGAACCGCGGCAGCCGCCGCCAGGAGGCACATTGCGACCCGGATGGCATTCCGGCGAAACAGCATTCGCCACTCCCCCCAGACAGCATCGGCAGATGCCACGCACTGTAGTGCATCCTACGCCACGAGGGCATCGTTTGCACGGGAGACTGAACCACCCCGGCGCATTCGGGCGCAAGACAAGAGACAACGCGCCGAGGACGTTTCCGGGTTCGTCCGGTTGCCCGGCAGCCCCCAGCGCGAACG
>CAYYYI010000139.1:0-6830 GCA_964475735.1 uncultured Anaerolineaceae bacterium
GCGCGGCAAGGCCGTGTAGCGCCGGGCGCCTATGCCGGTATCGTCTTCTGGCCCGCGCCCGCCGCGTTCCGCTGCCTGAGCGCGTCGAGCACCCAATCGATCCAGGCGATGTTCTCCTGCTCGAAGGTGAGCCCTCGCTTGAGCGCAAGGTAGGGGCCAACGCGCCGGGCGGTCCGGAAGTACTCCTCTTCAGTGCGGCCCCGCAGGAAGTTCTGTTGCAGCTCCAGGTAGTGGTCAAGCTTGGCGCGCGCGTGATCGCGGCGCGCGAGGAATCCCGGCAGTAGCTTCTCTGTTTCGACCAGGTCCGCCGCGAAGCAACGCACCAGTATCTCGTCTTTCACTGCCAGCGGGCGGGAGTCGCCGGTGACCCACTCCACCAGCGCCGCCCTCCCTTCGGGGCTCAGGGAGTAGAGTCGCTTGTTCGGCCGTGACTCCTGGACCACAACCTTGCCCGTCACCAGGCCCTGCTTTTCGAGCGAAGCAAGCTCCGCGTAGATCTGCTGGGGCAGGGCGTGCCAGACGTTCGAAACCGACGTATCGAACCGCTTTGCCAGGTCATACCCGCTCGCCTCGCCGTCGAGGAGCGCCGCCAGAACCGCGTACTTGAGTGCCATCGCTATGTGCCGGTGATCGTACTCCCACCGCGCCTGGAGCGCAGCGGCGTGGTTGCCGCATGGGTGGGATTGCGCCACGATTCGCGCACCTGCCGCTGGGAGGTGGTTGCGTGGCATCGAACCATTACGACGTGATTGTGATTGGCTCCGGGCTCGGGGGTCTGACCGCGGGGGCCTATCTCTCCGCTCTCGGGCAGCGGACCCTGGTGCTCGAAAAGCACTACCTTGCCGGGGGGAACGCCAGCGTCTTCCGGCGCATGCACCGCTTCGAGTTTGACGTGGGCGTGCACTACCTGGCGGAGTGCGGTCCTGGCGGCCCCATCCCTCGCATCCTCGGCGGGCTCGGTTTGGCCGAGCGCATCGAGTTCCTGGAAATGGACCCCGAGGGATTCGACACCATCGTGGTCCCCGGCGCCACGGTGAAGGTGCCCTACGGCTGGGAGAACTACCGCCGCAACCTCGTGCGGGCCTTCCCCGACGATGAATCGGCGATTCACAAGTGCCTGGATATCCTCGAAGCGGTGGTGCGCGAAGGCCAGGCCGTGCGCGCCCTGGAGAACCCGAACGACTTTGCCCGAGTGGTTGAGATTGCGCCAACCCTCGTGCGCTGGGGAATGCGCCCCGTCACGGAGCTTTTCGACCACTGCGAGCTTGGGGCGAAGCCGCGCGCCGTGCTCGTGGCCCAGGGGCCGGCCTACGCGACGCCGCCGTCGCGCACGGCCGTGGCGCTGGAGGCGGGGTTCCTCGACGGCTACCTGAAGGGCGCGCACTACCCGAAGGGCGGCGGGCAGGTCATCGCCGCCAACCTGGTCGAGGCCCTGCGCGCCACTGGCGGCGAACTCAGGCTCCGCACCGGCGTGGAGAAGATCCTGGTAGAGGACGGGAAGGTGGCGGGCGTCCGGCTTGCCGATGGCGAAGAGCTGCGCGCCCCTGTCGTCATCTCCAACGGCGACCTGAAGCGCACGATGCTCGACATGGTGGGCCGCGAACACATCTCTGCCGCCACGGCCGAGCGCATCGCCGGATACCGCATGGCGCTGCCGTTCTTCGTGGTCTACCTGGGGCTCGATATCGACCTGCGCGAGCGCTGGCCGAAGACGAATTACTGGCTGAGCGAATCGCTCGATATCGAAGGCATATACCAGCAGACGTTTGCGGGTGAGGTGCCCGAAAAGCTGCTGCTGCTCATCACGGCCGGGTCGGTGAAGGACCCCGAAACGCAGACGCTCGTGCCCCGGGGCTTCTCCGCGCTCCAGGCGATGACGCTGGTTCCGCCGGACCATGCTCTCTGGCACGTGGGCGATGGGCCGCTTGCGGGGGAGCGCTACCATCGCAATCGCGACTACCGCTCCCTGAAGGACGAACTGATGGAGCGGGTCATCGACGCCGTTTCCGCCGTCATCCCCGACCTGAAGGAGCACATCGTCTGGAAAGAAGCGTCGACGCCGATTACGCACGAGCGCTACACGTCATCGACTGGCGGGACCTCCTACGGGATCGAGATCGCCCCGGACCAGCTAGGCCCGAACCGGCCGGACGTGAAGACCGAGATTGATGGCCTGTTCCTGGTGGGCGCGAGCACGGGCACGGCGCACGGCATCTCTGGCGTCATCAAGGGCGGCATCGCCACGGCGTCGGCGGTGGCCGGGCGTGACCTGATGGCGGAGGTCCGCGACGGGCGGGTCTTCGCCGATCCCGCAAAGCTGCCGGACCGCGGCCGGGAGTGGGACCCCTGGGAGGCCAGCCGCATCTCGGATTGAGCCTTTCGGTCGAGGCCCACCGGTTGCGTGCATACTCAAGAATTTGAGTATATGATATGCCGGTCAAGGGAGGGCCTTCGCCATGAGTAGCGATTGGGATGCCATCGTCATCGGCTCCGGGCTTGGGGGGCTGACCGCGGCCGCCTACCTGGCGGCGCTGGGCAAGAAGACTCTCGTACTCGAGCAGCACTATGTGGCCGGCGGAAACGCCCACGTCTTCCGGCGCATGAAGAAGTTCGAGTTCGACGTGGGCGTCCACTACGTGGGCGACTGCAACCCGGGCGGGACGCTCCCAACCATCCTTCGGGGACTTGGCGTCGACGACAGGGTCGAGTGGCTGCCGCTGGACCCGGATGGGTTTGACACCCTCCTCTTCCCGGGGATCGAGTTCAAGGTACCGGCGAGCTGGGATCTCTACCGCCAGCGGCTTGTAGAAACCTTCCCGGACGACGAGACGGGCATCCACCGCTTCCTCGATATTCTGCGTGCCGTCATGGCCGAATCGGGGAAGGTGCGCCCGCCCGTTGAGGCCGCGGACCTGCCGCGGTTGATGCAGGAAGCGCCCAACTTTCTCACCTGGGCACTGCGGCCGCTGTCTGACCTGTTCGACGAGTGCGCGCTGGGGACGAAGGTTCGCGCGGTGCTGGCGGCCGAATGCGGCGACTACGCCATGCCGCCTTCGAAGACGCCGGTGGTGCTCCACGGGGGCGTGGTCGGAGGGTACATGAAGGGCGCCTACTACCCGAAGGGCGGCGGGCAGGTCATCCCCGCGGCGCTGGTGGCGGCCCTCCGCGCCAACGGCGGCGAACTGCGCACACGCACCCGCGTCGAGCGCATCATGATCGAAGACGGGAAAGTTTCCGGGGTGCGGCTCGAAGGTGGCGAGGAACTGCGGACGCCGCTCGTCGTCTCCAACGCTGATCTGAAGCGAACCATGCTCGACATGGTCGGGCCGGAACACCTTTCGACGGCGACAGTGGAGAAGATCGCGAACTACCGGATGGCGTTGCCTGTGTTCGTGGTGTACCTGGGCCTCGACATGGACCTGCGCGGCCGGATGCCAAACACGAACTACTGGTACTACTCTTCGTTCGACCTGGAGAAGCTCTACCGGGAAGCCTCAGACGGGAAGGTTCCGGAAGACACGTTCTTCTTTGTCTCCGTGGGTTCGGTGAAGGACCCGGAGACCGAAGCGATTGCTCCGAAAGGGTGCACGAGCCTGGAGATCATGTCCGTGGTCCCGGCGGACTATGGCGTCTGGTCGGTGGAGGAAGGCCCGGCTCACGGCGAGCGCTATCACCGGAACCGCGATTACCGCGACTTCAAGGACGAGCTTACCGAGCGGCTCATCGACGAGGCGGAGAAGGTGATCCCCGGGCTGCGGGAGCACATTGTCTGGAAGGAAGCGGCCACGCCGGTGACGCACGAGCGGTACACGCTCTCCACGGGCGGCACCTCGTACGGGATCGAGCTGGCGACCGACCAGTTCGGCCCCAACCGGCCGTCGCCGAAGACGGAGATCGAAGGACTCTACCTTGCGGGCGCGAGCACCGTCTTCGGTCACGGGATTTCAGGCGTCATGCGGGGCGGCATCGGCGCCGCGAGCGCCATTGTTGGACGCGACCTGCTGGCAGAGGCTGCATCCGGTACGATCTTCGGTGACCCGGCCAGGCTTGGCCCGCCCCCCGCCGATCCCTGGGAGGCGAGCCGCTAGCGGCCGGGAACCGGTTTCCTAACCACAGGAGCAGAACTTGTCTCTCATCGAGTTCCTGGTCATCGCCCACATCACGGGCGCGTTCCTCATGGTCGCGGCAGCGGGCATCACCACGGCCGCGGCGATCATGGCCGGCCGCGCGCGCACACCCGGCGAGCTCATCCCCTGGCTGGACCTCCAGCGCGCCAGCGAGCTCTTCGTGACCACGCCCGGGGCGGTCATCGCCCTTGTCTTCGGCAGTTGGCTCGTCTCCGAGGCGGGATTCGAGTTCAGCGAGGCCTGGATTTCGGCCGCCTACACGCTCTGGCTGGTGGCCATGGGGCTCGACCACGGCTGGTTCCTGCCTTCTCTGAAGAAGGCCCGGGCGCGCGCCGGGGAGATCCAGGCAGCGGGCTCGAACGACATCCGTGAGGTCCAGGCGAAGCTGGGGTCGCCGCTGGCGACGGCTATCGGCATCGGGCTCGACGCGTCCTTGCTGGTGTTCCTTGTGCTGATGGTGCTCCGGCCGGGCTCATGACCGGGCGCTCTGCGTCCGAAGCAGGGCCGTTCGGCCGTGGCAACCTTTGCTGCAACCGGTAAGCTGGGCGTATCCCCCGTGCGGAGGGCAGCCATGCCTCATCTCTATCGCGCCGCCACCGGCCAGTCGCTTTGCGCCATCACTGATGCTCAACTTCAGCAGCTCATCGACGCGCTCGTCGAGGAGTCGGCCGAGGACACGGAGTATTACATCGACGCGGACACGCTGGAGTACATGGCCGAGCAGGGGGTGGACCAGTCGCTCATCCAGATTCTCGAGGCGGCCATCGCCGAGGACGGCGGCCTGGATGTGAACTGGGGGAAGTAGCAGGGGGTCTCGTGATCGGCCGTCGACGGGTGTATCGTCCCGCCGCGGGGCGGTGATGCTGTGACCCGCAGATCGGGCTGGAGGCGTCTGCGCGCATGATCCCTCTCCTGAAGACCGCGGCCGGCGTGGAGTTGGGCCCTCTCCCCGGCGAGGGGCTCGAACTGCGCCCCTGGGATGCGGGCATCCTGCAGGAGATGGCTGCCTGGGGCGAGCGCGGCTTCCCCTTCACTGCCTTCGACATGGGGTACCTCAAGGACCCCGCGCGCATGGCCGAATTCGCCGGTTGGCTCGAACGTGAAGAGCGGCACCGCCACTTCGCTGCTTGCGAAGACGGCCGGGCCGTGGGACGGGTATCGGTCAACACGCGTGACCCGGCCGGGATCTACATCTGGGGCGTGCACGTTCCGCCCGAGCACGAGGGGCGCGGCGTCTGCACGCGCATGCTGTCGGCGCTCCTGGCGTGGCTCGATGACCGCGATGGCGGCAGCGAACTTGTGCTTTCAGTGAACACCTTCGCGCACAATGCCCGGCGCATCTACGAGCGGCTCGGCTTTCGTCCGGTCGAGACGCGCTGGCTGTACGACGCCGTGCTCGATGCGGACCTTCGCCGCGTCCCGCCCGGGCGCCGCGGCCCTGTCGAGGGTCACGTTCGCTTCCGGCATGGCCGCTGGGAGGTTTGCACGAACCTCATGCGGCGCCCCGCGCCATCTCCACGACTCCCGGGCTAGGCCAGGCCAAGACGGCGGTCATTTTCGCGCCAGGCCTGGTCGTTGAGGGCCATCAGTCCGCCTGCCACAAGCGAGTGCCCGCCGAGCAGGACAGGCTTCGGCGCCTTCGCCGCGCCTTCTGTGAACCGCCGCAGGAAAGGGTCTGTGATGCGCTCATAGTTGAGCAGGTCGCTCTGGAAGCGGTCTTCGCGGGATGGCGTGACGCCCATGTGGGCTTCGATCACCCTTGTGTCGAGCACCAGCGCGTCGCCAAGTTCGGCCATGTGGGCAAAGAAGCGCTCGACGCCAACCGCTTCGAGGAGGAAGCCGAGCGCGGAGCGGGCCTGGTGCCCGGGGGGCGCCGTCGCCAGCCCGCGCTCTTCGCTGATCATGCGCACGCGGCAGGCGGTCTCGCGTTCGAGGTACTGCCAGGCCTGGCTCCCAGCCCGCCCGGCGACCACAACCTGCGCCGTGGGGTCGCAGAAGAGGGGCATGAGAGCGCGGTAGCGGCTCGTATCGATGCCGGCGCTCCGCGCCGCCTCCGCCAGGGCCGGGGGCAGCCCTTCGGTGAGCGCGAGCACGGCCAGGTCCGATGGGGTGTCGAGGTCGAACTGCGTGGCGGTGGTCCGCGGCAGGATAACGGAGGAGAGGCCTGCATCGTCGCGCAGGCGGCGAGGGAGGAGATTATCCCGGGCGAAGGGACCCACGCGCTCGATGGACTCGCCGGGCGTCCACGCCGTCAGGTCGGCGGAGAAGAAATTGTTGGTGACAAAGCGCGCGTCGCGAGCATCGAGTTGTTCAACGATCAGGGCGAACTGTTCGATGCCGAGCAGGGGTACTGCGCCCGAGCCCATGACGGCCGGCTTCTGCAGGCCGTAGTGGGTGACGATTCGGCGCAGGCGCGCCGCGTAGTCGAAAGGTTCCTCGGGCGGGTCGGCGTCGATGAGCGCGCCCGGGGGAAGGGGATCGAACTCGGCGGGTGCACTGGAGGCGATAATGACTGCTTCGAAGCCTGCGGCCAGCGCTGCCCCGGCCGCAACGCGGGCCGCAGCGACGCGGGCGCGAGCCAACATCGTCTCCGCCTCCCCATGGCCGGTACCGCCGTGGAAGATGATGAGCACCGGGCGTTCGAACGTCATGGCGCTAGGGTAGGGTGCGTTGGCCCCGCGGGCGAGGAGCGGAGGCCGGGCA
>CAYYYI010000140.1:0-6742 GCA_964475735.1 uncultured Anaerolineaceae bacterium
GGGTTGAGTTCCAAGATCGGGGACTCCTTGCAGATGTCGTGGGCGGCGCACAGTTCACGCTTGCGTTCACGTTAGGGTAAGCTTCGCCTGCTCACCGATTCAAGGAAAGGACTCTTCAGATCAGCATGCCCGGAAAACTCGAAGGCAAGACGGCAATCATCACCGGCGCAGGGCGCGGCATCGGCCGCGGCATCGCACTCCTTTACGCGCGCGAAGGCGCGCGCGTCATCGTCAACGACCTTGGCGTCTCGGTGGCCGGCGAAGGCGCCGACAACACCCCGGCCCAGCAGGTGGTCAACGAGATCAAGGCCGCCGGCGGCACCGCCATGGCGAACTACGCCGACGTGGCCGACATGGACCAGGCCGAAGACCTCGTTCGCCAGGCGCTGAACGAATGGGGCCAGCTCGACATTCTCGTGAACGTGGCCGGTATCCTCCGCGACCGCATGGTTTTCAACATGACCGAAGAGGACTGGGACGCGGTTGTTCGCGTGCACATGAAGGGCACCTTCGCGACCACGCGCTTCGCATCGCTGCACTGGCGGCAGCGGCGCGAAGGCGGCCGGCTGATCAACTTCACCTCGGGGTCGGGGCTCTTTGGAGCACCCGGGCAGCCGAACTACGCGGCTGCGAAGATGGGCATCTGGGGCTTCACGCTCAGTTGTGCCCGGGCTCTTGGCCGCTACGGCGTGACCGCAAACTCGATCGCCCCCGGCGCTGCGACGCGGATGACCGACACCGTCCCCGACGAGCGGCGCCAGGGTGGCGCTCCCGTGCGGGCGCAGTCGGCCGAAGGAACCGAGCGCGACCCGGCCAACATCGCGCCCACCTGCCTCTACCTGGCGAGCCAGGAGGGCGGCTGGATCACCGGCAAGTGTTTCGGCGTGGCCGGCTACCGGGTGACGCTCTACAACAACATCGCGCCGCAGGTCGTGCTGCAGGGCACAGAGCCATGGAAGACCGACGTGCTCTTCGAGCGGTTCCCGCAGGCCTTCGGGCAGGCCATCCCGGAGTCGGAGCGCCCGAAGCCGGTGCAGGCCCCTGCCTGACCGGAGCGGTCACCAAACACGAGAGAGGGGGCGCCGCAGGGCGCCCCCTCTCTCACTTCTCGGGGGACCGGGGGACAGGCCTCCGCACCAAACCTTCCTGCGCCACGGAGACAACGCGCGCGCCATCTTCGCGGAACATGCCGCCGAAGATGAGGCCGCGTGCCCCGAACCCAACGGGGCTCTCGCTGTGGTACAGGAGCCAGCCGTCCCAGTTCGGGGTGCGGTGCACCCACACCGAGTGGTCGAGGCTGGCGGCCATGCGCTGGTGGGCGGCCATTCCGCGGGGATGTTTGCCGGGCGGGCCACCCCCACTCCAGGCGATAGTGCCCAGGAGGCCGCTGTCGCTGGCGAAGACCAGGAATGCCGTGTGGATGCGCGGGTCGGGCGGAAGCTCACTCTTGGGGCGAATCCAGACCTTGCGCGACGGAAGCTCGCCGGGTTTCGGGCCTTCCCTTGGCGGGTAGGCGTGCTTGGTATCGATGGGATGGAGGCGCATCCAGCGCGCGGGGGCGTCGCCGAGTTGCTTCACCTCCTCCTTCATCTCCTCGCGCATGACGTCTTCCCAGTTGGGGAGTGCGTCCGGGGGCGGCGCCTCGGGCATGGGGCCCTGGTAGTCCATCCCGTCTTCGTGGACGGCGAAGCTGGTGGAGATGCTGAAGATGGCCTCGCCGCCCTGGTAGGCGACCACATCGCGCGAGGTGAAGGTGCGGCCGTCGCGGATGCGGTAGACGGTGTAGCGAATGGGCGCAGTGTGGCTGCCCGGGCGAAGGAAGTAGGCGTGGAGGGAGTGGAGGTTTCCCTTTTCGGGTTCGACGGTGCGGCTGGCGGCCATGACGGCCTGGGCGGCGACGAGACCCCCGAAGAGGCGGCCTTCCCCGGGCCCGGGGTCGCCGAGGAAGAGGTCGCGGTCGAGCTGTTCCAGCTCGAGTTGCTTGATGAGCCTGTCGACGGATGAGAGGTGCGAATCTGGCATTTGGACCATCTTATCGGGGGCCCGCCCATGGCGCTTCGTGGCGGGGAAGCCTCAGGCGCTGTCCCGCGCGACCTCCGCGAGCAGCGAGTGCGTGCGTTCCTTGATGGCGGGATCGCCTTCGACCGGGTAGGTTGCGCCGAGGAAGTCGGTGACGCCTATCGCCTCAAGGTGGCGGAGCTGGGAGCGGACTTCGGCCTCCGTTCCGATGACGGCGATTCCAGATGGCTCCGCCGCGCCCTCACGGTCGAGGATGGCGCGGTACGAGGGCATGGCGCCGTAGCCCGCGAAGATCTTCGCGGCGGCGGCCTTCGCGGCCTCCGCGTTCGTTGTGACGGCGATGGGGAATCCGGAGACGATGCGCGGGGCCTTGCGGCCAGCCTCGCGGGCAGCGGCCGTGATGGTGGGGATGGCCACCGTCTCCAGATATTTGGGGCCGCCCATCCAGGTCCCCGTGCCGTCGGCCATGCGCCCCGTGAGGGCCAGCATCTGCGGCCCGAGCGCTGCCACGATCACGTCCGGCCGGGCCGCGCCGGGCACCGAAAGGCGCGCCGAGACCCGGTACTCCTGCCCCTGGAATTGCGCCGGCTGGCCTTCCATGAGCGGCATGAGCACGGAGAGGTACTCCCGCGTGTGCCGGATGGGCTTCGAGTAGTCGAGCCCGAGGATGTTCTCGATGAGGACCTTGTGGCTCAGACCGATGCCGAGCGTGAACCGCCCGCCTGTGGCCGCCGAGGCAGTCAGCGCCTGCTGGGCCAGCGCGACCGGGTGCCGCGGATAGGTGGGCACGACGAAAGTGCCCAGCTCAATACGGGACGTGACCTGCCCCGCCAGCGCGAGCGCGATGATGGCGTCGTTGCCGAAGATGTGTGTCAACCAGGCCGAGGCGAACCCGTCCTTTTCGGCCTGCTGGCAGCGCGCGATGACCGAGGGCAGGCTGCCGTCTTCGCCGGCGACGACGCCGAAGCCTATTCCGATGCGCATGTCGAACCTCCGTGTTCGCAAAGCCTATCGGAGAGCCCGGGACCGGAACAGGACCGCGGTCATTCCCAGCGAAAGCGGAGAAGGCCCATCGACGCAGTCACGGCGAAGACGGCAACGGTGATGAGAGATGCCCCGGTATCCCAGCCGAAGCCGAGCCACGTCTCCTGGAGCATGAGCACGACGTGCGTGAGCGGGAGAAGGTCGCTGACGATGAGCATGGAATCGGTGAGAACCCCGCGGGGAGGTCCGCCCCCCGAGATGAACATCATCATGAAGAAGAGGATGAGGCCGCCGCCCTGGGCCGTCCGGGCCGTGGGTAGCACCGTCCCCAGGAAGATGCCGATGGAGGCGAATGCCGCCGCGCCAAGGATCCACGCGGCCAGGGTGGCGAGCGGCATCTCCGGCGCCTGCGTGCCGTAGATGAGCGCGGAGCCGGCCGTGATCGCGAGGGCGCCCACGGCGGCAATGCCCAGGGCAACCGCCACCTGGGAGACGATGATGGCGCCCGCCGGGAACCCGGCCGCCCGGAAACGGCGGAGCACGCCGCGCTCGCGGTAGGTGGCGAGCCGCAACGGCAGGCTGATGAGCCCCATCGAAGCCATCACGATGCCTACGTAAGCCGGGACGTAGTAGTCGGTGGGCCCAACGCCGCGCCAGACCTCGTAGGTGTCCGGGTCGTCTGGATCGATGTCGTTTCCGAAGACGCCGGCCAGGATGAACATCACGAAGAACGGGAAGGCGAACGAGAAGACGAGCGCCATTGGTTCGCGGAAGAAGAGCTTCAGCTCGATCCAGGTGAGTTTGGGCGCTGCTCTCACTGTTCGCCGTGCCCGCCCACAAGGTTGAGGAAGGCGTCTTCGAGCGTGGGCCGCTCGACGCGCAGGTCGGTGGGGAAGATACCACGCGCACCCAGTGCCGCGGCAGTGTGCACGAGGACCGCGCCGCTCCCCCTCACCTCCACCTGCGAGCCGCGGCGGGAGACCGCTTCCACGCAGGGGATGGTCTCCAGCCACGCATGGTCACCGTCCTCCAGGCCAAACAGGACGCGGCTTTCGCCGCCGTGGGCGGCAACCAGGCCCCCCGGGCTGTCGAGGGCGGCGACCCGCCCCCGGTTGAACACCGCAATCCGGTCGCAGAGGGCTTCGGCTTCGTCCATGAAGTGGGTGACGAGCACCACCGTCGTGCCCCGTTCGCGAACGGCGGCGATGAGATCCCACGCCAACCGCCGCGCCGAGGGGTCGAGGCCCGTGGTCATCTCATCGAGAAACACGAGCCGCGGAGCGTTCACCAGCGCCAGGGCGATGAATAGCCGCTGCTGCTGCCCGCCTGACAGGCTGGCGAAGACGGCGTTGAGCTTGCTCGTGAGGCCCCACTGCTCGGCAAGCTCCCGCAAGTCGACCCGCAGGGCGGAGCGGGCGGCGAACAGGTCGAGCGCTTCCCATACCTTGAGGCGGTCGGGGAGGTTCGACTCCTGGAGCTGGCTGCCGATCACCTGCCGCAACTGGGTGCCGTGGGTCGCGGGGTCGAGGCCGAGGACTTCGACTTCGCCGCCGTTGCGGGTGCGGAGGCCCTGGAGGCACTCCACGGTGGTGGTCTTGCCCGACCCGTTCGGGCCGATGATGCCGAATATCTCGCCCTTGTCGACGTGAAAGGAGACGTCCTCCACGGCGACGAGACGGCCGTAGACCTTGTGCAGGTTGCGGACGACTACCGCGTGCGCCATGTGCGGATTCTAGAACGGCGAACGGTTAAGAGCGGCGCTGGCCGAGGCTGACAGACACGGGGCCGATGCGGCTAACATGGATCGCTGAACCCAATCGCGCGGCGGCTGCCGTGCGCGAGGACGACGCCCATGAAAGCTTCCATCGATAGCCTCCTTGCCCGCGTGACCAAGCCCGCCCGGTATTCCGGCGGTGAGTGGAATAGCATCACCAGGCCGTGGGAGTCGGCCGCCGTTCGCGTGGCCCTGTGCTACCCGGACTGCTACGACATCGGCATGTCGAACATGGGCCTGGGGATCCTCTACGACATCCTCAACCGGGTCGAAGACGTGGCCTGCGAGCGCGCCTACGCGCCCTGGGAGGACATGGAAGCGGAGATGCGCCGCGAGGGCGTACCGCTCTGGAGCCTGGAGAACCGGCGGCCCCTGCGCGACTTCGACGTGGTGGGGTTCACCTTCCAGTACGAGATGACCTACACGAACGTGCTGAACATGCTCGACCTCGGGGGGATACCCGTGCGCGCGGCGGACCGCGGCGAGGAGCATCCACTCGTCATCGCCGGGGGGAGTGGATGCTTCAACCCCGAGCCGATGTCGCCGTTCATCGACGCCTTCGTCCTCGGTGAGGGCGAAGAGGCCGTCGTCGAGATTGCAGACCTCGTGCGCGAGTGGAAACGTGCCGGTTCGCCCCGGGAAGAGAAGCTGCGCGACCTGCTGCGCGTGCCGGGGGTTTACGTGCCATCGTTCTACCGGCCGGTGTGGGACGACGCGGGGCGCTTCCGGGCCCTCGATCCGCTTGTTCCCGAGGCGCCCGCGGTGGTGAAGAGGCGCATTCTCGAAACGCTGCCCCCGCCCATGGTGCGGCCGGTCGTCCCCTTTCTTCAGACGATCCACGACCGCGCCGTTGTCGAAATCCAGCGCGGCTGCACGCAGGGCTGCCGCTTCTGCCAGGCGGGGATGATCTACCGGCCGGCCCGCGAGCGGTCGCCCGCCGAGGTGGTGGAAGCGGCGCGACAGTTGATGGCGAACACGGGCTACGACGAGCTTTCGCTCCTTTCGCTCAGCACCACCGACCACAGCCAGATCGTGCCCATGGTCGGCCAGCTCACGTCCACCTTCGAAAACCTGAAGGTCGGGCTGCCGAGCACACGCGTGGACTCGTTTTCGGTTGACGTGGCCGAGGCGGTGGCGAAGGGGAAGAAGCACACCTTGACCCTTGCGCCCGAGGCGGGGAGCCAGAGGATGCGCGATGCCATCAACAAGCGTGTGAGCGAGGATGACCTGCTGGGCGCGGCCGAGAACGCCTTCGCGCGCGGGTGGACCGGGATCAAGATGTACTTCATGGTGGGGCTGCCCACGGAGACGATGGAAGACGTGGCCGGGATCGTCGAGATGGGGCAGAAGGTGCGGGCCATCGGGCGCAGACACATCGGCAACCGGGCGCGCGTGCGGGTGAGCACGAGCAATCTGGTGCCCAAGCCTCACACGCCGTTCCAGTGGGCCTACCAGGAGACGGCGGCGGAGCTGGAGCCGAAGCACCGGTTCCTGCGCGACTCCTGCCGGGCGGCCGGGCTTGAGTTCAGCTGGAATGATCCCCGCGATAGCTTCGTCGAGGCGGTCCTCAGCCGCGGCGACCGGCGTGTGGGCGAGGCGGTTTACGAGGCGTGGCGACGTGGGGCGAAGTTCGACGCCTGGGGCGAGTACTTCAACGGCGAGCGCTGGGCCGAGGCGTTCGCGGCAGCAGGCGTCGATGCCGCCTGGTACGCCCACCGCGAGTGGGACGCCACCGAGCCCCTGCCGTGGGACCACATCGATTCGGGCGTTACGAAGGCCTACCTGCGTGGCCAGTGGCAGGCGACGCTGACCGGCAAGACCATCGCCGATTGCCACCACGGCGAGTGCAACGTTTGCGGGATGCAGAACTACCCCGTGGCCGACTGCGTGGCGAAGCTGGGCCAGCTGGTGGAACTGCGTCGCGGTGGCCGGAAGTACGAAGGAGAGGCGGTGGAGGTGGTGTAG
>CAYYYI010000141.1:0-6629 GCA_964475735.1 uncultured Anaerolineaceae bacterium
GGGGGCTGATAGCGGCGCCCGGATCCCTTAGGCTGTACCGGCGGAGGCAAAGGCTATGAACATGGAAAAGGTGACCGACGGCGAACTGACGATCGTCGTGGCGGGGCCGGTAGGCTTCGGGAACAACATCTACATCGTCATCGACCGCGAGACGGGGGAGGCCGCGTTCATCGATGCGCCCGGCGACGCTGCGGCCAACGCGGAAGCGGCTGAGTTCGGGGGCGTCCGGCCCTCCAAGATCCTGCTCACCCATTCGCACGGGGACCACACGTCCGCCATCGACGGGCTCAAGGAGACCTTTGGCTGCAAGCTTTACGCCAGCCCGAAGGAGCCCTGGCTGAGGGACGGACTGATCGACGTGGAGGTGGGCCACAAGGATGAGGTCCGGGTGGGCAACCTGGTCTTCGAGGCGATAGCCGTGCCGGGGCACACTCCGGGCAGCACAACCTACCTGTGCGGCAAGCACGCTTTCGTGGGCGACACGCTCTTCCCCGGCGGACCGGGCCGCTCGGTTTCGAACGAAGCGCTGCAGGAAGAGATCGCCTCGATTACGAACAGGCTCTACCCGCTGCCGGATGACACCATCATCTATCCCGGCCACGGGGCGCAGACCACCATCGGCGTGAGCCGCGAGGAATACGCCGCCTTCGCCGCGAAGGAGCACGCCCCGGACCTGCACGGCGATGTGAGCTGGTTGGAGGCGTAGGAAGAAGGGGGAAGAGGGAGGAGCTACCTCCGGCGGGCGGCGGCTTCGGAGAGCAGGTTGGCGATCTCGTCAACGCCGTAGGGCTTGGCGATGAGGCGGAGGTTATGCCGCCGCACGATGTCGACTACACCGGGGTCGGTGGTGGCGCCCGTGGCAATGACCGTGCGCTCCACGAGGCCCGGCGCGACCCGGAGGAACCCTGCCACCACGGCATCGGCGGTTTCGGTGGCGAGCCGGTAGTCGCAAATCACCACGTCGAACTCCTGCTCCTGGGCGAGGGCGATGGCCGTGGCGCTATCGGGAGCGACCGCGCATTCGTGGCCCATGCTCGAGATGAGCCGCTGGGAGAGGACTCGCAGGCTCGGCTCGTCGTCGACGACGAGGGCGCGCGCCCTGCCGTGCGTGGGCTGCGGCGCCGGCGGCGCCGCAACTACGACAGCGCTGCGGCGAAGTGGCAGGACGATGCGGAAAACCGTCCCTGCGCCCGGGGTCGACTCCACCTCCATCTGGCCGTCGTGGGCGGCGACGATGCTGTAGGAGAGCGAAAGGCCCAGCCCCGTGCCATCTCCCTGGCGGGTGGTGAAGAAGGGTTCGAAGATGCGGTCGCGCGTGGCCGGGTCCATGCCGTGGCCGTTGTCTTCGACTTCGATCACGGCGTTCTCGTCGCGTATACGGGCGCGGATGCTGATGCGCGGCTGCGGATTGCCGCGCACGGCGTTTTCGGCGTTCGTAACGAGATTGAGCAGCACCTGGGTTAGCTGGTGTTCATTGCCGTTGAGCGGAGCGCCGACGCCGGCCGTGTCGACAGTGACCTCAATTCCCTGCTGAGTCCACACGGGCCTCCGGAGCCTCTCTACGTGACCGGCGACATCCGCGAGCAGCACGTCGCCGCGGTCCACCTGCCCAGGACGGGCGATGAAGAGCAGGTCGCGGACGATGTCGCGGGCGCGCAAGGCTTCTTTGCGAATGAGCCCAACCTCTTCGTCGAAGCTTTCGCCGGGCTCGGATTGCGCCATTAGTTCAGCGAAGCCGAGGATGGCGGTGAGGGGGTTGTTCAGTTCGTGGGCCACGCCGCCGATTAGCTCGCCCAGGGCGGCGAGACGGGCGGCCTTCTCCATCTCCTCGCGGTGGCGCGTGCTCTCCTCCTCTCGCCGCACCTCGGCGGTGACGTCGCTGGCCACCACCAGCAGCGCGAGGTTGGGGTCGTCGAGCGGTATGAAGTCGAAGTCGAACCAGGCCGGTATTCCGGCCAGCGATACCTGCGTGCGGCCGCTCACTTGCTCGTGCCGGGTCACGGCACGCTCGAAGTGGTCGCGAACGTCATCCGGGAGCGCCTCAAGGTTGGATTCAAGCGTTCGGAGCACCCGCCCGGGATCGATGGCATCGGCGAGCTTCTCGCCGAGGGGGTTCGTGAAAACCGCCTTGAATTCGCGGTCAATCAGCATCACGGCATCCTTCATCGATGTGAGGGCGAGGTTGTAGGTCGCGCGTTCGCGGGCGATGCGTTGCGCCGACACCACGTTGGCCATGGCCGGTCCGATGATCTGGGCGATGAGGCGCAACAGGCGCAGCTCACGCTCGCCGAATTCGTATCCCTCAAGACGCGAGCCCACCACGAGGTAGCCCACCGGGGCGCCGGCTGCCGTGCAGATGGTGAGTGCCATGGCGTGTACGCCAAAGCGCATGAAGATCTCGTAGCCCCTGATCTCAGGGTGGGGCTCGGCCGAAGCCGATTGGCCGGTCTCGTCAGCAATCGTGGTGTGCCCCGAAAGCGGCTGACTCTCCGGTTCGCCGCCGGGGGTGGGGTAAACGACGGTGTTGCCATCAATGAAGCCGAGCGTGACAAAAGGGCGCGGCACGAAGCGGCGGATCGGCTCGACGATCTCGCGGACGATCGACTCGGCGTCGAGGGTGCTGGCGGCAAGGGCTGCCACCTCTGCGATTACGCGCTGCTCTTCGGCCTCGGCCTCCGCTTCAGCGACGCGGCGCTGGTTGGCCTCGGCCTGGGCCAGGAAGGTTGCCAGCAGCGTGACGAAAGCGACGTCGCCCGGCGCGAATGGCTGCGCGGTGCGGCGGGCGAAGGTGAGCACGCCCAGCGGCGCTCCCGGTTCGCCGAGGAGCGCCGAGATGGCGCACTCCAGCCCGGCCCCGGCCATGGCCCTGAGTGCCGGTGTCGAGTAGTCCGCAGGGCGATACTCCGTCACGGACTCGCCGGCCACAAAGATGATGCCGAGCCCTATCTCGTCCGGAGTTCGTTCGGCGCTGGCGCGGATGCTGATGTCCGGCTCCATGCCCACCAGGCGGAAACCGTTCGCCGTGGCAATGTGCAGGGCGAGGAAGTCGAACGGCAGTGCCTGGCGGACCTTGCCGCGAATGCTGTCGAAGAGGGCGTCGACCGGCCGTCCGGCGTTGACGAGGACGGAGAGCTCGTTCAGGACGCGACCACGGTGGGCCTCGGCCTCGGATTCGGCCAGGCGAGCCTGGTTGCCGGTGGCCTGCCCGATGAGGGTCCCGACGATCTCGAGGAAGGCGCACTCTTCAGGCGTGTAGGCGCGGTTCTGGCGCCGCCCGAGCGAGAAGAGGCCCCGGACGTCGCCGCGGTGGCGGAGCACAACGACAGCCATGCGCGTCATGCCGATGCGGGCGAAGGCCGCGGGCCACTCTCCAGGGACGCGGTCGGTGCGGAACTGCACGACCGCCGCGCCATCGCCGGTGACGCCGCCTATTTGCGATTCGGCCAGCGGATAGCGGTCACCGGGGTTGTGCATGGCCGGTGGCTCCGCGCCCACCACGCGCAGCATTCCGCCGCCATCTTCGACGGCAAGGCCGATGTAGTCGAAGGGGAGCGCCTGCCCCATCAGGTCGCGCACGCGGCCGAAGATGGCCTCGATTGGCTCGCCCGCGCTCAGGAGCACGGCGAGCTCGCTCAGCAGGCGGTTTCGGGAAGATTCGGTCTGGCTTAGCTCAAGGCGCAGGCTGTTGCCCACCGCCTGCGCCAACAGGGTGGCCACGAGGCGGGCGAAGGCCTCGTCCCCGGGCGTGAAGGCGAGGTTCCTGCTCCTGCCGATATCGAGGACGCCAAGAACGTTGTCCTCCTGCATGAGAACGGCGGCGATGAAGCGCTTGAACCCTGCTGCGCTCATCGCGCGGGCCCAGCCGGTTTCGAGCCTATCGCTGCGGTACTGCGCCACCGCCGAACCTGTCGCAAGGACCTCGTCAGCGCCCGACTGCGCCGCCGGATAGGTGTCGCCCGGCCTGCGGTAGACATCGGGGTGCGTCGCCCCGGCCACCCGCATCAGCCCCGGACCGGCGAGGCCGCTCAGCTGCATGAAATCGAAGTCAAGCGCTTGTTCGAGCAGGGCCTGCAGCCGGTCGAAGAGGGCTTCGACGGGCTCACCCGCGCCGAGGAGGATTGCCAGTTCGCTCAGGATACGATTGCGGGCGGCTTCGACTCGCGCGTCGCGAACGTGCGTTTCCTCGACCGCTGCGCCCGTGAGCAGGCGCGCGGCATCGCGCAGGAAGTCCAGCTCGTCGTCGCTGAAGCGCGTGCCAGTGGTTCGGCCCACGGTGAACAGCCCGTACTTGCGCCCTTCGTGCGCGAGGGCGATTGACCAGGCGCGGCGCAGGCCCAAATCGGCCATGGTCCGGGCGGACGGGACGTCGACATGAGCGGGGACGAACTCGACTCCACCTTCGCTGGCGCTGACGGCCTCGATGCCGCTATCCCTGGTTGGGAAGATGTCCGCTCCTGCAGGCGGCTGGTCAGACGCCGGGAATGACCCTGCCACGCGCAGGAAGCGGGGATCGGCCTCGAGCACGGCAAGGGAAGCATGGGTGAAGGGCGTGACCTTCAGCAGCGATTCCGCGAACGAGGCGAAGATCTCGCTGAGGCTGCGCCGCTCGCTGACCATCATGGCGAGGCCGAGCAAGAGATCACGCCTGGCGGACGTTGAAACTTCCCCTGTCACAGACCCATCACTCACCTGGAAGAGATGATCGCGGTTTGCCTTACGGGCCGGTATCAGGGAATCCCCTTGCCCCGGGCCGTATGGCGTGCATGCCCGCGTTCAATAACCGCGTGATCTTAGCCGTCCCCCCGGCAGGGGCAACTGCCATGTTGGCCGCTTGCAGAGCGTTCGCGCTGCGCCGTGTAGGCTTTCGGCGTGAACCGCCCCGATCAAGGGTTTGCCGGAGCAGCCTCGGTCGCCCCTCCAGCGAGCGCGCTCGGCGAGGTTTGGCGGTACTTCTTCCGGCTCGGGTGGATCGCCTTCGGTGGCCCGGCGGCGCACATCGCCATCATGCGCCGCGAGCTCGTTCAGGAGCGGCGCTGGGTGAGCGACGAGGAGTTCGTCGACATGCTGGGGGTGACGAACCTCATCCCTGGCCCAAACTCGACCGAGATGACGATGGCGTTGGGGGCGCGCCGGGCGGGGTTCTGGGGGCTGTGGCTCGCGGGAGCGGCCTTCATTGGCCCGGCGGTGGCGATTGTGCTGGCGCTCGCCTGGGCCTATGTCCGCTGGGGCGCCACGCCCGCGGGCGAAGCGATCATCTACGGCATCCAGCCGTTCGTCCTGGCGATCATCGTCCAGGCGATCTGGGGGCTGCGCGGCGCGGCCGTGCGCGGCCCGGCGACGGCCATCGCCGGCGTGGTGGTGCTCGCGCTGGCCGTCGTGGGCGTGGGCGAAGTCTGGCTTATCCTGGGGAGCGGCCTTGCGCTGATGGCGCTCGGGCTGCTCGCCGGCCGGGAGGGTCCGGGCGCGGGCCAGCGGCGACGGTGGCCCCGGCCGCGCGGAGGCGGCGTGCGCAAGATGCGGGCGCTTGTGCCGCTTCCCCTGCCGCTGCTGGCTTCGGGAGACGCCGCCCCCTACAGCCTCTGGGGGCTCTTCCTGGTGTTCCTGAAGATCGGCGCGGTGCTCTACGGCAGCGGCTACGTGCTGGTCGCCTTCCTCAATTCCGATCTGGTCGAGGCGCGTGGCTGGCTCACGGAAGAGCAGCTGCTCGACGCCATTGCCGTGGGCCAGTTCACGCCGGGCCCGCTCTTCAGTTCGGCGACCTTCGCCGGGTACGTGATCGATGGGCTTCCCGGCGCCGCCGTAGCCACGCTCGGGATCTTCCTTCCCTCGTTCCTGCTGGTGACCGTCGCACACCCCTTCGCACCGCGGCTGCGGCGGTCACGCTGGGCCGCACCGTTCCTCGATGGCGTGAACGTGGCGGCGCTGGCGCTCATGGCGTTCGTCACCGTCACCCTCGCGCGGGAGACGCTGGACGGCTGGTACACGGGGGCGTTGTTCGCGGTTGCCGCGTGGGTGCTGGTGCGGTTCAGCCCGAACAGCGTGTGGCTCGTGCTGGCAGGCGCGGCCGCGGGCGTGGTGCACGCGTGGCTGTGGTAGGCGGGCCTGGCTAAATCGGCGCGGGCGGGTCGCCCCGGAAGAGGCGGGAGAGGGAGACAGGTTCGAGGCCCTTCGCCCGGATGCCGTCGATGAGCGCGGGGAGCGCGGCCGCGGTGCGGGGGCCGAAGTGCGCCAGCAGGATCGCCCCGGGCCGGGCAGCGTTGAGCCCGTGGACGACCATCTCCGAGGCCGTGGTCGAGGCGAGGCCGTCGCCTGTGGAGCCGGACCAGAGGATGACGCGGTAGCCGGCCGCGGCCGAAGCGTCGATTACTCCCTGGTTCACAGCCCCGCCGCTCGGCCGCATGTAAGGGAGGGTGGTGGCGCCGGTAACCCGGGCGCGCACGAGCGTTTCGAAGTCGTTCAGGTCGGCCCGGATGTACGCCCCGGTCTTATCGGTGAGGACGTAGTGGTTCATGGTGTGGTTCGCGATCTCGCAACCGCTGTTGAGCGCCTTCGCGATGAACTCCCGGTCTCCTGCAATCGCCCTGCCTGCGAGGAAGAACGTGGGGCTGACGTCCTTCTCCTGCAGGATG
>CAYYYI010000142.1:0-2334 GCA_964475735.1 uncultured Anaerolineaceae bacterium
AAGGGCGTGATGCTCACCCACCGCAACTGCTACATCAACGCCTACAACTTCATCGCCCACCTGGGAATCCGGCACGACGACATCGAGCTGTGGACCCTGCCGATGTTCCACGCCAACGGCTGGGGCGGTCCCTTCGCGTTGACGGCGATGGGGGCTACCCACGTCGTGCTCCGGGCGGTCGCCGGCGAGGACATTTACCGGCTCATAGAAGAGGAGAAGGTGACCTTCGCCTGCATGGCCCCGGCGGTGCTCAACACCATCCTCACCTACCCGGACAAGGAGAAGCACACCATCACCACCCGCCCCCGGTTTACTATCGCCGGCGCCCCGCCTCCCGCGGCTTTCGTCGAGCGGCTGGAAAAGGAGCTGGGCTGGGAGTTCATCGAAATCTATGGGCTCACAGAGACGGCGCCCATCCTCACCGTTTCGCGGCCGGACTTCCATTCCCACCCCGACGACTACGCCCGCCGCTCCCGCGCGGGCGTCGAGGCCATCGGCGTCGATGTGCAGGTGCTCGACGACAACGGCAACCCGGTTCCGATGGACAACAACAGCATCGGCGAGGTCTGCGCGCGTTCGAACGTCATCCTCAAGGGATACTGGGAGCAGCCGGATGAGACGGCGAAGGCGATCTACGACGGCTACTTCCACACTGGCGACCTGGCGGTGTGGGACGAATACGGGAACATCCACATCGTCGACCGCAAGAAGGACGTCATCATCTCGGGAGGCGAGAACATCTCGTCGTCCGAGATCGAAGACTGCCTCTACATGCATCCGGCGGTGCTGGAGTGCGCGGTGATTGGCGTGCCCAGCGAAAAGTGGGGCGAAACCCCAAAGGCGCTAGTAGTGCTGCGCGAAGGGCAGCGCCCGACCGAAGAGGAGGTCATCGCCTTCACGCGGGAGCGGATGGCGCACTTCAAATGCCCCACCTCGATCGACTTCGTGGAGTCGCTCCCCCGCACGGCCACGGGGAAACTGCAGAAGTTCGTCATCCGGGACCAGTACTGGAAGGGCGTGCAGCGCCGGGTGAACTGACGCCGATCTCGGCGTGATATCATTATGATATCACTGGCGGAGGCGGACCATGCCCGATCTGCTAATTCGCAATCTGAAGCCCGAAACAGTGGCCTTCCTGAAAGAACGGGCAAGGCTGAGTCGGCGCTCCGTGCAGGCCGAAGTAGCCGCCCTCATTGAAGAGGCGGAGGCGGAAGAGGCCCGCTCGCGCGAGTTCTGGCGCCAGGCCGCTGAGATCCGGGAGTCCCTTGCCGGGCGAAGGCACGCGGACAGTGCAGAGCTGATCCGCGAGGACCGCGACACCAACCACGGCCGCGATTTGTGACGCAGTTCGTGGTGGATGCGAGCGTCGCGCTCAAGTGGCTCGTCCCCGAGGAGCACGCGGAACAGGCGCTGACACTCAACTCGCCCGCGAACAACCTCGCCGCTCCGGACCTCCTGTTTGTGGAGATGGCCAACGTCGTGTGGAAGAAATGCCGCCGGGGAGAGATCAGCAGCGATGAGGCGGAGCGTCTCGTGGCCGTGGCGATGCGCGCTCCGGTTCGGACCCTCGATTCAGCCAGTCTGCTGCCAGCGGCCATGCGACTGGCCCTCGCGCACAATTGCACGGTCTACGACTCCCTCTACGTGGCCCTGGCGCTGCGGGAGCAATGCCCGCTGGTAACCGCCGACCGACGGCTCTTCAACGCAATTGCGCCCGCGTTTCCGGAGAACGTGACCTGGGTGGAAGAGCTATAGGGGTGGGGATGGCGGCGATTGCCATCCCCACCCCTCCACCAAGCGCCGCTAGCGGAGGTCGCCGACCGCGAACACATCCAGCCGGGCTTCGGCCTGGTGGCCGATGTAGAGACGGCGGTGGGCCGTGTCCAGCGCAAGGACGGGGACGAGGATGTGGTCACCAGGGAGCGGCTCTGCGTGGAGCGTCGTCAGCGCGGCGGCGTCGATGACCAGCACCTCCCAGCCCGCATCGCCGGAACCCAGCGCCCAGTAGGTCTCGGTGGCGGGGTCAGCCGCGAATACGGCGAGACTTGTGGGCAGCGAGCGGCCTGTCGCCTGCAGCGTTCCGCCATCTATCTCTACCGGCCCCACGAAGAGGCGATTGCGCTCCGCGTCGAAGAAGAGGAGTTCGCCTTCGCGAGGGACCTTTGTCCAGTCGACCGCATCACGGCTGAGCGTGGCGACCTTCGCGTAGCCGGCCGCCGCGTCATAGACGGTCACCTCCTGCTGCTGCAGGGAGAGCACGAACAGCCTGTTGCGCGACTCGTCGACCTCAAGCTGGATCTGCCCGGGGCCGCCGCCGGTGTCGCCGGTCTTCAT
>CAYYYI010000142.1:2434-6347 GCA_964475735.1 uncultured Anaerolineaceae bacterium
GGGTCGAAAGCAGCGAGGTAGCTCCCGCCGAGGCGGCTGCTCAGGTAGGCGGTGCCATCGGCGGCGAAGGCGATCTGCTCGATGCTGTCGCCGAGGCGGATGGGTTCGGCGGCACGGTAGGTTGCGGTGTCGATGCTCCAGACGACCGAAGCGTCGCCATTGGCGATGTAGATGCGGCCGTTGGCGTTGTTGAGGCTCATCCGGTGAGGTTTGCGGCCGAACGAGAGTGACGCCGCGGGCTGGCCGGTCGTGACGTTGTAGACATCGAGATGGCCGCCCACCCCCGCGGCCTCGCCCTCGGCGGGGCGCTCCGTGGAGAGCACGGCCACCTTCCCGTGGGCGGCGTCGAAGAGCATGTCCGAAACGGTGCGATTGCCTGCCAGCCGGATTGTTTTCAGCGTGCGGCCGTCGCGGTCAAGCACGGTAACCGCACGCGCAGAGCCCACCAGGAAGCGGTCGTTGGCGGCGTCGAACATGAGCCACCCGGTACGCTCGTTCGCGGGCATCGTGAAGGCGATCTTCCCTTCGACGGCGCCCGTTGCCGGATCGAGGATGGAAATCGTTCGCGACTCGCCGGTGGTGGCGGAATCCAGCACGTAGACGACGTCGCGGGCGGGGTCGTAGACCATCTCGCCGGTCCGCTCGCCAAGGGCCGTCTGCTGGTAGAGCAGCCCGAAGGTGGGGCCGCCGAACGCCTGGATCCCGGCGTCCTTCGTGGCGATGAGCAGATTGCCGCGCGAGGTGTCGACGACCGCCTGGTGGCCTTCAAGGAAACCGGAAAGAGCGGCAGGGCCTTCGATTGCGCCCGTGGAGAGGTCGACCCGGCGCAGAGTCGCATTGGTGGCATCGAGGACGTAGAGGCGGTTGCTGTCCTCGGCGAGGTACAGGTACTTGAGCCCGCGGCCCTCGACGCCGGAGTCGACCGTGCGCACCCATTCCCCGCTGGCGGCATCGAGCACCGCGATATCGCTGCTCATGATGCCTGAGACATAGACGAGGTTGCGCTGCGAATCGCTGGCCACCGAGAAGAGCTTGAGCACGTTCTCATCGAGGGGCCGATCCAGGGCGTCGAGCATGTCCACGGTCTGTTCGAGGCAGAGCGGTTGGTCGCAGGGCGCATTTGGTGCGCTTGCGGACGAGCCGGGCTCGGGGACTCCTGCGGTGGTGGGGTTGGGGCTGCAGGCGGCAGCGGCGATGGCCATGACGGCCAGGATGGCGGCGACGGTTGCTCGCATGTTCAGCCTCCTCGGAGCGGCCCGCTCACGCGGGCGGCTGTCGGGAGAGTGATGGCGGCAGGCAGAGCGGGGGTGACGCCGCAGACGCGGGAGCCTTTACCGGGGCTTGCTGGCCGGGGGACGTGATACGATATGGTTGCCCGTATACGGACATATGGGGACCCATATGAAAACGACCATCGAGATCTCCGATCCGTTGCTGCAGAAGGCGCGCCGCCTGGCCGAGGAAGAGGACACGACGCTCCGCGCGATCGTCGAGCGAGCCCTTCGCCAGTTCGTGGAGGCGCGGGAGAAGGCGCCCCGCTTCAGGCTCCAGGACACGAGCGTCAGCGGCGAGGGCCTCTCGCCCGAGTTCCAGGGTCGAGGCTGGGAGGCGATCCGCGCGGCCATCTATGAAGGGCGGGGCGAGTGATCGCGGTAGACACCAACATCCTCGTCCATGCACACCGGCGCGACAGCGAGTGGCACCAACGGGCGTCGGAGGCGCTCCGCAGCCTTGCCGAGGGGAAGGCGCAATGGGCGATCCCATGGCCCTGCATCCACGAATTCGTCGCCATCGTGACCCATCCGCGAGTGTTCGTTCCTCCCAGCATGCCAGGGCAGGCTGTGGCGCAGGTTGAGGCATGGCTGGCCTCGCCGGGTCTGGTGCTGCTCTCGGAGAGCGCCGGGTATTGGGAGGTCCTGGCCAGGTTCATCACACAGGCGGGCGCGCGCGGAGGGCTTGTTCACGACGCCAGGGTTGCGGCTCTGTGCTCCTTCCACGGGGTGCGGGAGCTCTGGACGGCGGACCGCGACTTCGCCCGGTTCCCGGCGCTGCGCGTGCGCAATCCGCTCGTGGGGGCCTGAGAGCACGGTCCGGCCGACTGCGAGGCGGGCCTGGCACGAACGCGAATCAGAACCGGCGTGGCAAGGCCCGGCGCCCCTTTCCCCGGCCCTTCCCCATGCAACGGGGTACACTCTCCACATGACTGCCGAAACCTCCCACGAGCCCGGGGCCCGGCCTGCGCCGTCCCGCGAGCCGCTTGTCTCCGTCCTTTATACCGGGGCCTCTACCGTCGTGGGCGACGTGGCGCGCCTCATGGAAATGGCCCACTTTCGCGAGCACCTGCCCGCCTCCAGCGAGACGCTGCTCAAGGTCAATATCAGCTGGCAGCACTACTACCCCGGCTGCAGCACCAGCCCCTGGCAACTCGATGGGGTGACCACCGCCCTGCGCGGCGCCGGCTATGAGCGCGTCACGCCCGTCCAGAACGGCACCGTGGTCGTCAACTCCCACGAGGGCGAGAAGGGCAACAAGCACGACCGCGTTTTTGCGAAGCACGGCCTGGCCCCGGTCCATCTCCAGGACAAAGGCGCGCGCTGGGTCCCTTACGCGCCCCACGGCGAGATGCTCGTGCTCGACAAGATCTTCCCCGACGGCATCGAGATCCCCGAAATGTTCCTGGGCACGAACATCGTCCACCTGCCCACGCTGAAGACGCACGTCTTCACAACCATGACGGGCGCGATGAAGAACGCCTTCGGCGGCCTGCTCAACAACCGGCGCCACTGGACCCATTCGGTCATTCACGAAACCCTGGTCGACCTCCTGCGCATCCAGCAGGAAATCCACACAGGTATCTTCGCAGTGATGGATGGCACAATCGCCGGCGACGGCCCCGGCCCGCGCGCCATGCGCCCCCACGTGAAGAACGTCATCCTGGCCAGCTCCGACCAGGTGGCCATGGACGCGGTGGCGGCGAAGATGATGGGCTTCGATCCCATGAGCCTGAAATTCATCCGCCTCGCCCACGAAGCCGGGCTCGGCGTGGGCAACCCCTCCGAGATCACGGTCGAAGGGCTCGACGTGAGCGGCATCAACTTCGGTTTCAGCGGCGACGAGGATACCTTCGCCAGCTGGGGCCAGAAACAGATCTACTGGGGCAAGCTCCACCGCTTCGAGAAGTTCCTGCTTCGTACGCCGCTGGTGCCCTGGAGCTACTGGGCGAGCAACGTCTACCACAACTACTACTGGTACCCGCTCATGGGAAAGCGCCGCATCGCCAGCATGATGAACACCGAGTGGGGCAAGCTTTTCCAGTCGTACTGACCGGCGCGGGGAGCGTGCTGTCCGTGGCGGGGCCGGCATTCGAATCCGGTGCCCCGCTTCCGTCGGCAGGTCAAGTTGCGTTCGCTGGCTCCCGGCGAGTAGGCTTCGGCCCGGCATGGCGCGCTGCGGTGAGGTACAGGCACGGGCGAAGCTCCTTCGGAAGCGTTCATGACGGTCAGGCCGACCCGGCGGTGGTTCATCAGGGGAGTGGCGGCGATGGCGGCGGCGGCCGTGACCGCCCTCGCCGGGCGCAGCCCCGGACGCGCACCCTGGCCGGGACCGCGCGCGGGCGCGGCGGAGGCCCAAGAGACAGGCTACCGCGTCGTGCTTCCCGGCCTCTCCTCCGACCCGGGCGCTCCGCCCGGCGCCTCGTCTAACGAGGCCTGGGATCCCATTTCGCGCCGCTCGCTTGCCGTGGTCCCCCGTGAGGCCTGGGGCGCCGATGAGAGCCTGCGCTTTCGCGGCGACGGCTCTGAGGCCTGGCGGGAGATGTTCATCCCGGCCCGTGTCCTCATTGTCCATCACACCGGCACGCGCAACGGCTACCGCTCTTTCGAGGAAGCCGCCGCCGAGGTGCGCACGGTCTACA
>CAYYYI010000143.1:0-6313 GCA_964475735.1 uncultured Anaerolineaceae bacterium
CGGGCGTCACCTTGACCGTCGAGCCGTCGGCGAGCTTCACCTCGTACTCGCCCTCGAGGGCGATGTCGACGCCTTTGAGGTGCATCTGACCGCGGTCGGCGAGCTTCAGCCCCTTGCCGGGGACCCACTGGTACAGCTGGTCCTCTCGGCCCTGGCCATCGACGTCCACCTGCCGCAGGTAGCGGCGCGTGTCCGTGCGCACCAGGAAGCCGAAGTCGGTCTGCTCCTTCATGAACTGCCAGTCGGCGATGTTCTCGGCGAACATCACCTGCGTGAGGGCCAGGCCAAAGGCCGGGTCAGAGGCGCCGTTGATGGGGATCTGGTAGTCGGCGTGGGTGTGCGAGGGGTTGACGTCCGGGGAGATGTTCACCACCTCGGCGCCGTTGTAGCGGGCCTCGGCGATGAAGTGGTAGAAGGGGATGCGCGTGAACACCGGGTTCATGTGCCAGATGAGCACAAGCTCCGACTTGAACCAGTCGTCCGCCGAGGAGACGGGGCTGAACTTCCCAAAGGTCAGGTGCAGACCGCTGGAAAAGTCGTTGAACGACGCGTGGTGGTCAAAGCTGTGCCCGCCAACCACGCCGAAGAAGCGCCCAAGCGTGAAGAGGCCAACGGGCTCCGGCCCGGGCTCATGGACGATGGACGTGGCGCCTTCGTTCTCGATGGTGTCAATGAGGGACTCTGCGATCTCGGTGTAGGCCTGGTCCCAGGAGATGCGGGTCCACTTGCCCTCGCCGCGCTCGCCGGCGCGCTTCAACGGGTAAAAGATGCGGTCCTGGCCGTAGAGCGACTGGCTCCACGAAGCGCCCTTCTGGCAGCCCATGGGGTTGAAGTCGGGCACGCCCTCTTCGATAACGGGGAGAGTGCCGGACTGCTCTTCGCGCCACACCTGTCCGCCACGCACGAAGACGCGCACGGGGCAGTCGCCGGGGTAGCAGTCGACGCAGTGGGTGCCCCAGTGGACGGAGTCCCACTTCCACTTGTCCCTGTAGAGATCCTGCCAGCCGGTGTATTCGCTTTCGGCAATCTGCGTCATGAAGCGCTCCCTCGCAAAGTTCTGATCGCAGGAAGCCATATCCGGCCGCAAAGGGGCATGACAGGGATCATGTCGAAGGGAGGAGGGAGGAGGATTCCGTTCGTACAGAAGTGGCGCCGGGGCGCCGGCCTGGCGCGGCCGTCAGGGGAGGAAGGTTTCGCCCATCAGGTAACGGTCGATGCCGCGGGCAGCGGCGCGGCCTTCAGCGATGGCCCAGACGATGAGCGACTGGCCGCGCTCCATGTCGCCTGCGGCGAACACTCCCCGCACGCTTGTCATCTTGTTCTCGTCGATGCGAACGTTCCCGCGTTCGGTGAAGGCGACTCCGAACTGTTCGAGCATCCCGCCGCGCTCAGGGCCAACGAAGCCCAGGGCGAGCAACAGGAGGTCCACGTCCTCCTCGAACTCCGTCCCGGGGACTTCCTTCATGACCTGGCGGCCGCCCTCGCTGGCGAACTCGACACGAACCGCATGCAGCCGCTGGAGGACGCCATTCGCCCCGGTGAGCAGCTTTGTGAGGATTCCGTAGTCGCGCTCGCCTCCCTCTTCGTGGGCCGATGACGTGCGGTAGACGTTGGGCCACTGGGGCCAGGGCTGGTCTGCCGGCCTTTCGGCCGGTGGCCGGGGCAACAGTTCGTACTGCTTAACGCTGGCGGCGCCCTGGCGAAGCGCCGTGCCCAGGCAGTCCGCGCCGGTATCGCCGCCGCCGAGGATTATGACGCGCTTGCCCGCAGCGGAGATGAACTGGTCATCGGGGATCTCATCGCCGGCGTTGCGGCGGTTCTGCAGAGTGAGGTACTGCATCGCCAGGTAGGTCCCCTCGAGCTCGCGCCCCGGGATGTCGAGGTCGCGGGCCCGGGTGGCGCCACCCGCCAGGCAGATGGCGTCGAACTGCGTGCGAAGCTCTCGCGCGTCCACGTCGACGCCGACGTTCACGCCCGCCCGGAAGGTCACTCCTTCGGCTTCCATCTGCGCAAGACGGCGGTCGATGAATTCCTTCTGCAGCTTAAAGTCGGGGATGCCGTAGCGCAGGAGGCCGCCAATCCGGTCGTCGCGCTCGAAGACGGTCACGGCATGGCCGGCGCGGGCAAGCTGTTGAGCTGCGGCCAGGCCCGCCGGGCCCGACCCGATAACGGCCACGGCCCGGCCACTCTGGACGGCCGCAGGCTCGGGGCGAATCCAGCCCTCTTCCCAGGCGCGTTCGATGATTTCGTACTCAATCTGCTTGATGGTTACCGGGTCGGCGTTGATGCCGAGCACGCAGGCGGCCTCGCAGGGCGCGGGACAGACCCGGCCGGTGAAGTCGGGGAAGTTGTTCGTCGCGTGGAGCCGTTCGATGGCCGCCTGCCAGCGGTCGCGGTACACGAGGTCGTTCCAGTCGGGGATGATGTTGCCGAGCGGGCAGCCCTGGTGGCAGAAGGGGATGCCGCAGTCCATGCACCGCGCCGCCTGGGTACGGAGGCGCTCGGCCGGGAAGTCCTCGTAGACTTCGAGCCAGTCGTGCACGCGCTCGCCCACGGGACGGCGCCGGGGCAACTCGCGCCCAAACTCCATGAAGCCTGTCGGCTTACCCACGCTGCGCACCGACGCGTTCCGCGGTGGGCCGCCCGGCAGCCTTGCGTTGCTCTTCCAGCACCCGCTTGTAGTCGTTCGGCATGACCTTGACGAACTTTGCCGTGACGGCCGGCCACGCGCGCAGAATCGCATCCGCGACCGTGCTGCCCGTGTACTCGCGGTGCCGCTCGATGAGCCCGTGCACCAGGTCGATGTCCTCCGCGTCGGCGAGCGGTTCGAGGGAGACCATCTCCAGGTTGCAGTGGTTGGCGAAGTCGCCGTCGCGATCGAAGACGAAGGCCACGCCCCCGCTCATGCCGGCGCCGAAGTTGCGGCCCGTCGGGCCGAGCACAACCACGCGTCCGCCGGTCATGTACTCGCAGCAGTGGTCGCCCGTGGCCTCGACAACCGCCACCGCGCCGCTATTCCGGACGGCGAATCGCTCCCCGGCGACGCCCCGGAAGAACGCGGACCCGGCGGTCGCGCCATAGAGCGCCACGTTGCCGATGACGATGTTCTCCTCGGGCACGAAGGTTGCCGGTCTTGACGGGTAGACGATGATCTTGCCCCCGGAGAGCCCCTTGCCGATGTAGTCGTTCGAATCGCCCTCCAGCTCGAGCGTGATGCCCGGCGGGATGAATGCGGCGAAGCTCTGGCCGGCTGACCCGGTGAACTTGATGTGGATGGTGCCGTCGGGCAGTCCCTGGTGGCCGAACCGGCGGGTCACCTCGCTGCCAAGCATGGTGCCCACCGTGCGGTTGACGTTCCGGATGGGGAGGTCAAGCCGGATCTGTTCGCGGCGTTCCAGGGCGGGGCCCGCGAGCCGCAAGAGATCGTTGTCGAGGGCGCGGGCGATGCCGTGGTCCTGAGTAGTCACACAACGGGTCGCCACCTCTGGTCCCACCTGCGGCCGGTAGAGGATAGCGGAGAGGTCCAGGCCCTGGGCCTTCCAGTGGTCGACCGCCCGGCGCATGTCGATGAGGTCGCTGCGCCCGATCATCTCCTCGAACGTGCGGAAGCCAAGCTGGGCCATCAGCTCGCGGACCTCTTCGGCGATGAAGCGGAAGAAGTTGACCACGTGATCGGGGCTCCCGGTGAAGCGGTTGCGAAGCTCCGGGTTCTGGGTGGCTATGCCGACCGGGCAGGTGTCGAGGTGGCAGACGCGCATCATCACGCAGCCCATCACCACGAGCGGCGCAGTGGCGAACCCGAACTCCTCTGCGCCCAGGAGAGCGCCAATGACGACGTCGCGCCCCGTCTTTAGCTGCCCATCGACCTGGACAACGATGCGGTCGCGGAGCTTGTTCATCACCAGCGTCTGCTGGGTCTCGGCCAGGCCGAGCTCCCAGGGGATGCCGGCGTGCTTGACGGAGGTGAGCGGGCTCGCGCCTGTGCCGCCGTCGTGGCCGCTGATGAGGACCACGTCGGCCTTCGCCTTCGAAACGCCCGCGGCGACTGTGCCAACGCCCACCTCTGCCACGAGCTTCACGTTGATCCGGGCGCCGGTATTGGAGTTCTTCAGGTCGTGGATGAGCTGGGCCAGGTCCTCGATCGAGTAGATGTCGTGATGGGGCGGCGGGCTGATGAGCTGGACGCCGGGCGTGGAGTGCCGCACCTCGGCGATCCACGGGTAGACCTTGTGGCCGGGAAGCTGGCCGCCTTCACCGGGCTTGGCGCCCTGGGCCATCTTGATCTGGATCTCGTCTGAGTTGACCAGGTACTCGCTGGTCACGCCAAAGCGGCCCGATGCGACCTGCTTCACCGCGCTGCGGCGTGAATCGCCGTTGGGCTCGGGGGAGTAGCGTCGCCGGTCTTCGCCGCCTTCGCCGGTGTTGCTCTTGCCGCCGATGCGGTTCATGGCTATGGCGAGCGTCTCGTGCGCCTCCGCGCTGATCGAGCCATAGGACATGGCGCCGGTGGCGAACCGCTTGAAGATGTTTTCGACCGGCTCGACCTCTTCGATCGGGATGGGGCCACGTTCGGCCTTCAGTTCGAACAGGCCGCGCAGCGTGCACATGTGCCCCGCCTGGTCGTCGACGGCGTGCGAGTACTGCTTGAAGACGGCGTAGTCGCCTGCGCGTGTGGCCTGCTGGAGCGTGGCGATCGTGTCGGGGTTGAACAGGTGGTACTCGCCATCGCGCCGCCACTGGTACTGGCCGCCCCATTCCAGTTCGTGAAGTCCGCCGCTGCGCGCGGGGAACGCCCGCGAATGGTGAGCAAGAGCCTCGACTGCCACCTCGTCGACACCGACGCCGCCGATGCGCGAGACAGTCTTCGTGAAGTAGCGGTCGACGAACTCGTCGGCGAGGCCAATGGCTTCGAAGATCTGGGCGCCGCGGTAGCTGTGGATGGTCGAGATGCCCATCTTCGACATCACCTTGACCACGCCCTTCTTGATGGCCTTCAGATAGTGCGCGATCGCTTCGCTGGCGGGAGCCCCGCCGTCGATGTTCCCCTCCTCGGCAAGCTGCTCAATCGTCTCGATCGCGAGGTAGGGATTGATTGCCCCCGCGCCATAGCCGATCAGGAGGGCGAAGTGGTGCACCTCGCGGGCCTCGCCCGTCTCAACGATGAGGCCCACCCGGGTGCGCTTCTTCTCCCGCACCAGGTGGTTGTGCAGGCCCGCGACCGCCAGCAGCGTGGGGATCGGCGCCATGTCGGCGCTCACGCCCCGGTCCGAGAGAATGAGCACCTTGGCGCCGCGGCCGATGGCGCGGTCCGCCTCTGTACAGAGGTCCTCCAGGGCGGGCGCCAGCCCTGCGGGCCCCTTCGCCGCCGGGAACAACATCGGCAGCACCGTGGCGCGGAGAGCGTGGTCCTTGAGCGACTTGAACTTCGCCAGCCCAACGTTATCGAGAAATGGCGTCTCGAGGCTCACGAGGTGGCAGTTCTCGGGCTCGGGATCGAGCAGGTTGCCCTCGGGTCCGATCACCGTCTTCACTGACGTCACGATCTCTTCGCGGATGGCGTCGAGCGGCGGGTTGGTGACCTGCGCGAACAGCTGCTGGAAGTAGTTGTAGAGCGGCTGCGGACGGTTCGAGAGCACGGCGAGGGGCGTGTCGTTGCCCATGGATCCCACGAGCTCTTCACTGTTCTTCGCCATCGGCCCAAGGATGTACTTCAGGTCCTCCACCGTGTAGCCGAAAGCGACCTGTTGCTGCATGAGGGCATCGCCGGCAATGCGACGAGCAGGCTCAGCAGCGGGGATGCCTTCGAGCGGGATCAGGTTCTGCCGCAGCCAGTCGGCGTAGGGGCGCTCGGTGGCCAGGCTTGCCTTTAGCTCGGCGTCGTCGATGATGCGGCCTTCTTCGATGCTGACGAGGAACATCTTCCCTGGCTGGAGCCGCCCCTTGTGGAGCACCCGCTCCGGCTCGATGGGGAGCACGCCGACCTCGGAGGCCATGATCACGAGGTCATCCTTCGTCACGTAGTAGCGCGAAGGGCGCAGGCCGTTGCGGTCGAGCACGGCGCCGATGGTGCGGCCATCGGTGAATGCCACGGAGGCAGGGCCGTCCCAGGGCTCCATGAGGCAGCTGTGGTACTCATAGAAGGCCTTCTTCTCCGCGCTCATTGCTTCGTGGCCGCTCCACGCCTCGGGGATGAGCATCATCATGGCGTGTGCCGGCGTCCGCCCGGCCATCACAAGAAGCTCGAAGGCGTTGTCGAGACAGGCAGTGTCGCTCCCCCGCTCGTCGATGACCGGGATGATCTTGTGGATGTCAT
>CAYYYI010000144.1:0-4651 GCA_964475735.1 uncultured Anaerolineaceae bacterium
GTGACCATGTCGGCGGCCTTGTGCTGGATGGCCTGGAAGGAGCCGATGGGGCGGCCGAACTGGACGCGCTCCTTGGCGTAGTTCACGGAGATCTCGAAGTCCCTCTGGGCGAGGCCCACAAGGTAGGCGCATTCGAGGTTGGTAGCCATGTTTCGCAGCCGCTTCGAGGTTGCTTCGTCCATGTCTATGACATCGGCGGCGGCGACTTTCACGTCCTTGAGGACGACCTCGGCCTGCTTGTCGCTGGCGATCGTCTTGAGCACAGTCACCGAGACGCCGCCCTGGTCGCGCGGGACGATGAAAGTGCTGAGCTTGCCATCGGGCTTCCAGGCGACGACATGCAGGTAGTCGGCGACGGCCGCGTCGGGCACGAAGAGCTTGGTGCCGTTGAGGACGAAGTCGCTGCCGCTGGCGGCGGCCTTCATCTCGATGCCGCCGCGGTCCCAGCGGCCGCTGGGCTCGGTGATGGCGTAGGTGTGGATGGCGCTGCCATCGGCGATCTTGGGGAGGTACTTCTGCTTCTGGGCATCGGACCCGGCCAGGATGAGTTCCGTGGCGCAGACGGCGTTGGGGATGAACGGCCCGGGCACGAGCGCGCGGCCGAACTCCTCGACGAGGACGCAGAGGTCGAGGAAGGAGAAGCCGGCGCCGCCCTGCGCTTCGGGGATCATGAGGCCCTGCCAACCAAGGTCGGCCATCTTCTTCCAGAGAGCGGGGCTATACCCCTTCTCATCCTCTTCCATGGCCCGGACGTGCTCTTCCGGGCATTCCTTTTCGAGGAACTCGCGGGCGGAGTTCTTCAGCAGTTCTTGTTCTTCGCTAAGGCCGAGGTCCATTCAGAGCTAGTCCCTTTCCAATATGCGGGCTTCGAACGTGGCGAGGCGGCGCCAGGCGCCACGCACGCACCCGGGTCGTGGGCGGGATTCTAGCACGATGTTTCGTCGCAAGCGAACAAGAGGGTCTAGCTGTTTTCCAGCCGCCTGGCGATGCGGCCGCCCCAGCGGAACCACTCTATGCCCCCACCCGGACTGCGCAGGAACTCCCCTCGATCGCCCCTGTAGGGGAAGTCGAGCGCCACCACCCGATCGGGGGCCGTAAAGCCCAGCCGGACAGGCGGAACGGGCAGCGGCTTGAGCGCCTGGTCACCCACCGCGCGGTCGGCGGAGCGGCGCTCGTGAAGCACGAGCCCGCCGTCCAGCGTGAGTTCCACGTCGCTCAAGACGGCCGAGTACCTCCCCAGGTACTCCGTGAGCGCCCCTGGTCGCGCATCGAGCAGCACCGGGTCAGGATCCCGCAGGCCGAGGAACTCGGCGAGAGCGGACTTCGTGATCGCACCGTGGAGTTGCCGGCCCCGATCGGCATTGGTGAGCACGGCGATGGCGAAGTCCCGTTCGGGCACGAGGATAAGCGACGCCTGCTGTCCATTGGTCGAGCCGCCGTGCTGAACGGTGCGGACACCGGCGACATCGCGCAGTTGCCAGGCGATAGCAGTTGCGTCGGCGAAGCAACCCGCCGGCGTGGTGGGTGTCTGCATCGCGGCGAGCGAGGCCGCCTCAAGTACACGCGTCCCGTCGTCCGCGCAGCCGCCGCCAAGGTGGAAACGGGCGTAGCGCAGCAAGCCGGTGACGCAGGAAACGACGCCACCGGCCGGCGCAGCGCTCCTGAACATCGCCCAGGGCCGCGCCACCTTCGGGCCCTCTTCGGTGACGATGTGCCCCGCCGCGACCCTGTAAGTGATGAGGTCATCGTTGTGGAAGTAGGTGTGGTCGAGCCCGAGCGGCCTGAACACCAGGTCGCGGATGATGGTTTCGAACGGCTGGCCGGTCACCACCTCCATCACCCGCCCGGCCACGTAGAAGCCGGCATTGTTGTACGACCAGGTTGAGCCAAGCGGCGTCAACTGCGGCGACTTCGCCATCTTCGCGACGATGCGCTCGATCGCATCGTCGCCCTTGCCGGTGTCGCGGAAGTAGTCGCCGACCCAGCCGCCGGTGTGGTTCAGGCAGTGGAGGAGGGTCGCGTTCGCGGCAGCATCCTCGTCCTGGAGGCGGAAACCTGGCAGGTACGCTCGAACACGCTCCCGGAGGTCGAGTTTGCCCTGTTCGACGAGCCGCATGATCGCGGTCGCCACGAACGTCTTCGAAATGGAGCCGGCGTGGAAGAGCGTGGTCTCATCGACCGGCAGAGGATGGTCGACGTTGGTGACACCCAAGCTGGCGGTCCAGGCCTGGCCCTCATGCCAGACGCCAAGCGAAACGCCTGGAACCTGCAGGCGGGCCATCTCGTCGCGAACGAGCGCGGCGACCCGTTTTGATGCTGGCAGCGCGTCTTTCGTCACGGGCGCGAAGCATACACGCCGAAGCTATGCGCGGGGGAGGCCCAACCCCCTGGTGGCGATGATGTTCCGGTTCACTTCGCTGGTGCCGCCAGCGATGGTGTAGCTGGGGGCGGCGAGGGCCCAGCGTTCGAGGCGGCCCTTCAGCGGCGCGTAGGGCGAACCGGGCTCTATCTGTCCGGGCATGCCAACCACGCGGAGGCCTGTGATGCCCATCTGCCGTTGCAGCTCGGTGCCGAACACCTTCGAGATCGAAGCTTCGTAGTTCGGAACGATGCCGCGGCTCTGCATCTCGGCCACCCGGTAGCAGAGCCAGCGCCCGATTTCGAAGTCGATGGAGCGCGAGGCGAGCTCGTGGCGGACCTCGGCGCGTGAGCGAAGGGCGGGCTGTTCGCGCACGTAGGCGATGAGCGCCTCCTGCGTGCTGCGGGTCATCACCACGCGGTTGATGGAACTTCGCTCCTGGTCGAGCGTGGTGGTGGCGATGTACCAGCCGCGGTTCTCGTCGCCTACCAGGCAGTCGGCGGGGATTCGCACGTCTTCCAGGAAGACTTCGCAGAAGTGGGCGCTGCCCATCATGTTCACCAGCGGCCGGATGGAGATGCCGGGGGTGCGCATGTCGAGCATGAAGTAGCTGATGCCGCGATGCTTCGGGGCTTCCGGGTCGGTGCGGGCGAGGAGGATGCCCCAGTCGGCTCCCTGGGCGCCACTGGTCCAGATCTTCTGGCCGTTCACGACGTATTCGTCGCCATCGCGCACGGCGCGGGTCTGGAGCGCGGCGAGGTCGCTGCCGGCGCCGGGCTCGCTGAAGAGCTGACACCAGTGCACGTCGGCCGTGCGCATGGCGGGGAGCCAGCGGTCCTGTTGGGCAGCCGTCCCGTGCATCATCAGCGTCGGCCCGGCCAGCCACACACCCTGGTCGTAGGCGCCCGGGGCCCCGGAGGAACTCATCTCCTCCATGTAGACCGTCTGCGTCAGGTAGCTGGCGCCCTGGCCGCCGAAGTCCCTGGGCCAACCCATGGTGAGCCAACCGTTGGAAGCGAGCTTCTTGCGGAACTGGCGGGTGAAATTGGCATCCGGGCCTTCTATGTGGTCGCGGTCGTTGCGCATGCTCCAGTCGCCTTCAAGGTTCGCAGCGAGGAAATCTCGGAGCTCCTGGCGGAAGGCGGCGTGTTCGGGGGAGTCGCGGAAGAGCATGGGAAGACCTCGGGCGTTGGTGCAGGGCGAGTATAGGACGCCGGGGCGGGAAATGCCCCGGCCGTCGCTACTCGCTCGTGTCCTCGCCCATGGCGGTCAGCACTTCGAGCGCGTGCCGGGCGTGCGACTCGAAGTCGCGCGGCTCTACATACACGTCGCGCACCACGCGGTCGCGATCGATGACGATCGTGGTGCGGTTGTGGACGCCAGCCGCCTCAAGGAAAACACCGTAGTCGCGACCGGCCTGGTTCGCCGGGAAGTCGCTCAACAGCGGGAAGTCGAGCCCGAGCTTGTCCGCGAACTCACCGGCGACAGCGAAGGAATCGACGCTGATGCCCAGGACCTGGGCATTGGCCTTCTGGAACCGGTAGTTGGTGTCCCGGAAGGCCGTCATCTCGCTCGTTCAGCCGCCTGTGAAAGCCAGCGGGTAGAAGGCCAGGACGAGATGCCTGTCCGGAAACGAATCGAGGGTGACCTGTTCGCGATTCCTGTCGCGCAGGGCGAACGGGGGAGCGGGTTTGCCGATCTCGAGAGTCATGCGCGTAGCCTACCGTCCACCCCGGCCGGTGGATAGCGGCTTACCTGGCAGGGGTCAGGCTCACGGATGGCTATCCCGCTGCCCTGGAGCAGGCATGATCGCCCGCCTCAGAAACCCTTGAAACGTGGCTCGCGCTTCTCTACGAAGGCCAGGGGGCCCTCCTTCGCGTCCTCGGTCGATTGGGCAACGGTCATGGCAAGCTGCGCCATGTCGAGGTGCTCGTCGAAGCTGATGCTCTGCGAGCGGTAGACGAGCTTCTTCGAAAGCTGGATGGCGGTCGCCGGGCCCTTGGCGATGCGCGCGGCGAATTCGAGCGTGCGCGGCATGAGCTCCTCCGGCTCGTAGACGGCGCTAACGTAGCCGATTTCGAGGGCCTGCTGCGCCGAGATGAGCTCGCCCGACCAGATGAGTTCGAGCGCCTTCGCCGTGCCGACGATGCGGGGGAGCGTATAGCAGCCGCCGTCGCCGGGAATGAGTCCCATGCGCACGTAGGTCATGCCGAACTTGGCGGAGGTGGAAGCGAAGCGGATGTCGGCCATGCTGGCCATGTCCATGCCGGCGCCCGCGGCCGCGCCGTTCAC